>JAOPWJ010000019.1 GCA_025965715.1 Blastococcus sp. | reverse complement strand
GTCGCCGACGCCGTCGATGGAGTAGGAGACCCCGTACATGCGCGCGTTGTGCTGGAGCAGATAGGTCCACAGCTGCTCGCGGTTCTCGTCGGGCTGCCGGCAGACGAACGCCTCCACGCGCAGCGCGTGCTCGCCGACGATCAGTCCGCAGACGGTCTTGAGCTTCTTGGTGCCGGGCAGGTCGACCAGCCAACGGCCGGGCGCGGGGTGCTCGTGGACGAGATCGCTGTCCCGGAGGGCCGGCTCGATGACGGCGTCGAGCCGCTCGACGGCCGTCTTCCCCGCATCGCTCCTCACCGGGCCACCTGGATCCCGGGGATGGCCCGGGGGGGCCCCACGAGCCGCGGGCGCAGCGGCCGGGGGGCGGCGGCCATCTCTTCGGCGGCGCGGGTGTAGGCATCGACCAGGGCGTCGGCCGTTCGGTCCCAGGAGAACTGGGCCGCGTGCCGCCGGGCGCCGGCGGCGAGCAGTTCGCGGCGGGCCAGCACGGTGCGGACGGCGACGGCGTAGTCGCGCGGGTCGTGGCCCTCGACGAGGACGCCCGAGACGCCGTCGCGGACCGCCGTCCGGAGGCCACCGACCGCGGCGGCGACCACGGGGGTGCCGCAGGCCTGCGCCTCGAGGGCCACGAGGCCGAAGGACTCGTTGTGGCTGGGCACGACCGTCACGTCGGCGGCCCGGTAGTGGTCGGCGAGCCGTTCGGGCGGCTGCGGCGGATAGAACGTGACGACGTCGGCGATGCCGAGCGATCCGGCGAGCTTCTGCAGTTGCTCCGGGGCTTCCAGACCCGAGCCGCTGGGCGCGCCGACGACGTGCACGCGGAGCTGGCTGCGCAGGGCGGGGGCGTCCGCGAGCAGCTGCGCGGCCGCGTGCAGCAGCACGTCCGGAGCCTTGAGCGGCTGGATGCGACCGACGAAGAGGAGCACGAGAGCGTCCTCCGGCATGCCGATCGTCCGGCGCGCCCCGGCGCGGTCCGCCGGGGAGAACCGGTCGAGGTCGACGCCGGGCGGGACGACCAGCGTGCGCGCCGGGTCGGCGCCGTAGAGGCGCACGAGCTGGCGGGCCTCCTCGGCGGTGTTGGCGATGAGCCGGTCGGCCTCGGCGACGACCTGCTCCTCGCCGATGACGCGGGCGCGCGGCTCGGGCCGGTCACCGGCGGCGAGCGCCTCGTTCTTGACCTTGGCCAGGGTGTGCGCGGTGTGGATGAGCGGCACTCTCCACCGGTCGCGGGCCAGCCAGCCGACCTGACCGGAGAGCCAGTAGTGCGAGTGCACGACGTCGTAGTAGCCCGGCTCGTGCTGCGCCTCCTCGCGGAGGACGGCGGCGGTGAAGGCGCACAGCTGGGCGGGGAGTTCCTCCTTGCCCAGCTCCTCGAAGGGGCCGGCACTGACGTGCCGCACCGTCACACCGGGGGCCATCCCGACGACCGGGGGGAGGTCGCTGGACGTTGCGCGGGTGAAGATGTCGACCTCGATGCCGCGGGCGGCCAGCCGCCGGGATGCCTCGACGATGTAGACGTTCATGCCGCCCGCGTCGCCCGCACCGGGCTGGTCCAGCGGGCTCGTGTGCACCGACAGCGTCGCCACGCGCCGCGGCGCGTGGGAGCGGGGGAACCGGCGAGCGGGCACGTGCGTCCTCCCCGCTCGGCGGTGCTGTTTCGGGACCTGCCCGGCCCCCTGTCGACTGTTCATCCTGCAACAGCGTCAGGATGTGGTTCATGCCCGGTACCGATGCTTCCCACTCACCCGGTCCCCGCCCGTTGCCCGGGATCGGCCGCACAGCCGTGGTCACCGGGGCCTCCAGCGGGATCGGCGCCGCCACGGCGGCACGGCTGGTCGCCGAGGGCTTCGACGTCGTCGTCGGGGCGCGCCGGATGGACCGGATCGAGTCGCTGGCGTCCGCCATCGGCGCGCGGGCACTGCCCCTCGATGTCACGGACCCGACGTCGGTGGAGGCGTTTGCCGCGGTCCTGGACCGCGTGGACGTGCTGGTGAACAACGCCGGCGGAGCTTTCGACGCGCGACCTGTCGCGGACGCCGACCTGGACTCGTGGGCGCGCACCTACGAGGTGAACGTGCTGGGCACGGTGCGCCTGACGAAGGCCCTGCTGCCCGCGCTGCGCGCCTCGGGGGCCGGCGATGTCGTCTTCGTGAGCTCGACGGCGGCGCTGATCAGCTACGAGGGCGGAGCGTCGTACACCGCCGCGAAACACGCGGTGCACACCCTCGCCGAGACGCTGCGACTGGAGCTGAACGGCGAGCCGGTGCGGGTGGTCGAGATTGCGCCGGGGATGGTGCGGACGGAGGAGTTCTCGCTGAACCGGCTGGGCTCGCCCGAGGCGGCGGACAACGTCTACCGGGGGGTGCGGGAGCCGCTGGTCGCCGAGGACATCGCCGACTGCATCGCCTGGACGGTCACCCGCCCCCACCACGTGAACATCGACCTTCTCGTGGTCCGCCCGCTGGCTCAGGCAGCGCAGCACAAGGTCGCACGGGAGACGTGAGCGAAACGCCGGACCTCCTGCGGTCACGTGCTCGGGGCACGTCGCCGCGGAGTGGGCACCGGCAGCCGGGTGCCTGCGGTCCGCCGATGCGCGAGGACGGCCCTCGACCGACCCGCACACGGCGCGAACGTCGCCACCGGGAGCTTCTTGGTGGCCCGGGCCACGGACACCGGACGCGTCAGGGGTGGACGGCGGTTGGCTCTCGCTCGAGTGTGACGCCGAACCGCTCCCGCACCGTGCCGACGATCCGATCGGCGAAGGCGAGCAGTTCCGCCGCCGTCGCCCCGGGTTCGGTCGTGAGCGCCAGGCTGTGGCGGGACGACGTCCCGACGTGGCCGTGCCGCGTGCCGCGGCCGAAACCAGCATGCTGGACGAGCCAGGCAGCGCTCAATTTCAGCTGACCGTCCCCTGCCGGCCAGCTGGGGCAGCCCTCCACTGCCCGCTCGGCCGGGACGACGGGGTTCGTGAAGAACGATCCCGCACTGCGGCTGTCACGGTCGTGCGGATCGAGGACCATGCCCTTGCCGCGGCGCAGCTCCAGGACCGCAGTCCGGACGTCGACCAACGGCGCCTGCTCCCCGACCTCGACTCCGAGCCGGCGGGCCAGCTCGGCGTAACCGACCGGGCACGACAGGTCCCCCGGGCGCAGCGCGAAGGTGACATCGAGGACCACGAACCGACCGGGCTCGCGCTTGAGCCGGCTGTCGCGATAGGCGAACTCGCACTCGGCGGGCGTCAGCGAGTAGTCGGACTTCTCCGCGCGGTCATACACGCGCACGGCGGTGATGGTCTGCCCGACCTCCTGGCCGTAGGCACCGACGTTCTGCACGGGCGTGGCACCGGTCGAGCCGGGGATCCCGGAGAGCGCCTCCATGCCGGCCAACCGGTGCTCCACGCTGTAGGCGACGAGGTCATCCCACGGCTCCCCGGCCTGGACCACCAACTGGTCGCCGGTTCGCCGCACACCGCGGCTGCGGACGGCCACGACGTCGCCGGGCCAGCCGTCGTCCGGCGCGACGATGTTGGAGCCGCCACCGAGCACCAGCAGCGGCCGCCCCGCCTCATCCGCCTCGCGGACCGCGGCCACCAGTTCGGCGCCGTCGGTGACCTCGACGAGGCGCTCGATGGGTCCGCCGACACCGAGGGTGGTGAGGCCGGCCAGAGGGACGCCGCGTCGAACCTGCACGGCCCCACGCTAGCCCGGACTACCCTCCGGACCGGTGAGCGAGGCGAGCAGCGACCACAAGCGGCGGGCTTCGCTGTCGCCGCAGACCGGGGGTAAGGCACCGCGGCTGGCCGCCGGACGGGCCCGCGCGCTGGGACTGCCCACCCGCGGGACGACGAACGCCAACCGGCTTCGGCGGGTGGACCGGTGGCTGCTCGCGACCCAGGTTCCCCGGCTCAAGGACTCGGCGCGGCCGCTCCTCGTGGACCTCGGGTACGGCTCCTCCGCGGTCACGACGCTCGAACTGGTGGACCGACTGAGCCCGGAGGTCGACGGCCTGGAGGTCGTGGGCCTGGAGATCGACCCGGAGCGGGTGTCTGCCGTGGCCGCCGAACGGGACCCGCCGCGGGTCGACTTCCGGCTCGGCGGCTTCGAGCTCGCCGGACTGCAGCCGGTGCTCGTGCGGGCGTTCAACGTGCTGCGGCAGTACGACGAGGAGTCCGGCGCGCGGGCATGGGACACGATGCGCGCGGCTCTCGGACCCGGTGGCGTCATCGTGGAGGGCACCTGCGACGAGTGGGGACGGCGCTCCGCTTGGGTGGTCCTGGACGCCGACGGGCCACTCACGCTGACCCTCTCCGCGCGGACGTCGGACCTCGAGGCCCCCTCGGACCTTGCCGAACGGCTGCCCAAGGCGCTCATCCATCACAACGTGCCTGGACAGCCGGTGCACGAGTTCCTGCAGGCGTTCGACCGAGCGTGGGCGGCGGCGGCGGGGCTGGCGGCGTTCGGCCCACGCCAGCGCTGGGTGGCCGCCGTCGAGGGTCTGGCCGGGCAAGGCTGGCCGCTCGTCGGGTCGACCCGGCGATGGCGGCACGGCGAGGTCACGGTGCGCTGGTCGGCGGTCGCGCCGGTCTGATCTCACGCCGTCAGCCTGCTCGGCCACCCGACCGGGCGGCGTAGACCCTCCACGGCCAAGTTCAGCTTCCAGCCGGACCCAGACCGCCCGACACCACCGACGACGACCCGGCGCCCTTCTGGGACGGGCATCCACCCGGTGCTCGGGGACAGGCTCTCCAGGTGCGTCCGGCACGATGGCGGGATGAGCTCCCTTGCCGGCGAAGCCCCGCGTCAGCGCTGGAACCGGGCCGTCGTCGAGAAGGGTGTCGGCGCCGTCGAGCCGGACCGTTCCGGCACGGAGGATGCCCACCACCTGCGGGGCATCGCCACGGCGCTGCGGCTCCGGCTCCGGCTCCGGGGCCGGGGCCGTCCGTGCGACGTCCTCGTCGCCGGGGACCATGCGGCCGAAGCCCTGCCAGGGGGGCGGTGACGCCCATGCCGTCGACCATGCGACCGCCGCCCGGGCAGACACCGGTCACCGGGGGAACCGCCGAACTCCTGGCGGACGCCGACCGGGACGGCGCCTGGATGCTCCTGGTCAACGGCACGCCGCAGTCCCACGTCGACCTCGGTGAGCCTGCGCACCTGGAATTCGAGTACGTCCGCCGGATGGGGCACGTCGTCGACCTGGCCGCCGACCCGGGGACGCCGCTCGACGTCCTCCACCTGGGCGGGGGCGCGCTGACACTGCCCCGCTACGTCGCCGTCACCCGCCCCGGTTCGCGGCAGCGAGTCGTGGAGATCGACCAGGTGCTGACCGACCTCGTCCGCGAGTACCTGCCACTGCCACGCGGTGCCCGCATCCGGGTGCGGAACGACGACGCTCGCGCCGGGCTCGCCGCCCAGCGGGACGCCAGCGCGGACATCATCATCGCCGACGTCTTCGCCGGGGCCCGCACGCCGGCCCACCTGACCAGCGTCGAGTTCCTCGCAGACGCGCACCGAGTCCTGCGACCGGGCGGCGTCTACGTCAGCAACATCGCCGACGGCCCGCCCCTCCGCTTCGCGCGGGCTCAGGTCGCCACACTGCACGCAGTCTTCGGCCACGTCTGCCTCCTCGCCGAACCCGGCACCCTGCGCGGCCGGCGCTTCGGCAACCTCGTGGCCGTCGCCTCCGACGTCGAACTGCCACTGGGGCCGCTCACCCGCCGGAGCGCCGGCGATCCGATGCCCGCCCGTGTGGTGGACGGCGACGACCTGGACCGCTTCGCCGGCACCGCCCGGCCGGTCCACGACGCCGACGCCGTGCCCTCCCCCGAACCGCCACCCGACGTCTTCAGTCGCTGAGCGCCGCCTCGAACGCGGCCAACGCCTCGTCGTCGAAGACTACGAACCGCACGTCCCCCACGTGCTCCACGGCCGCGGACCGCACACCAGCGACCGCCTGGCGCGCGGCGTCGTCCATGGGCCATCCGTAGATGCCCGCCGAGATCGCCGGGAACGCCACCGTGCGCGCCCCCAGCTCGTCGGCCACCTGCAGGCTCGACCGGTAGCACGACCGCAGAACCTCGGCACGATCGTGCGACGCCGACCAGATGGGCCCCGCCGTGTGCACCACCCACCGCGCCGGCAGCCGGCCCGCGGTCGTCGCGACGGCCTCCCCCCGTGGCAGGCGCCCGTCGGGCAACCGGCACGTGATCCTCCGGCACTCCGCGAGGATCTCCGGTCCGCCGGCGGCATGGATCGCACCGTCGACGCCGCCGCCGCCGAGGAGTGCCGGATTCGCCGCATTCACGACGACGTCGACGTCGACCGCGGTGATGTCGCCGCGGACCGCCCACAGACGCATGCGGCGACCGTAGGGTCTGCGATATGACATCGCCCGCCCAGTACCGGCTCCGGCGGAGCTCCCGCCACAAGGTGATCGCGGGGGTGTGCGCGGGGATCGCCCGTCGCTACGGCCTGTCCCGCGGCGGCCTGCGCGCAGCCTTCGTGATCTCCTGCGTCCTCCCCGGACCGCAGTTCATCGCCTATCTGCTGCTGTGGATCCTCATCCCCGAGGACGACAGCTACTGACCGGCCCCGACCGGCCCTCTCACCAGCTGTTGCCGCGCCGGAGCCCGCGCACCGCGGGACGCACGTCGACGAGGTAGACGACGGCGGCGATCATGGCCGGCAGCCCGAGGAACGTCATCGGGTTCTTCGACAGATAGATGATGACCACGGCCAGTCCGGTGATGGCCGCCCACCCGGGCTTGGTCAGCTTGCCCGCCGCCACGAAACCGGCCGAGGGCCGGACCAGGGCATCGACGAACGCCCATACGGTGAGTCCCTGCGCAGCCCAGTACAGCGCGGTGATCAACCACCAGTCGAACCAGGCCATGTCACCAGCCTACCCGCCGGGGACCTCACCGCCCGGCACGAGGCGACCCACCCGTTCCTGGACGCCGCGGGGGGCAGGACGTTTCGGACAGCACAGGGCCCCGGACAGCACAGGGCCCCGGACAGCACAGAGCCCCGGAGCGCTGCACGCAGCTCCGGGGCTCTGGGTCGGTGTGCCGAAGATCAGCCGTTGCGCTTGGCCGGCACCGCGGTCGGGTCGGCCGGCTTGGCCGTCCGGGCGCGGGTCACGCGGGCCGAGGTGGCCTTCGCGGGAGCCTTCTTCGCAGCGGCGCTGTTCTTCTTGGCCGGAGTGGCCTTGGCATCGGTCTTGGCAGCGGGCTCCGGGGCCTCGACGGCCTCCTCGGCGGTCGCCTTGGTGGTGTCGGCTGCGGCCTTGACCCTCTGCTCGCTCTTGGCAGCGACCTTGGTCGCCTGAGCGGCGGTCTTCTGCGCGACCGACGTCACCTCGTTGGAGGCCTCGACCACGGCGTCGGCGGCGTCCTCCAGGACGTCCTCCAGGGTGTCCTCGACGGCGTCCACGGCCGCCTCGGCCTGACGGACGACCCGGCGGAAGCCGGGCGCGCGGCGCAGGTTCTCGACGACCTCGGCACCGTGCTCGGCGAGGCTCTCCACCGTGCTGGCCGCCTGGGTGCGGGCGGTCTCGACCAGGCCGGCGACGGTGCTGCGCAGGGCCTCCGGACGGACGGCGACCACCAGCTGCTGGGCGGTGCTACGAGCGGTACCCGCAGCCTCGGTAGCCCGGCTGCGCGCGTCGGTGGCCCGAGTGCGGGCCTCCTTGACGGCGAGGTCGGCCTGCACCTGCGCCTCACCGGGCAGCGCCTCGGCCCGGGAGCGGAACTGGGCGACGACGCTCTTGGCGCGCTCGACGGCGAGGTCACCGGCGCCGATGACGGCGAGGACGGGGGTCTTGGCGGCAGCGACGGCGGTCTCGCCGTACTGCTTCACGGTCTCGGTGGTGGTGGTCATGCCGACTCCTTGGAGGGGGGGTTGGTGGTCTGGACGACGGCCTGGGCAATGGCCGGCGGAGCGGCCTGGGAAGAGGCCCGGTGCTCACGGACGTAGGTCTCGTAGAGCTCCAGCAGGACCGCCTTGTGGCGCTCGGTCAGGGCGCTGTCGGAGCGGATCGCCGCCACGGTGTCCGGATTGCCCGAACGCCGGTCGAGGATCCCCGCCTGCTCGTACAGCGTCTCGGCTGAGATCTTCAGGCCCCGGGCGATCGACGCGAGGATCTCCGCTGACGGCTTGCGGAGACCCCGCTCCACCTGGGACAGGTACGGGTTGCTGACCCCCGCGGTGCGGGCCAGTTCGCGCAGCGACACACGGGCGGCGCTCCGCTGTTCGCGGATGAAATCACCCACCGAGGAGCTGACCGACGCGACGCCCGGGGCGTCGGCGACCGTCTCCGCCACGCTTCCGGCCACCCGGTCCACCTTCTCGCGGACCGTGGTCACCTGCTCTCGGACGAACTCGCCGGGGGTCTGCACAGCCACGACTCTAGGCCCGGGTGCTAGCTCTTGCAAGCGGAACAGCTAGCGCCGGGGCGTGAAGACCGTCACAGAGGAACGGGCTGGTCAGACGTTCAAGACCGTCGCGGAACGGACCTCGCCGACGACCCCTTCACCGCCCAGCACCGGAATCCGCGACCAGGGGGCCAGGACTTCGGCGGCCACGCCCAACCGGCGGAGTCCCGCGCACAGCGCGGGGGTGCGGCCCCGGTCACCGCCGTCGTCGAGCTTGAGTGCGACCGCCCCGCGGCCCGGAAGCGCCGCGACGTGCACCCCGTCGGCACCACCCTTCACGAGCAGTCCGGGGACGGCGCGCATCAGGTCGGTGTCCTCCCGCCCCGTCCCGGCGACGAACCAAGGGTGGGCGCGCATGGCGTCGACCACCGCCCGCGACCCGCTGCCTTCAGCGGACTGCAGCAGGCCCAGGACGCCCCGCGCGAGCCCGGTCGGCGACAGGGCGTGTTGCGGCGCGCCGCACCCGTCGACCACGACGGCGGTGACCGGCTCGCCGGCGGCCTCGGTCAGGCGGGCCTCGATCGACTGCTGCAGCGGGTGCGCGCGATCCAGGTAGCCCTCGGTCGGCCACCCGGCCGCCACGCAGGCGGACAGCATCGCCGCGTGCTTGCCGGAGCAGTTCATGGCCAGCCGCTCCGGCGCCCGGCCGGCGGCCAGCCACTCAGCCCGCGTCGGCTCGTGCTGGGGCAGCGCCGGCGGGCAGCCGAGATGATCCGGCGCGAGACCGGCGGCGGCGAGCATCGCTTCGACCAGCTCGCGGTGGCCGTCCTCACCGCTGTGCGAACCCGCCGCGATCGCGAGCTCCTCGCCCGAACGCGGCGTCCATCCTGCGGCCAGGTACGTCGTGGCCTGTACCGGCTTGTTCGACGATCGTGGCAGCGCCGGACGGTCGACCGCGCCCTCGGCCAGCACCACGGCACCGAAGGCGTCGAGGACGACGAGAGACCCGCGGTGCACCGACTCGAGGAACCCCGACCGCCACACCTCGACCAGGACGGGGTTGTCCGGCCAGTGGCCCCCGTGCAGGGACCCGCCGTGAGCGGAGGGAGCGGTGGGGGGCAAGGGGTCCGCTCTCAGCGGCCCTCGTCGGCCAGCAGCGCGGCCACGTCGGCCTCACCCTCGCGGTAGCGGCGGCCCAGTTCCGCAGCCAGCCCGTCCATCACCTGCTGGACGCCGCGGCGTCGCTCCGACAGCCCGCTCTCGGCCTCGGCCAGCGCGCGGGCCGCCTTCTCCAGTTTCGCGTCGCTCAGGTCGCTGATGGCCGAGAGGTCGACGTCCGGCGACAGGGAGTTGACCCAGGACTCGTACTCCTCCGGCACGGAAGGCTGCACCGTCTGGTGCCGGCCGAGGCCGTGGGCGGGGCCGCGGCCCTTCTCCGACAGGATCTCCGGCAGCAGGTCGACCAGCGAGCGCCCGTCGTGCTCCGCCCGGCGCTGCAGCTCGCGGCGCACGATGTCCAGCCGGCCCTGCAGGAGGCGCCTGGTGTAGGAGAGGTTGACCTCCTCCTGCTCCGCCTGGCGGCGCAGCCGGCGCACCTCGGCCATCGAGGTCTGCGTCGCTGCCTCCAGGAAGCCCGGGTGCAGCAGCTCGTCGACGGCGGCGCCTCCGGCGGGGGGAGTCTTCGGGCTCACGGGGCTGCCTCCAGGCTGCGGTCGTTGCGGGGTTCGTTTCCGGCGGCGCGGTGGATGCCCAGCAGGGTACGGGCGCCCATGGCATCGAGCGGGGGCCGCTGCGCGATGCGGGCCAGCCCGGCGGCCCGGGCGACCAGCTGGACATTGCCCCGCACCGGCTCCCCCGGCGCGTACGTGAGCGTGTCTTCCATGCCGACGCGCAGGTGCCCGCCGGCCGAGAGCGAGGCGAGCATGACCGGTAGCGAGGTCCGCCCCACGCCCGTGGCGGCGAAGGTGGCGCCGGGCGGCAGCAACGGCAGGCACGCGATGAGCGCCTGCGCCGTCCCCGGCATGCCGCCGGGCACGCCCATCACCAGGTCGACGTGCACGTGACCGCCGTGCGGCGGCCCGAACCGGTCCAGCAACCGGGCGAGCGTCGCCAGGTGCCCGAGGTCGAACACCTCGTACTCGGGCACGATCCCGCGCTGCTGCATCTGGGTGTGCAGCTCGACGATCAGGTCCCAGGGATTGGAGAAGACGCCGCGCCCGAAGTTCACCGTGCCCAGCGTCAGCGACGCGGCGTCGGGCTCGGCCTCGAGGACGGCGAGCCGCGCGTCGACCGGGTCGGTGACCGCGCCGCCGGTGGACAGCTGGACGACCAGGTCGCTGGACTGCCGGACGGCCGCCACCACCTCGCGTACCCGGCCCAGGTCGAGGGTGGGGCGGCTGTCGGTGTCGCGGACGTGCAGGTGGATCACCGCGGCGCCGACCGCCTGGCAGTCGCGCGCCGTCGCCGCGACCTCCTCGACCGTCACCGGCAGCGCCGGGACATCGGCCTTCGCGGACTCCGCACCCGTGGGGGCGACGGTGATCAGCGTGGCGACGGTCGATGTGCTGGGCGTCACCGGCCGATCGTCGCAGACCGCACGGCCCGGACCCGCTCCCGGGCAGCAGCCAGGGTGTCGTTGATGACTGCCGGACCGTCGTCCGGATCGATCGCTGCGGTGGAACCGGCGACGGTCAGCGCGGTCTCCGCCGTCACGGACTGCTTGATCAACGCCAGCGCGATCACGCCCAGCTCGTAGTGGCGCACGACGGTGCCGACGCGGCCGACCTCCCGGGTGCCGGCGAGCACCGGCGTGCCCGCCTCGGCGAGCACCTCGCTGACGCCGTCCAGGTGCAGGAGCACGAGGCGCCGCGGCGGGCGGCCCAGGTTGTGCACGCGAGCGACGGTCTCCTGCCCCCGGTAGCAGCCCTTGTCCAGGTGGACGGCGGTGTCCAGCCAGATCAGCTCGTTGGGGATCGTGCGGTGGTCGCTGTCCACCCCGAACCGCGGCCGGCGGGCCTCCACGCGCAGCGCCTCGTAGGCCTGGAAGCCCACCAGCGGGACGGCGAGCCGATCGGCCGTCGCCGCGATCTGGGCGCGCGGGACCACCAGGTCGAAGACGTCGCCGCGGTCGCCGATCGGTGGCATGCGGCGGACGAAGCCGGCGCCCTCGGCGCGGACCTCGTACGGCAGCTCCGGTGCCGGCAGACCCGCGGCCCTCAGCGCCTCCGCTGCCCGCGGGCCCGCGAGGCTCATCACCCCCCACTGGTCGGTGACCAGCTTCGGCTCCACGCGCAACATGAACCGCATCCGGTCGAGGAAGGTGACCAGCGCGGCGCCCATGCCCGGCTCGACGTCGGCCCACGTGGTGGCGCCCAGTTCGGCCACCACGAGATGGTGCTCGACATGCCCGTGCGGGGAGAGCACCAGCGCCTCGGTGCCGCTGCCGTCGGCGAGCCGGTCGAGATGCTGGCTGGTCAGGCTGTGCAGCCACGACAGCCGGTCCGCGCCAGGGACGGCGACGACGTCCCGGTCGCTGCGGTCGACCAGGCCGACCCCCTCGGCCAGCCTGCGCTGCTCAGGCAGAGGGTCGCCGTAGTGGGCGGCGATCGAACCGCCCTCGATGGCAACCGCACCCGGGCGGGTGAGGAGCGGTGACGGCGATGGGCTGGTCATGACTTCTCCTGAGCTCGTTCACGGCACGCGCGGCACGTCCCGGACAGGGCGACGTGACCGACGTCCACGGTGAAACCCAGTTCCGCCGCCAGACGTTCCGCGGCACCGGCCAGCAGGTCGGGATCGGCCGAGGAGATCTCGCCGCACGAGGAGCAGACGACGTGCAGATGCGGGTGCTCGGCGGCGTGGTAGACGGGCGCCCCCTTGCCCAGATGGGTGTGCCAGACCAGTCCGAGCCGCTCGAGCACCTCCAGGGTGCGGTACACGGTGGAGGTGTCGGCGGCCGCACCCCCGGGGCCGGCCTGCTCGCGCAGGCGGGCACCGATCGCCTCGGGGGTGGCGTGCTCCAGGGCGCCGACCGCCTCCAGCACCCGCTGGCGCTGGGCGGTCAGTCGCAGGCCGTGCGCCCGCAGGCGCTCGGCGAGCGGTGCCGCGCCGTGCTCGGTGCCCATGGGAGGAGCCTAGGCCCGCGGTCGGGCAGGCTGGGGCGGTGAACGATCTGCGAGCGGTGGCCGTGTGGCGGGACGGTGCAGCGGTGCGGGTCCCCGCCGACCAGCCGGTGGTCTCCGCCTTCGACCAGGGCCTCGGGCGCGGGGACGGCGTCTTCGAGTCCGTCCTGGTCGTCGACGGCGGCACGCCGTACCTGGCCGCGCACCTGAACCGGCTGGCCGGGTCGGCGTCCCTGCTCGACCTGGCGGACCCCGGCGCGAGCGCCTGGGAAGCCTTGCTGGGCGCCGTCCGGACCGGCTGGCCGCGGGACGTCGAGGGCGCCTGCCGGCTCTTTCTCACCCGCGGGCTCGGCGAGGGGGCGCCGCCGACCGCCCTGGCGCTGCTCGCGCCGGTCCCGGCCGAGACGCTGCGCCAGCGCACCGAAGGCATCTCCGTGGTCAGCCTCGGCATCGGCGTCCCGGCAGCCTTCCGGGCCACCGCGCCGTGGCTGCTCGGCGGTGCGAAGACGCTGTCCTACGCCGTGAACATGGCCGCGCAGCGGCACGCGCGCTCGATCGGTGCCGACGACGCCGTCCTCACCTCGCTCGAGGGCCAGTTGCTGGAGGGGCCGACCTCCACCGTCGTCTGGGCCGCCGGCGGCACTCTGCACACCCCGCCCGTCGAGACCGGGATCCTGCCCGGGACCACCCAGGCCCGGCTGTTCGACCGCGCCCGGCAGCAGGGCTGGCCGACCGCCGTCACGCCCGGCACCGTCGCCGACCTGCACGCGGCCGACGGCGTCTGGCTGCTCTCGGGCATCCGCGGGCCCGCCACCGTGCACACCCTGGACGGCGTGCCGCGGGCGGACGCCGGCCTCTCCGCCCGAGTGCGGGAGTTGGCCGGGCGGTAATGTGGACGGCGGTGCGCCGGGAAGTCTGGTCGGCAACGTCCGACCCGACGCCACAGATGGAGTCCCGCCATGACCCCGCCCGCCCGACCCACCCGCCTGCTGGCTCGAGGGTCCTGGAGCGAGATCAGCCGGATCGCGAGTGTCCTCCGCAAGGAGACCGTCGGCGGCACCCTGCTCCTCGCCGCGGCCGCCGTCGCCCTGGCCTGGGCGAACTCCCCCTGGTCGGCCGGCTACGAGACCTTGCGCGACACCCGCGTCGGCCCGGCGGCCCTGCACCTCGACCTCTCCCTGGGCACCTGGGCGGCGGACGGCCTGCTGGCCGTCTTCTTCTTCGTCGCGGGCCTGGAGCTCAAGCGCGAGTTCGTCGCCGGCGACCTGCGTGAGCCACGGCGGGCCGCGCTGCCGATCGCCGCCGCGGTGGGTGGCATGGCCGTGCCCGCCCTGCTCTTCGTGCTGCTCAACCTCGGCAGCGGGGACGGCGCGCTGCGCGGCTGGGCCATCCCGAGCGCCACGGACATCGCCTTCGCGCTCGCCGTCCTCGCGGTGATCAGCACCCACCTGCCGATCGCGCTGCGCACCTTCCTGCTCACCCTCGCCGTCGTGGACGACCTCCTTGCCATCGCGGTGATCGCGATCTTCTACACGGCCGGGCTCTCGGCCGCGCCCCTGCTGCTGGCACTGCTCCCGCTCACGCTGTTCGGTGTCCTGGTGCAGCGGCGGGTGCGTTCACCGTGGCTGCTGCTGCCGCTGGCGCTGGCCACCTGGCTCCTCGTGCACGAATCGGGTGTGCACGCGACGGTCGCCGGTGTCCTGCTGGCGTTCACCGTGCCGGTGGTCCGCAGCGAGGCAGCGGGCGGACCGGACGCGGGGCCGGGGCTCGCCGAGCACTTCGAGCACCGCATCCGCCCCCTCTCCGCGGGCGTGGCAGTCCCGGTCTTCGCGTTCTTCTCGGCCGGGGTGACGGTCGGCGGGCTGTCCGGCCTGGGCGCCGCACTGTCGGACAGCGTCGCCCTCGGCATCGCGGTGGGCCTCATAGTGGGCAAGGCCATCGGCATCACCGGGGCCACGTGGCTGGTGGCCCGCTTCACCCGGGCGCACCTGGACGAGGACCTCGGCTGGCCCGACGTGGTGGGGCTGTCCCTGCTCGGCGGGGTCGGCTTCACGGTGTCCCTGCTCATCACCGAACTCGCCTACGGCACCGGCTCCGAGCGCTACGACGCCGCCAAGGTCGGAATCCTCGCCGGCACGCTGGCCGCCGCCCTGCTGGCCGCCGTCGTCCTGCGCCTGCGCAACCGGCGGTACCGCCGGATCGAGAAGGCCGAACGGCGCGACGCCGACGGCAACGGCGTGCCCGACGTGTACGAGGCTCCGGCGGTCGGCCCCGGGACGGCATGATCATCTCGATAGCCTTCGCCGCGTGATAGCCCGCGACCTCGCCACGCCGTGCCCCTCGATCCGGATGGAGGACGACGCCATCGACGCGGTGCGGCTGATGGCCGAGCAGCACCTGCCGGGCCTCGTCGTCTGCACCGCGGACGGCCGGCCGGCACACATCCTGCCCGGCACCCAGGTGCTCCGGTTCGTGGTCCCCCGCTACGTGCAGGACGACCCGGCGCTGGCCCGGGTCATCGACGAGCGGACGTCGGAGCGGCTGCTCGGCGAGCTGGCCGGCCGCAAGGTCCGCGACCTCCTGCCCGCGCACTCCGACGTGGAGCCGGCGATCGCCGATCCCGACGACACCGTCCTCGAGCTCGCGGCGATGATGACGCGCACGCACAGCCCGCTGGTCGCCGTCGTCGACTCCGGCGAACTCGTCGGGTGCGTCACCCTGCCGCGCCTGCTCGACGCGCTGCTGTCCCTCGGCTCGGCATGACCGTCTTCGCCGTCGCGGTCTTCGTGATCGCCTACGTCCTGATCGCCTCGGAGAAGGTCCACCGGGTCACGGTCGCGCTCGGCGGCGCCGGCGTGATGGTGGCCGCCGGGGTGCTCGACTTCGAGCACGCCTTCCACAGCGAGGAGACCGGCGTCGACTGGGAAGTCATCTTCCTGCTGCTCGGCATGATGATCATCGTCGGTGTCCTGCGGCAGACCGGCATCTTCGAGTACGTCGCGATCAGCGCGGTGAAGAAGGCCGGCGGACGGCCCTACCGAGTCATGGTCCTGCTGATCCTCATCACCGCCGGGGCCTCGGCCCTGCTGGACAACGTGACGACGGTCCTGCTCATCGCCCCGGTGACGTTGCTGGTGTGCAATCGGATCGGCGTCAACCCCGTGCCGTTCCTGCTGGCCGAGGTGTTCGCCTCCAATATCGGCGGCACGGCGACGCTCATCGGCGATCCACCCAACATCATCATCGCCGGTCGGGCGGGGCTGAGCTTCAACGACTTCCTGGTGCACCTCGCCCCCATCGTCGTCGTCCTGGTGGGAGCCCTGCTGCTGCTCTGCCGGTTCATGTTCCGCAAGCAGTTCAGCTACGACCCGGCGCGGGCGGCCGAGGTGATGCGGCTCGACGAGCGCGAGGCCATCTCCGATCCGCGGCTGCTGGTCAAGTCCGGCGTGGTGCTGCTCGCCGTCCTGGTCGGTTTCGTGGTCAGCGCGACGACCGGCACGGCACCCGCGACGGTCGCCCTGCTCGGGGCCGGGGTACTGGTCCTGATCAGCGGTCTGGAACCACGCCAGTACCTCGCCGACGTCGAGGCGCCGACGCTGGTGTTCTTCGTCGGGCTGTTCATCATGGTCGGCGCGCTGATCGAGGTGGGCGCCATCGGGCAGCTGGCCCAGTGGGCCACCGAGGCCACCGGCGGGGACGTGCAGGTCGCGACGTTCCTGATCCTGGGCGTCTCGGCGGCGCTCTCCGCCGTGGTCGACAACATCCCCTACGTCGCCACCATGGCCCCGCTGGTGGAGTCCCTGGCCGGCAGCACGGGCAACCCGGACAACGTGCTGTGGTGGTCGCTGGCGCTGGGCGCCGACCTGGGCGGGAACGCCACGATCATCGGCGCGAGCGCCAACGTGGTGATGCTGGGGATCGCGGAGAAGAACGGCTACCGCATCACCTTCTGGCAGTTCGCGAAGTACGGCTGCCTCGTGACGCTGGTGACAGTGCTGCTCTGCGTTCCCTACCTCTACCTGCGGTACTTCGCGTTCGCCTGACCGGCGTTCGCCCAGGGCCGAAAATCCTCGTTGCAGACCCTCGGAACCGGACGTACTTTCGTCCTACACGAGAGAGGAGGTGGTCCGTAACTTTGCAGAGCTACAGGACTCGTGAGGTGGCTGTCCGCTAGCCGCCGTCCAGATGGGCCGCCCGTTCAGACTCGCGTCCGAACGACGGCAGATCGCCCGTCCGTCGAACGGCGGCGAGCGAGAACCGGACAGTCACCCGACCCCCGGGCCGCCGACATTTGTCCAGTCGGCCCGCGCGCAGCGACCCTCTCGAGGGCCGGCGCCGCGGAGCAGCCCGGGGGTTGTCCGTTTCCCGGGTAGGTTCCGGCCGTGAGTCTCGCCGACCGCCCCGTCGAGAGCGACGTCTCCCCGGGGACCTGGATAGCCGATGAGCTCGAGGGTCAGCCGTGGGCGACGCTCGCCTCCCTCGTGCCCCGCTCCTTCGACGCCTACGCCCGCGTCCTCCACCCGGCCGTCCGGTACGACGGGGACGACGACGTCGACGTCCGCTGGGCCGAGGTCGCCCTACACAACGGCACGGTGGCGCATCCGCACATGCAGTGGGTCTCGCTCACCGGCGCGTGGGACTACGCGTGGGGCGAGGACAACCAGTCGCCGGTGTGGGACCGGGCCCCCGACGAGGGCCACCTCCCCACCTCCGTGGCGGTGCGGCTGGTCGCTGTGCTCAGCCGGCACACCGCGACCCCGGCCGACTGCTGGTTCGGCGTCTGGCACGGCTTCGGCCACATCGTCGCGGACGCCCCCACCCTCGCCCTGCCGCGGCGGGACCTCTGGTTGATCCGCGGGCCGGTGGAGCTGGCCGCCGTCAACATGGCCGACGAGCCGTCGGAGCAGAGCGTGAACGCGTGGTGGCCCGCGGACCGAAGCTGGTTCGTGGTCACCGACGCCGACCTGATGTCCACCTATGTCGGCGGGAGCCTGGGCTGCATCGCCGACCTGCTCGCGACCGAGGACCTGGAGACCGCCCCGGCGCTGCCCGACGACCCGGTCGGGTACGACGTAGACCCGGTCAACCCCGTGCCGCCGCGGGCCTGACTACAACCTGCCGAGCTCCTCCGCCAGGTCGTCGAGGCCGAGCGAGCCCTGCGAGAGGGCGGCCATGTGCCAGGCCTTCAGGTCGAAGTCAGCCCCACGGGCGCGCTGCGCCGCCGCGCGGCCGGCGAGCCAGGCCCGCTCCCCCAGCTTGTAGCTGATCGCCTGGCCGGCGATCCCGAGGTAACGCACGAGTTCGCTGTCGAGGAAGGCGAGATCGGCCCCGGAGCTCTCGCCCAGGAAGGCCCGGGCGAGGTCCGGCGTCCACGGCTGCCCACGGTGCTCGGCCAGCGAGCCCTCCGCGTCGTCCGGGATGGGCAGGCCCAGGTGCATGCCGATGTCGATGACCACGCGGACCGAGCGCAGCTGCTGGGCGTCGAGGTAGCCCAGGCGCGTACCCGGGTCCGGGAAGTAGCCGAGCTCGTCCATCAGCCGCTCGGCGTAGAGGGCCCAGCCCTCGACGTTGGCGCCGACCGAGCCGAGCGACGTCTGATAGGTCGACAGCCGCTTGGACACGTAGGCCCACTGCGCGAGCTGCAGGTGGTGGCCGGGAACTCCCTCGTGGTACCAGATGGAGACGAGATCCCAGAGCGGGAACCGCGTGCGGCCCAGGGTCGGCAGCCACGTGCGACCCGGCCGGGAGAAGTCCTGCGCCGGGCGGGTGTAGTACGGCGCGGCAGCGCTGCCCGGGGGCGCGATCATCGCCTCGACCGTCCGCACCGGCTCGGCCAGGTCGAAGTGCGTGCCGTCGAGGGCCGCGATCGCCTCGTCCATCATCGCCTGCAGTCGCTGGCGAATGGCCTCGACGCCCTCCACCGCGGGCCCGTTGGTGCCGAGCCAGCGCATGGCCTCCATCGGCGTGCTGCCCGGCAGGAGCTTGTCGGCCTCGATCCGCTGCTCGGCCAGGATCCGACGGTGCTCGGCCCATCCCCAGGCGTAGGCCTCCTCCAGCCCGTCGCCCGCGCCCAGGTCCGATCCGGTCCAGCGACGGGCGGCAACGGCGTACCGCTGGCGGCCGACGGCGTCCGGCGTCCCCTCGGCTAGCGATGCGTAGGTGTCGCGCAGGTAGTCGCGGATGTCGGCGACCGCCTGATCGGCCGAGCGGGCGGCACGGTCCAGCTCGGGCCGCAGGGACTCCGGGCCGGTCGCGACGAAGGAGGCGTAGTAGGGGCCGGCCAGCCACTCGTCGAGCTGCCCGACCACGGTGTGCACCTGCCGCGGAGCGACGTACAGCCCACGGCGGGCGCCCTCCTCCAGCGACTCCTGGAATCCGCGGTAAGCCTCCGGCACGCGCGCCATGCGGCGGCCGATGACGGACCAGTCCTCCTCGGTGACCGCCGGCATGAGCGAGAAGATCTGGCGGATCGCGTGAACGGGACTGAACAGGTTCGACAGCGCCCGGAGGCCCTCGCCGATCTCGTGGGCGGCCAGTTCGGCGCCGAGCCGCTCGCGCAGCAGCCGCGCGCAGCCCCGCTCGATCGGGTCGTCGGCGAGTGACGGGTTCTCGGCCAGCGCACGGTCCAGCTCGGCCAGCGTGGTCCGGGCCAGCTCCGCCTCGGCCTCGAGGCCGGCGGGACTGGGGTCGGGCAGCCGGTCGTCGCCGGGCCGGGCGCCGAGGGACGTCGCGACGAGCGGATCGAGGTCGCAGACGGCGTCCACGTAACGGTCGGCGATGGCGCGGGCGGTGTTCATCGGATCCGTTCGAGTCGGGCGGACATGGTGGGACGCAGTGGCCCGTCAGGCCCGGCGCGGTCGATCGCGTACATGAGGGCACCCTCGACGATGCCGTACAGGCGCACCGCACGGGTGACGTCGGGGGCGTCCGGTGTCCGCGCCAGCACGTCGCTGGTCAGCTCCCAGCTGGTGGCGGTCCGCGCCCGGCCGACGTAGAACTCGATGAGGCCCTCGGGGCTGCTCACGAGCAGCTCGACGTCGTCCTGACCCCGCGGCCGCCAGAAGCCCGACTCCCGGGCGTCGGCGCCCACGATCGTTCCGTCGTCGGTCAGCCGCCAGCTGCGCGACTCATAGGCCAGGAAACCCCGGCCGTCGTGGCTGAACCGAACCCATTGCCCGAAACGGTGGTCACCCGCTATCCCGGCCGCCTGTCCTTCGCCGTGCCACTCGCCGAGCAGCGGAAGGATCGCCAGCAGCTCCTGGGACACCTCTGGACCGGTGCGGACGTCTGCGGTGTCCGGCACCGGGAGCTCGGTGGGGTCGATCATCGCCGCGTCCCTTTCGGCCGGCGCGCCAACCGGACGGCGCCGTAGGCGAAGCCGAACCCGGCCAGCGACGCCAGGGTGACCATGACCCAGGCAGAAACCATGGCCCCACGGTAATGAGGCCGCCGACACTTTTCTCAGGCGGTCACCGGCGGGTCGCCCGCCACGGCCCGGACCGCGTCGTCCCAAGGGGTGGCGGTGAGCCCGAAGGTGGGCCGTCCTCGCCCAGCGCCTGCGGACCCGTGCGCAGCCCGGGCACCTCGCAGAACAGCGCAGCGCCCGCTCCGAGATGTCGGAGCGGGCGCTGCGCTGCAGCCCTGGGGGGCTCAGTCGATGACGACCGTCGTCTCGTTCAGCCCGACCTCGGCCGACAGGACCCGCTCACCCCGGCCGACCGGAGCCAGCGAGCGCACCTTCCACTCACCGGGCGCGGCGAAGAACCGGAACTCACCCTCGGGACTGGTGACCACCTCGGCGGTGAACTCGTCCGTCGCGTCGAGCAGCCGCACGTAGGCGCCGGCGACCGGCGCACCGTCGTGCCAGACCGATCCCTGGATGACCGTCTGCGTCGTCAGGTCGATCCCCGCGAGGGATCCGCCCTGCTGAGGAGCTCCGCACATGTCAGCTCACTTCTCGATCGGGACGCCGACGAGCGAGCCGTACTCGACCCAGCTGCCGTCGTAGTTCTTCACGTCGGACTTGCCGAGCAGCTCGCGCAGCACGAACCAGGTGTGGCTCGAGCGCTCACCGATCCGGCAGTAGGCGATGGTCGCCTTGCTCTCGTCGTAGCCCTGCTCGGCGTAGAGGGCGGCCAGCTGCTCGTCGGACTTGAACGTGCCGTCCTCGTTGGCAGCCTTGCTCCACGGAATGTTCTTCGCGGTCGGGACGTGGCCGCCCTTCTGGGCCATCTCCTGCGGCAGGTGCGCGGGCGCCAGGATCTTGCCGGAGAACTCGTCCGGCGAGCGCACGTCGATGAGGTTCTTCGAACCGATCGAGGCGATGACCTCGTCGCGGAAGGCCCGGATCGAGAGGTCGGGCTCCTGCGCCCGGTACTGGGTGGCGGGACGCTCGACGACGTCCTTGGACAGCGGGCGGCCGTCGAGCTCCCACTTCTTGCGACCACCGTCGATCAGCTTGACGTCCTGGTGGCCGTAGAGCTTGAGGTACCAGTACGCGTAGGCGGCGAACCATTTGTTGTTGCCGCCGTAGAGGACCACGGTGTCGTCGTTGCTGATGCCGCGCGAGGACAGCAGCGCCTCGAACGCGGCCTTGTCGACGAAGTCGCGACGGAGCGGGTCCTGCAGGTCCTGCCGCCAGTCCAGCTTGACCGCGCCCTCGAGGTGGCCGCCGTCGTAGGCGCTGGTGTCCTCGTCGACCTCGACGAAGACGAGGCCGGGTGTGCCGAGGTTCTGCTCGGCCCAGTCGGCAGTGACGAGCACGTCGTTGCGGCTCATGGGGTTCCTCCGGTTGTCGGTGTACGTGCGAGATGTATCGGTGTGGGTGCGTGAGTAGGGCGGATGGTCAGGTGCGGGCCGGGAGGACCCGCCGGGCGGTCAGGTAGAGCTCGCAGCCCAGGCAGAAGCCGGTGGCCGCGTTCAGCAGGGCCGCGACGAGGGCGAGACCCGTGGCGATCGCGCCGAGCACCGGCGCACCGAGCAGGTATCCCGCCGCGCCGACGACGGCGAACAGGAGACCGACGAGCTGGGCGAAGCGCGGCGGCGCCGCGGCCTCCCGCTCGCGCACCGGCCCGATGCGGGGGGCGACGACCAGGCGGAACAGCACGCCGTAGGGGGCGTACCGGAGGCCGGCGAAGGCCCCGAGGGCAAAGACGACCGCCTGGACGGCGACCAGTGCGCCGCTCTCCAGGACGAGCGCGAGGCCGAGCACGACGCTGGTGACCCAGGCGCCGAAGCGGGGGCCACGGACGTCGACGGTCGGCACGTCGGTCGTGCGGGTGGGTGCAGCCATGTGGAGAGGGGACCTTCTGACGGCGGACAGGGCGCGTCTGGCCAGGTGAACCGGCCTCAGAAGGTGCGACAGAGGCAGCTGCCGACGCGGCACAGGTCAACTGTGCGTCGCGAGGTCAGCAGGGTGCCCATGGAGCGAGAGTAGCCGATCACGAAGAACGCCCCACGTGCGCGTCGACCAGGGCGGTCAGCTCCTCCGGCCTCGGTGCGCCGCTGCTGCGGCCGACCAGGGCGCCGCTCCGCCCGACGTAGAACAGCGTCGGGGTCCGGCGGACGTCGAGCTCGCGCACCTCGTCGAGGTGGCTCTCGGCGTCCACGTGCACCACGGCCAGGCCGGGCCGGGTGGCCTGCAACTGCTCGAGGCGCGCCTTCGTCGCCCGGCAGGGCGCACAGAAGGCGGTCGAGAACTGGACGACGGTGAGGTCGGCGTCCCCTGGTCGCACCCCGAGACGGGACAGGGCATCCGGCACCGGAGCAGCCGCCTCCTCCCCCGCCGTCCGGACGACGCCGTCGCGGGCGCGCAGCCACCAGGCCAGCACGGCCGTGGCCGCGAGGGCCGCGATCAGCACTCCGACTCCGCTGCCACTCATCCTCGGGGCCAACGGCCGCCGCCGGGACGCTATTCCGCGGTCGTCGTCATCCGTTCGCCGCCCTCAGCACGGTCTCGCGGGCCTCCAGCGCGAGGTCGACGCCGTCACCGGCGGGCGTGACGCCGGTCACCTGCAGACCGAAGGGCAGGGGCGGCACCGTGTAGCGCAGGTCGAGGAGGTCGGCGGCCCGGGACAGCAGCCAGTCCGGCACGTCCACGCCGGCGCCCGCGGCCTGCTGCACGTCGACGACCAGGTCGTTGCCCTCGAGCGTCACCTTTCCCGCGGCCGTGAGCGGCAGGGTGCGGCCCAGGAGCTCCACGGTGCGCGTGATCCGGAGCCCGGCGCCCTCGCGGGCCAGCGTGGTGTCGGCGCCCAGCTGGGCCGAGAGCAGTGCGTAGGAGAGCGTCGCCGTTCCGTCGATGCGCTCCACCGGCACCTCCTGGACCGAACCGGACAGCACCGCCGACAACGGCACCTGCACACCGTGCAGGGCGACGTCGGCGTGCGTGCCGTCCGGCTGCCCGAGCTCGGCGGCGGTCAGTGAGATCCGGACGTCGTCGTAGCGCCCGGCGAGCGCCTGGCTGAGGAAGGGAAAGCCGGTGATGTCGACCTGCGGCCGGCTGCGCAGCCCACCCTTCTCCTCCACTTGTGCGGCCACCTGACCCTCGGCGTACCCGACGGCGACGCGGTCGGCGGCGACGAACAGGCCGAGCAGCAGCAGGACCACCACGAGTAGCGCCTTCACACTGCTGCCTTCACAGGGCCACCTGCAGGGCGAGGGCGACCGGCGCGCACGCCGCCAGCGGCAGCACCACCTGGAGGACCGCCAGGGCCCAGGGGGAGAACGCGGGCGGGTGCGCGGGCTGCTCCTCGGCGCCGTCCTGGGGCAGGGCGGTCGACTCCACCACGACGTAGCTCGCGGCGAGCGCCACGAAGGCGGCCACGGCCGCGAGCACCGCGCCGTACACAGCGGCGTCGGTCCTGCTCAGCAAGCCACCGGACGTGGCGGCACCCAGCACGCCGACAGCCGCTCCGGCGAGCACCGCCAGCACCAGCCCGGGCAGGCCACGCGGCACGCCGGCGGCGAGTCGCGGCCGCGGCAGCACCAGGTCGACGAGGTGCCCGGCCACCAGCGCGGCGCCCGCGGCGAGCGTCGCTACGTTCGCCCAGCGCCCCCCGTCCGCGCCGGAGTCGAGCAGCAGCAGGGCCGCCAGTGCCCCGACCGCGCAGATCAGGAGCACCGCGCCCGACAGCGACGCGACGAGGTCGGTCCGCGGTCGACGGAACATCTGTTGGAGCACCACGGCGAGGAACCCGAGCCCGAAGACCACCAGGACCCCGCCCAGGCCTGGCCGTTCCGGCAGGACCAGCGACAGGTCGGCAGCGACCGCGGCGGCCGCCCCCACCGTCAGTGACCCGGCGAACCCCTGGATGCGCGTGACCAGGACCCAGGCGAGCGCAAGGCCGAGCTGCAGCACCAGCACCGCGGCCAGGCGGCCGAGGTTCCCGAGCACTTCTGGAAGGCCGACGAGCAGGGCGACGGCCACCAGCGCGAGCCCCGCGGCCGGCAGGTGGTGCGCCCGGGCCGGCAGCGCGGACCGCAGTGCGACCGCAGCCGGGGACGTCGGGCTCACAGGTTGATCGTCCTCACGGGGTCGATCGTCGCAGAAGGCCGGCAACCGATCCGCTCGACGAGCGGGTCCGTGGCGCCGTTCTCGGCGTGTCCGACCCCCGCTACGACCCAGGCCGTCGCCGTCGGGCCGGCCGCCTGGACCAGCGCGCGGCAGTGCTCGAGGGGGACGTACTCGTCCCGATTGCCGTGCACCGGCGAGGTGACCGCCTGCGGCGGCTGGCCGCGTCCGCCAGTTCCGGGTCGCCTCCGGAGCCCGTGCGCGTTCCGTCGACGAGCAGCTGGCGCTCGGGCACGTCGGCTATCCTTCCCTCTCACCTCGACAGCGCCGTCGATGAGTTCATCGAGGAGACGACATGCGACTCGTACTCATGACCGCGGCGCGCCAGGCCACCACCGAGGTGCTGCCCGCCCTGGGCCTGCTCGGCCACCAGGTGCGCGTGGTGGCCCCGGAGCTGTCCAGCCTGCTCGACGGCGACTCTGGGGACGTCGTCCTCGTCGACGCCCGGCACGACCTCATCCAGGCCCGCACCCTGTGCGGCCTGCTGTCCTCCACCGGCGTGGCCGCCTCGCTCGTGGCCGTCCTCTCGGAGGGTGGCCTCGTGGCGCTGTCGGCCGACTGGGGCATCGACGACGTGCTGCTCGACACCGCCGGACCCGCCGAGGTCGACGCGCGGCTCAAGTGGGCCGCCGCCCGCCGGCTCGCCGCCGCGACCCCCACCGACGGCGTCGACGGCGGCGGCGTGACCCAGGCCGGCGAGCTGGTCATCGACGAGCACAGCTACTCCGCCAAGCTCCGCGGCCGTCCGCTCGATCTCACCTACAAGGAGTTCGAGCTGCTCAAGTACCTGGCCCAGCACCCGGGCCGGGTCTTCTCCCGCGCGCAGCTGCTGCAGGAGATCTGGGGCTACGACTACTTCGGCGGCACCCGCACCGTCGACGTCCACGTGCGGCGGCTGCGCGCGAAGCTCGGCACCGAACACGAGGCGCTGATCGGCACGGTGCGCAACGTCGGCTACAAGCTCGACCAGCAGGTGGCCGACGCGACCGCCAAGGCCGCTGCGGCCGGCACCGCGCAGGAGAGGGCCGACGCCGAGCTGGTCTGATGGCCGCGTGAGCACCGACATCGACGTCCCCGGCGTCCTCGCGCTACTGCGCGCCGCCTCCACTGCCGACGGCGTCCGTCCCCTCTCCGAGGAGGCGGAGCTGCGCCTCCAGCACGGCGGACCGGCCGGGGGCGAGGACGTCGTTCTCCACGACGGGGGCACGCTGGTCGGCTACGCCCGGTACGACACCGACGGGGACGACGGCTCGGCGGAGCTGGTCGTGCACCCCTCGTTCCGGCGGCGAGGATTCGGGGGGGCACTGCTCGACCGGGTGGTCGAGCTGGCCGGGGCACGGGTCCTGCACGTGTGGGCGCACGGCGACCTGCCCGGTTCCGCGGAGCTGCTCAGGTCACGGGGGTTCTCCCGCCACCGCGTGCTCCTGCAGATGCGCCGTGACCTGGCCGGCGTGGATCCCGACCCCCGGCCGGAGCTGCCGGACGGCGTCCGGGTGCAGCCCTTCCGGCCCGGGATCGACGAGCAGGCCTGGCTGCGGGTCAACGCCCGCGCCTTCGCCGCCCACCCCGAGCAGGGCGCGTGGACCCCCGAGGACCTGCACCTCCGCGAGGCCGAGCCCTGGTTCGACGCTTCCGGCTTCCTCATGGCCTGGCGCGGCGAGCCCGACCGCGGCGGCCGGCTGCTCGGCTCGCACTGGACGAAGGTGCACCCGCCGGGGGATGCCGCCCAGGATGCGGTCGGGGAGGTCTACGTGCTCGGCATCGATCCCGAGGTCCAGGGCATGCGGCTCGGTCGTGCGCTGACCGAGCTGGGGCTGGCGCACCTGCGGGCGCGTGGGCTGGGCCAGGTGCTCCTCTACGTCGAGGAGGACAACGAGGCCGCGGTGCGGCTCTACGAGGGCCGCGGATTCCGCCGGTTCGCCGTCGACGTCTCGTGGCGCCGCGACGGCCGCTGAGCCGCACCGAAGCTCTCGACGCCCGTTCACCGCTCGTTCACCTGCGCACCCGGAGCCGTCCACTTCGGCTCCTTAGCTTCAGCGGCATGACGCTTCGCAACTCGACTCGCGCCACGACCGTGACGGTGGCGCTCGCCAGCACTCTCGCGCTCGCCGCGTGCGGGGCAGCCAACGAGGGCGGCACCGCTTCGACCACCGGCAGCGGCGACGAGCGGCTCAGCGGAACCCTGAACGGCGCCGGTTCGAGCGCCCAGCAGGCCGCCATGCAGGGGTGGACGGCCGGCTTCTCCGGCCTGCAGTCCGACGTGACGGTCAACTACGACCCCGTCGGCTCCGGCGGCGGCCGGGAGCAGTTCCTGGCCGGCGGGGTGGACTTCGCCGGCTCCGACTCCCCCCTGAGCGACGACGAGCTCGTGAAGGCCCAGGACCGCTGCGGCGACGCGGGTGTCTTCGAGTTGCCCAACTACATCTCCGCCATCGCGGTCGTCTACAACCTGCCCGGCGTCGACGAGCTCGACCTGGCGCCCGACACCATCGCGAGCATCTTCGCCGGGAAGATCACGACGTGGAACGACCCGGCGATCGCCGCCGACAACCCCGACGCCGACCTGCCCCCGACCGCGATCACCCCGGTGCACCGCTCCGACGACTCGGGTAGCACCAAGAACTTCACCGACTACCTGTCCAAGGCGGCCGGCGACGTCTGGACCTACGAGGCCGACGGGGTCTGGCCGCTGCCCGGTGGCGAGGCCGGCAACGGGACATCGGGCGTCATCAGCGCGGTGACCGGCGGCGAGGGCACGATCGGCTACGCCGACGAGAGCCAGGCCGGTGACGAGCTCGGCATCGCGCGGATCGGTGTCGGCGAGGAGTTCGTGGGCCCGTCCGCCGAGGCGGCCGCCAAGGTCGTCGAGGGCTCGGAGCTGAAGTCGGGACGCGGCGACTACGACTTCGCCTACGACATCAACCGCGAGACGACGGCGGCCGACGAGTATCCGATCGTCCTCGTCAGCTACCACATCGGCTGCGTCCAGTACGACGACCAGGACACCGCCGACCTCATGAAGGCCTTCGAGGGCTACGTCATCAGTGTGGACGGCCAGTCGGCCGGGGCCGACGCTGCTGGTTCCGCGCCGATCTCCGACGCCCTGCGGGAGCAGGCCGGCACGGCGGTGGACGCGATCACCGTCGCCGGATGACCGGAGTGAACCCATCCCCTCCCGTGCGTCGGCTCGGCGACCGGTTGTTCGCCGGCAGCGCGCGCGGGGCCGGCATCGCAATCCTGGTCGTCCTGGCCGGCGTCGCGGCCTTCCTCGTCGTCGACTCGGTCCCCGCCCTGGTCGCCCCCGCGGCGGACGTCCCCGGCGGCAAGGGCGTGTTCTCCTACGTCGGGCCCCTGCTCTTCGGCACGGTGATCGCCGCGGTCATCGCCCTGGTGGTGGCCACCCCGCTCGGCGTGGCCATCGCGCTGTTCCTCACGCACTACGCCCCTCGGCGGCTGGCGCAGGGGCTCGGCTACGTGGTGGACCTGCTGGCGGCCATCCCCAGCATCGTCTTCGGCTTCTGGGGCATCTTCTGGCTGGCCCCCCGAATGGTGCCCTTCTACGCGTGGGCGGAGGAGCACCTGGGGTTCATCCCCCTGTTCGCGGGGCCTGCCTCGGCGACCGGCAGGACGATGCTGACCGCCGGCGTGGTGCTCGCCGTCATGATCCTGCCGATCATCAGCGCCATCTCCCGCGAGGTCTTCGCCCAGGTGCCCACGCTGCACCGCGAGGCCGCCCTCGCCCTGGGCGCCACCCGCTGGGAGATGATCCGCATGGCGGTCCTGCCCTACGGCCGCTCGGGCGTGATCGGCGGCGCGATGCTGGGCCTGGGCCGCGCCCTCGGCGAGACCCTCGCCATCGCCCTGGTGCTCTCGGTGTCGGCCGGCACCATGACGTTCAACCTGATCAGCAGCACCAACCCCTCGACGATCGCGGCGAACATCGCGCTGCAGTTCCCGGAGTCCTCGGGGCTCGACGTCCACACGCTGATCGCCAGCGGCCTGGCGCTCTTCGCCCTCACCCTCGTGGTCAACGTGCTCGCCCGCGCGGTCGTGAACCGACGGGCCGACTTCTCGGGGGCCAACTGATGAGCCAGACGACCGCCGGCGTGCCGGAGACGACGACACCGACCCAGGTCCCCGGGGGCCTGCGCACCGGCGGCCGGTTGCCCCGGTGGACATCCTGGGCGGTCTTTGCGGGCGCGCTGGCTGCCGTCGCTCTGCTCGACCTGGCCGTGGCGCTCAACACCGCGCTGTACGTGTTGTTCACCGCGGTGCTGGGCACCGTCGCGCTGTTCGGACTGTCGAGGGCCGCGGAAGGCCGGCGCACGGCCCTCGACCGGCTCGTCACCTGTGTCGTCGCCAGCGCCTTCGGCCTGGCGATGGTCCCCCTCGTGTCGCTGATCTACGAGGTGGTCTCCCGCGGCATCGCGCGGCTGGACGGCGAGTTCTTCACCTTCTCCCTGGTCGGCGTCGTCGGCGAGGGGGGCGGCGCCTACCACGCGATCTTCGGAACGCTGATCATCACCGGTCTGACCGCCCTGATCTCGGTTCCGATCGGGCTGCTCACCGCGATCTATCTGGTGGAGTACGGGGCCGGGCGGCTGAAGCGGGCCATCACCTTCCTGGTCGACGTCATGACGGGGATCCCGTCGATCGTCGCGGGCCTCTTCGCCTACGCGTTGTTCTCGATCTTCTTCGGACCCGGGGTCCGGCTGGGCATCGCGGGCTCGGTCGCACTCTCCGTCCTGATGGTCCCGGTGGTGGTGCGTTCGGCCGAGGAGGTGCTCAAGCTCGTGCCGAACGAGCTCCGGGAAGCGGCCTACGCCCTCGGCGTACCGAAGTGGCGCACGATCGTCAAGGTCGTCCTCCCGACCGCCGTCGGCGGTCTGGGCACCGGCATCACGCTCGCCGTCGCCCGCGTCGTCGGCGAGACCGCTCCCCTGCTGGTCACCGTGGGCATCACGAACGCGACCAACCTGAACCCGTTCGACGGCCGGATGGCGACGCTGCCGGTGTACGCCTTCTACCAGCTCACCCAGCCCGGTGTGCCGCCCGAGTTCGCCATCGACCGCGCGTGGACGGCGGCTCTGCTCCTCATCGTGCTCGTCATGGTGCTGAACGTCGTCGCCCGCCTGATCAGCCGTCTCTTCGCACCCACGACCGGTCGCTGACCGGCGCACCTGGAGGACCTCCCATGGCCAAGCGCATCGACATCTCCGACCTCGACATCTTCTACGGCGACTTCCGTGCCGTGGCCGACGTGACCGTCTCCATCGAGCCCCGCAGCGTGACGGCGCTGATCGGCCCCTCTGGCTGCGGGAAGTCGACGTTCCTGCGTTCGATCAACCGGATGCACGAGGTGCTGCCCGGTGCCCGGGTCGAGGGCAAGGTCGTGATGGACGGGCAGGACCTCTACGGCGCGGACGTCGACCCGGTGGACGTCCGCCGGCAGATCGGCATGGTCTTCCAGCGACCCAATCCGTTCCCGACGATGTCGATCTACGACAACGTCGCGGCGGGCATCCGGCTCAACGCCCGCAGGATGGCGAAGACCGACCTGGACGGACTGGTCGAGCGCTCGCTGCAGGCGGCGAACCTCTGGCGGGAAGTCCGGGACCGGCTGAACCGTCCCGCCTCAGGGCTGTCCGGCGGTCAGCAGCAGCGGCTGTGCATTGCCCGCGCGATCGCCGTCGAGCCCGACGTCCTGCTCATGGACGAGCCTGCCTCCGCTCTCGACCCGATCTCCACGTTGGCCATCGAGGACCTGATGACGGAGCTCAAGGAGCGCTTCACGATCGTCATCGTCACGCACAACATGCAGCAGGCGGCCCGCGTGAGCGAGCAGACGGGCTTCTTCAACCTGTCGTCGGCCGGTCAGCCGGGTCGACTGGTCGAATTCGACTCCACGGAGAAGATCTTCAGCAATCCCGAGCAGAAGGCCACCGAGGACTACATCTCCGGCCGTTTCGGTTAGGCCCTGCTCCGAGGCTCGCCCGCCGCACGCGAGGGGTGAGGAGAACGGGGTCCTCCGTCAGCCGCAGCTGACCGGCGGCGCGCTCGGTGCGCCGGGAACCTCCGCGGCGGCGGTGTCGCCGGCTGCCGCGCCATCGCCGGTTGCGGCCGCGCCGTCGCCGGCTGCGGGGGCCGCGACCTTCACGGGCACGACGCCGCTGTACCCGGGGCCGAGGACGACCTGCACCCTGCCGGCGAGGGCGTCACCGGCCTGCAGGACCGAGCCGGGCACGGCCGCGGCCGCGGTGCGTGCCTGCTCGGCGGCGTCCGGACCGTGCCGGACGACGCTCGTGCCGACCGGCGTCGGGTCGTTGCCGACCTCGCCGATCGTGAAGCCCGCCGCCTTCAGCGCCTCGGCCGCCGTCGCGGCCAACCCACTCGTGCCCGTCGCGTTGAGGACGTCGACGGTCACGTCGGTGGGGGGCACGGTCAGCGCGGTGCTGGTCGCCTCGCCCGCGGGCCCGGGCGAAGGCTCCTCCGCGGGCTCGGCCGGCGGCGCCTCCCCCGCGGCGGCCGCTTCGGGATCCGGCAGCAGCTCTGGAGGCACGCGGGTCTCACGGATCACCGTGTCGAAGAGGTTCCGGGTCGCGCC
>JAOPWJ010000144.1 GCA_025965715.1 Blastococcus sp. | reverse complement strand
GATCCGCGGCGCGGACGCGACGGTCCTCGGGGTGACCGCCACGCTCGCCGCCGAGAGGGCGCCGGCCCCGAGGGCGTTGGCCGCCGTGACCGTGAAGGTGTACGCGGTGCCGTTGATCAGGCCGGCGACCAGGGCCTTCCGCGTGGTCGGCCCGACGGCCGTGGTGGAGACCCGGGTCGTTCCGCGGTAGGCGCGGACGACGTAGCCCGTGATCGGCGACGCGCCCTCGCTGGCGGGAATCGTCCACGACACGTGCACCGCGCCGTTGCCGGGCACCGGTGTGCCGACCCATGGCGCGGCCGGCACCGACGCGGCGGCCTGGGGGGGCGCGTCGGCGGTCAGGAGCTCGTAGACGCCCAGCAGTCCGTAGCCGGAATTGTTGTCCCGGCCCGCGGCCTCGATGTCGGTGGCGGTCGCCTGGACGGCGGCCCGCACCTGAGCGACGCTCGCGCCGGGGTGGGCGGCCCGGTAGCGCACCAGCACGCCGGCCACGTTCGGCGTGGCCATCGAGGTGCCGCTGCGGTAGGCGTAGCCGTACCGCGGGTCGGTGGACAGGACCGACGACCCCGGCGCCGCGATGACATTCGTCGGCCCGCTGTAGCTGTAGAAGTCGGTGACCCCCGACGCCGCGGTGGCCGCGACGGCGATCGCGCCGGGCGAGGCGCCCGGGTAGTTCGCCGTGTTGCCCTGCGCACGGTTGTTCCCGGCCGCCGCGACGACCACGACCTCGTGGTCGACGGCGTACTGGACGGCCGCGTTGTAGGCGCTGTTGTAGGGGCCGCCCACGCTCAGGTTGATGACGGAGGCGCCCGCGTCGACCGCGTGCAGGATGCCGGCGGCCACCGAGCCCGACGTCCCGGAACCATCGGCGCCGAGGACGCGCACCGGCAGGATCTCGGCGTTGCTCAGGCCGGTGATGCCGACTCCGTTGCCGGGGACGGCCGAGATCTGGCCCGCGACGTGGGTGCCGTGCCCGTTCGGGTCCACACAGCCGGTGCCGCCGGAACTGGTGCTGGCCGCGTCGCCGGTGAAGTCGGCGCCCAGGTCGCACCGCACTCGCCCGGCCAGGTCCTGGTGCGTGGCCTGCACGCCGGTGTCGACGACCGCGACCAGGAGCCCCGAGCCGTCCGGGGAGCCGGGCGGGAGAAGGTCCATGTCGAACGCGTCGAGCGACCACTGCCCGGAGCGCAGCGGGTCACTGCCCAGAGAGGTCACGGGGGTGTCGACCGACACGGTCACCACACCGGGCTCTCCCCGCAGGTCTGCGGCCACCTGAGCGGCATCGGCGTTGTGGACGTCCCGGGTGATCACCTTGGCGCCGTCGTCGGCGACGACCACGGCCGACACCGACGTCGTCTCGTCGGCCGTCAGGTCCGGCGCCTGCGCGCGCGCGGGCGCAACCAGGCCGGCGAGGACCAGCCCGACGGCGACCCCGACCGCGGGCACGGAGGCCCGCCGCCGGGAGACGGTCGCGGTGGTGCGAGTCATACGGGCTCCAGGGGAGGGGAATTACCTCCTCCATCGACGCGCGCGCCCTCCGCCTCGATACCCGTCACCCCTTCGGGTCACTTCCCTCCCAGCGGTCACGCCGTCCTCAGCAATCTCGCCCGAGCCCCCGGACCGGACCGTCACAAGATGCCGGTGGAACCGACGGCGACCGTCGGCATCTACCCACAGGAGACTCCTGCGTTTGGCAGAACTCGCTCGACACCTTGGCCGATCTCACCCACCGTGATCAGGCGACCACGACTCTCCATGAGCAGCTTCCGTCACTCGGCGACTCCGATGCGTGACGCTGTCCCGGTGAGCTTTCCTGCCCCGAAACCGCCGGCGAACGGTGCCGGCTCCGCCAGCGACGCCGCCGGGCAGCGCATGCGAGCCATCGACACCCTCCTCGCCGACCGCGGGGAGCTGTTCCAAGCCCTGTTCCTCGGCGCCCCGATCGCCAAGGCGATGGTCGAACTCGACGGCCACGTACTCGTCGCCAACCCGATGATGTGCGCGCTGACCGGTCGCACCGCCGACGAGCTTGGCGGTCGCCACATCGATCTCTTCGCCCACCCCGACGACCCGCCGGTGGGCGACCTCGGCCTGGTACCCGCAGCAGGTCAGCAGGCCCTCGATCCGCACCTGCTGCTCGACGGCGAGCGGCGGCTGCGCCGGTCGGACGGCACCGAGCTGTGGGTGGTCCAGTCACACGAGGTCGTGCACCACAACAACGGGACGCCGCAGTTCGTCGTCCTCTCGCTGGTCGACGTCACCGACCGCCGGCGGGCGGAGGACGACCTCGTCCGCCGCGCCTTCACCGACCCGCTGACCGGCCTGCCCAACCGCCGGGCACTCACCGACCGGCTGCGCCATGCGGTGGCGCTCTCGCGCCGCCGGGGCCTCCACGTCGGCCTGGTGCACCTGAACATCGACCGGTTCAAGGCGGTCAACGAGACCCTCGGCCACGAGGCCGGCGACCTGCTCCTGAGCCAGGTTGCCGACCGCCTCCGCTGGAGCACCCGCGTGGAGGACACCGCGGTACGGCTGGGCGCCGACGAGTTCCTGGTGGTCGCCGAGGACGTCGAGGACCTCGACGGGCTGCGCGCACTGGCCCACCGGCTGCTCAGCGTCATGGACGAGCCCTTCCTCGTCGCCGATCGCGAGATCAACCTGTCGGCCAGCGTCGGGCTCACCCTGGGCGCGGACACCACCCCCGACGACCTGCTCCGGCAGGCGCAGAGCGCGCTCACCCAGGCCAAGTCCGACGGCAGCCGAGCCCGCATCGAGGTCTACGAGGGCGCCCTCAGCCACGGCGACATCGATCAGCTCCAGCTGGAGACCGATCTGCGGCACGCCCTCGACAACGAGGAGCTGCGACTCTTCTACCAGCCGATCGTGCAACTGTCCGACGAGACGCTGCTCGGCTACGAGGCCCTCGTCCGCTGGGAGCACCCCACGCGCGGCCTGCTGCCCCCGGCTGCCTTCCTGTCCGCGGCCGAGGACAACCGGCTGACCTCGAAGCTCGGCGCCTGGGTGTTGCACCGAGCCTGCACCGACGCCGCCGCCTGGCCCGAGAACCTGCGGGTGCACGTCAACATCTCGGCCCGGCACCTGGCCGAGGAGGGCTTCAGCGAGCTCGTCGCCTACGCCCTCGAGCAGTCGGGGCTCGCACCCGAGCGACTCGAGCTGGAGATCACGGAGTCGACGGCGCTCTTCGCCGCCGAGGCCACGCTGCACTCGGTCGCGGTCGTCACCGACGCCGGAGTCACGCTGGCGCTCGACGACTTCGGTACCGGCTACTCGGCGATCACCGCCCTGCACCGGCTGCCCATCCACACGCTCAAGATCGACCGGTCGTTCGTCGCCGACGTCGTGACCGAGCCCGCGACCGCGGCCCTCGTGCAGGGTCTGTTGCAGCTCGGCCGCGGCATGGGGCTACAGGTCATCGCCGAGGGCATCGAAGACCTCGACCAGGCCGAGTGGCTGGTGGCGCACGGCTGCGCGATGGCCCAGGGCTACGCGTTCGGCCGGCCCGCTCCCCTGCCGAGCCCCGCCGAGGTGCTCATCGGCGAGCTCACCGACGTCTCGCCGGCGGAGGTCGCGGGCGAGCTGCTGCCCGAGCCTGCCCCGCTCCCCGCCGTTCCCGAGCCCCGCCCGAAGTGGGTGAACCGGCCGCACGAGCCGGGCCCCACCGACGACACCGGCGCTTTCACCACGGGCACGCTGTTCGACGAGCTCGCCGACACCGAGGACGACTGAGCGCGGCCGAGGGCGTCCGTGCTCAGCTGATCCGCTGCTCCGGCGGCACCCAGCCGACGGCGGGCGCGACGTGCTGCACGATCGTCTCCAGCAGATGGGCGTTGAAGTCCACGCCGAGCATGTTGGGCACGGTGATGAGCAGGGTGTCGGCCTCGCGCACCGCGGCGTCCTTGGCCAGCTCCTCGGCCACGACGTCCGGCTCCCCCGCGTAGGTCTTGCCGAACCGGGCGCGAACGCCGTCGAGGATGCCGACCTGGTCCTGACCGGATCGCTCGCCCCCGAAGTACCGGCGGTCGGTGTCGCTGACGATCGGCAGGACGCTGCGGCTCACCGAGATCCGCGGACGGTGCTGCCAGCCGGCCTCGGCCCAGGCGCTCCGGTAGCGGGCGATCTGCTCGGCCTGCAACTCGTCGAACGGCACACCGGTGTCCTCCACCAGCAGGGTGGAGCTCATCAGGTTCATGCCTTGCCGCGCCGTCCACTCCGCCGTCGCGCGGGTGCCGGAGCCCCACCAGATCCGGTCCCGCAACCCGGGTGACTGCGGCTGGATCGCCAGGCGGACCGTGGCTCCCCCGGTCATCTGCGGATCGGCGTCGACGACGTTCTGCCCCTCGATCGCGGCCAGGAAGAGCTCCGTCTTCTTCCGGGCCAGGTCGGCGTCGCTACTGCCCCCCGGTGGGACGTAGCCGAACGACTCCGACCCGCGCAGCGCCGTCTCGGGTGAGCCCCGGCTGATGCCCAGCTGAAGGCGGCCGTCGCTGAGCAAGTCGGTCGCCGCGGCCTCCTCGGCCATGTACAGGGGGTTCTCGTACCGCATGTCGACGACGGCGGTGCCGATCTCGATCCGACTGGTCCGGGCGGCCATCGCGGCCAGCAGGGGGAACGGGGAGGCCAGCTGTCGGGCGAAGTGGTGCACCCGCACATAGGCGCCGTCGACCCCGAGCTCCTCGGCGGCGACCGCCAGCTCCACGCTCTGCACCAGCGCATCGCGCCCGGTGCGCACCTGCGAGCCCGGGATGGGCTGCCAGTGCCCGAAGGACAGGAACCCGATCCGCTTGTCCACGATTCTCACCTCTCCTCGATCTTGTCCCGTCGAGCACCGGTCGGGCACGGAGTGTTCCCACCGCACGGTGCACCCGCTGCGCGGAACGACCGGGCCTTCCGTGCGCATGGCCGCGCGGAGTCGTTCCGGCCGGCTCGTGCGGTGGGTCTGACGGCCCTGCCGGACTGCTGGCCGGCCACGTGGTGGACCGCGGCGAGGCCCAGGTCCTCACCGCGCATCCGGGCGATCCGGCCTCCACCCGGACGACCGGGGCAGGGCCCCTGTCCGGGGCTGCTGGCAGATCGTCCCGTCCCGGGGCTGCTGGTCGTCGTCGCAGCGGCGTGGTGGTGGCGCCCGGGCGCGGCCGTGAGCGGGCACACAGGGTGCCGCAGCGGCGAAGGCGCCACGATGCCCGCATGCGCATCGACGTGGCCGCCACCCTCACCATGTCCTCCCCCGCGCCGGTGACCGCGCTGCTGCAGATCGCCGTGGTCCGGCCCGTCGACGAGACGCTCACCGTGCTCACCGGTGGGCGGCCGGCCGAGATCGAGGAGTTCGCGGTCGACGGCGCGCGGGTGCATCGCCTGACCCTGGCGGAGGGCCCGACGACCGTCACGTACACCGCCTCCGCCGAGGACGGCCGAGGGGCCCGGAAGGTGACGCCCGCGGAGTGGGCGGCGGCGCTGCGGCCCAGCCGCTACTGCCCGTCGGACCAGCTCGAGGGCTTCGCGACCACCGAGTTCGACCGGACTCTGCCTCGTGTGGAGCTGGTGACCGCCGTGACCGACTGGGTGAACCGACGGCTCGTCTACACCTCTGGGGCCAGCCGCCCGGTCGACACCGCGGTCGACACCCTGCTCGCCGGTCAGGGTGTGTGCCGCGACTACGCGCACCTGACGATCACGTTGCTGCGCGCGCTGGAGATCCCCGCCCGACTGGTCGCCGTCTACGCGCCGGGGCTCGCTCCGATGGACTTCCACGCAGTCGTGGAGGCCGACATCGACGGCACCTGGTGCGTGGTCGACGCCACCCGGCTGGCACCCACGAGCTCGCTGGTGCGGATCTGCTCGGGGCGCGACGCCGCTGACACCGCGTTCCTGTCGCTGTTCGGCGGGGTTGCGCGGTTCGAGACGTTGACGGTCACCGCGACGACGGCGGGCCACCTGCCGGCAGCCGACGACACCCCGTTCCCCCTCCCCTGAGTACGGCTCAGGAAGGTGCGGGATTCGGGTGGCCTCTGAAGGTCGTCGAGGCCTTCACGAGCGGCCCACTATGGGACTGCGGCCTCAGCTGCGGCGTGGGCCCACGTCGAGTGGATGGAGATTCTCACGCATCACGACCGGCGTGAGCGACAGACGTGAGCGACAGGCGTGAGCGACAAAGCCAACCGGCCCTCGGTCCACGAGCCGTCGTTCGACCGGGAGCGGCCCATTGTGGGGCATCATCTCGGGACACCCTCTCGCAGGTAGCCGTGCCTCGCGACATCAGTGCCTGCCCGATGATGACCGCCCGATCGCCCGCAGCGCGTGCCCGACAGCTGTCCCGGAGGTGCAGATGAAGCGTCCGTCGGCGACCGAATCTCGAAGACTGTGGATCGGCCTTGCCGTGGTCTTCTCACTCAGCGCCATAACGTTCGCACTCGTCGCGGGGCTCCTTCATCCGTCGAAGGACACGCTGTGGTTCGAAGGAGCAAAGGTGCTCCCTCAGATCGGACTGGTCTCCGTGGCCGGAGCCGTCCTCTCGTACCTGACGTCTCAGTACCAACGAGCGCAACAGGCATCCGACCAGCGCCGGAGTTTTCTGGGGCAGGTGCTCGCAACGGTGACCCAGGCGTACAGCGACCTCAAGCGATCTCGCCGGATGCTCCGAGCTCGGGCACTCCATCATCGCGAAGGGGAGAAGCTGGTGGTCGTTCAACAATACGACGCCTACATGGACGAGATCAACGGCGTGCAGCTCAAGTTCGAGCAGTTGGCCCAAGACATTGCCAGCACGCCTCGGGCGTTCACGAATCCAGAGAGCTGCGTGGCAGCGCTTCGCGCCATGGAGGCTGCCCTTCACCGACTCATCAGTGAATACGAGGAAAAAAGACCGACGCTTTCCGGCACCTCGGTCCCCCTGGCCGAGCTACCGACCCTTTCGGCCTTCCTGGCGCGACAGAGCGACGACCCAGAGACATTCGACATCGGATTCTTCCCAATAACGAAAAGCCTCTGGAATCTCCGGGCCCTTGTCCGGAGTGACCTATCACGGGGGTCTGACCCGGACATCGCCTCCAGCGGAGATACGGAGCAGATCGTGAAGGGTCTGTCGGAGTGGCGACACAGGGCCCCCCACATGACAGGTCCCGGGGAGGTGCCACGGCCCGACGACCGCTGAAGGGAAACTCCGCTGACACCCCGGCGCGACCGGCCCTTGCTCGAAGCGTTGCCGCCGTTACCGGGGCCGGTCCGGCGAAGCTCGGCACGCCATGCCCGCGAGGCCGCCTTCAGAGCGACGGATGCCTCGCGCCGTACCAGCCAGGGGCGACCTCAGCCGCGGTAGGCCTCCAGGAGCCGCAGCCACACCTCGCTGATCGTCGGATAGGCCGGTACGGCGTGCCACAGCCTGGCGATCGGCACCTCCGCGACCACGGCGATCGTGGCGGCCTGCAGCAGTTCGGCCACCGCGGGTCCGACGAACGTGACACCCAGGAGCACCTCCCGCTCGGTGTCCACGACAGCGACCGCGGTGCCCTCGTACCCGTCGGCGAACAGCGCCGCCCCGGCGACGTTGCCGATCGGGTACTCCACGACGCGGTGCGGCAGCCCGGCCTTCTCGGCCTGGGCGGCGGTGCGCCCGACGCTGGCCACCTGCGGTGTGGTGAACACGACCGACGGCACCGCGGCGGCGTCGGCGGTGGCCACGAACGGCGACCAGTCCGATGTGTCCGGCTCCTCGCCGCGCGCCCGGGCGACGATCGCCGCTCCGGCCTGCCGGGCCTGGTACTTCCCCATGTGCGTGAGCAGGCTGCGGCCGTTCACGTCGCCGACGCCGTAGAGCCAGTCGGAGCCCGTCACCCGCAGCGTGTCGTCGACCGGCAGGTAGCTCCCCGGCTCCTGCCCGACCGCCTCCAGCCCGATGTCGCGGGTGCGAGCGGCCCGGCCGACCGCGACGAGCACCTCGTTCCCCCGGAACTCGCCGGCCGAGGTGGTCAGCACCACCTCCTCGCCCTCACGTCGGGCTCCGGTCACCTCGGCGCCCAGGCGGACGTCGACGCCGCTGTCGCGGAGCGACCGGGTGACCGCGTCGCTCGCCTGCGGTTCGGCCTGGGGCAGCAGCCGGTCGCCGCGCTGCAGCACCGTCACCTGGGAGCCCAACGCCTGCCAGGCCGTGGCCATCTCGCAGCCGACGTAACCACCGCCGAGGACGAGTAACCGGCCGGGCACCTCCTTGGCGCTGGTCGCCTCGCGCGGCGACCACGGGCCGACGTCGGCCAGACCGTCGACCGGCGGGGTGGCGGCGACCGAGCCGGTGCAGACCGCGACCGCATGCCGTGCCGTCAGCCGCATCTGGGTGCCGTCGACGCCGGTCACCACGACGGTGCGTTCGCCGTCGAGCCGCCCGGACCCGCGGATCAGTTCGATGCCCGCGCCGTCCACCCACGTCACCTGGCCGGAGTCGTCCCACCGCGAGGTGAACGTGTCACGGCGGGCCAGGGTGGCGTCGACGTCCTGCTCGCCGGTGACCGCCTGCGCGGCGCCGTCCACGGCCCGCGCCTCGGCCAGGACCTCCGTGCCCCGCAGCAGCGCCTTGCTCGGCATGCACGCCCAGTAGGAGCATTCACCGCCCACCAGTTCCGGCTCGACGAGAACGGCGGTCAGGCCGCCGCGGACGACGATGTCGGCGATGTTCTCCCCGGTCGATCCGGCCCCGAGGACGACGACGTCGTAGGTCTGCTCCGGTGCGCTGCTCACCCTTCCCATCCTGTCGATGTGGTCGACTGGCCGCCATGCCGGTCGACGCCAGCGAGTTCGCCGCCGCCCTCGGCCAGTACGCCGCCGGCGTCTGCCTGCTCACGGTGCGGGACGGCATCGACGACGTCGGGACGACGGTCACCTCGGTCATGAGCGTCTCCGCCGCTCCCCCACTCGTCGCCGTGGGGCTGAGTGCGGGCGGCTATCCCGCCGAGGTCCTCGCGGAGGTCGGCCGCTGCGGCCTGACCGTGCTCGCCGCCCAGCACGCCATCGTGGCCAGCCGCTTCTCCTCGGCCGGCCGGCCGAGTGCCCGGCACCTCCTGGAGTCGGTGCCCTGGACGCGGGCGCCCGGCAGCGACGCCATCGTCCTGAGCGAGGGCGCCGCCGCACTCGACTGCCGGCTGGAGCGGCTGATCGAGACGGGCGACCACGTGCTGGCGCTGCTCGGCGTCGAGGACCTGCCGGTACTGAACCCGGCGGCCGCGCCACTGCTGCGACTGCGGGGCCGGTACGTCGACGAGTCCGGTCGTCCCTTCGTCCGGCCATGACGGCCCGTGCGAAGGCTCCGGCGGGGGCTGTCACATTCCGGGGTCCGGCGGTGCTATCCGCATGTGGACCTCGTGCGACCGTCAGTGACCTCCGTGTCGTCGAGGCAGTTCGGCGCGCCGCGGGCCACGGCTGACCGGCGGCGCGACGTCGTGCGGTCGAGCGAACGGTCCGAGGCCGGGATCAGGCCGGACCTGGAGGCCGTCTTCCGCAGCGACTACGCGCGGGTGGTCGCCGTCGCCGCACGCGTCCTCGGCTCGCGCGACCAGGCCGAGGACGTCGCCCAGGAGGTGTTCCTCTCCTTCGGCCGGTCCGCGGTGCCGGCCGGTGAGGCAGGCGGCTGGTTGACCGTCGCGGCGACCCACACCGCGCTCAACCTGCTCCGCTCCGGCCGCCGTCGTGGCGCCCGCGAGGAAGCGGCCGACGACGGTCCCGCTCTCGTGCCCGACGTCGCCGACCTCGTGATCACCCGCGACGAGCGGCGCGCCGTCCGGGCCGGGCTGGCCCGGCTGCCGCACCGGCAGGCGGCCGCGCTGGTGCTCCGGCACAGCGGCCTCAGCTACGCCGAGGTCGCCGCCGCTCTCGATCTGTCCCCAGGGAGCGTGGGCACCACCGTGCGCCGCGCCGAGTCCGTACTGCTCAAGGAGCTGAACCGCCATGCGTCACCCGAGTGAGGGCGTCCTGCGCCGGCTGGTCGACGAGCCGGCCGGCGTGACCGACACCGACCGCGTGCACGTCGCCTCCTGCCTCATCTGCCGCCACGACCTGGACGCCGTTCGCGCGGACGCGCAGCTCGTCGGGTCGGCATTGGCACCCGGGACAGCCGGAACCGACACCGACTCGGGGTGGGCCCGGCTGTCGACGGCGACGGCGGCGACTCCCGCGCGCCGGCGGGTGACCACGGGACCCCGGCGCGGCCGGTGGGGGGCGGCGGTGCGCCGGCCCGCGGTCGCGGCGATCAGCGCGGTCGTCCTGCTCACCGGGGCCGGAGTGGCGGCGGCCAACGACTGGCTGCCGATCTTCAAGACCGAGAGCGTCGACCCGATCGAGGTCACCTCCGCCGACCTCGTCCAGGTCCCCGACCTCTCCGCCTACGGCGACCTCGAGGTCACTCAGGAGCCCGACCCCCAGCCGGTAGCCGATGCCGCCACCGCGCGCCACAGGAGCGGTCTCGCCGTCCCCGTGGTCTCGGAGCTGCCCCAGGGCGTGACCGGGGATCCGGCTTACCAGGTGGCCGGCGTCATGAGCGCCACGTTCACCTTCTCCGCCGACAAGGCGGCCCAGGCCGCGGCGGCCGAGGGCGCGATCCTGCCGCCTCCGCCCACGGGGCTGGACGGCAGTGCTCTCCGCTTCCAGGCCGGTCCGGGCGTGGCTGTCCTCTGGTCGCAGCCCACCGGCGTGCCGACCCTCGTCCTCGCCCGCGTGGTCGCGCCCACGGTGTACTCGTCGGGGGTGCCGTTCGAGACGGTGCGCGACTACCTGCTCTCCCTGCCCGGCCTGCCCGACGGGCTGGCCGACCAGCTGCGCGACCTCTCCGCCGACGGGGCCACGCTGCCGCTGCCCGTTCCGGCGGAGCTCGTCACCACCTCCACGGCCGACGTGCGGGGGTCGGCAGCGACCGTGCTCACCTCGCGCAACGGGCTCTTCGCCGGCGTGGTCTGGGTCGAGGACGGTGTCATGACGGGGGTGGCCGGAACGCTGAGCCCTGACGAGGTGCTGGCGGTCGCCCGTGGTCTCCGCTGACGCCGCTAGCGTCCGGGACATGACCGCCGAGACCGCCGCCGCGGCTACCGCGGCCGACGCGCTTGCCGGTCTGCCGCCGTCCCCGGCGGTCTGGTGCTCCGGGTTGCACAAGCGGTATGGACGCCAGACCGCCGTCGACGACGTGTCCTTCGCCGTCGCCCGGGGGGAGGTGCTCGGCCTGCTGGGGCCCAACGGGGCCGGGAAGACCAGCGTCATCAAGATGCTGCTGGGCCTGGTGCGACCCGACGCCGGTGAGGTCCTGCTCCTCGGCCGGCGCTCCGCCGATCCGCAGTCCCGCAGCGCCGTCGGTTATCTGCCCGAGCTCTTCCGCTACCAGCCGTGGCTGACCGCCGCCGAGGTGCTCGCGCTGCACGTCCGACTCTCCCGGGTCGAGGTGTCCGACCAGGAGCGGCGGGAGTGCCTGGCCCTCGTCGGCCTGGCCGACCGGAGGAACGACCGGGTCGGCGGATTCTCCAAGGGCATGCAGCAGCGGCTGGGACTCGCCGTCGCACTGGTGGCCCGTCCCGAGCTCGTCGTGCTGGACGAGCCGACCAGCGCGCTGGACCCCCTCGGCCGCGTCGACGTCCGCGACCTCGTGCTCTCGCTGAAGTCCCGGGGCGTCGCCGTGCTGCTCAACTCCCACCTCATCGGCGAGGTGGAGCGGGTCTGCGATCGGGTGGTGATCCTCGACAAGGGCCGGGTGGCGGCCTCCGGCACCCTCGCGGAACTGCTCGGTCAGCGCGAGGTCCGGCTGCGACTCGGCGGCCTCGACGGGCGCGCCGAGGCCCGGCTGCGGGCGGCGGGCTCGCTCACCCGCAGCAGCGACTGGTTCACCGTCGCCCTCCCGGCGGACGACGACGGGGTCACGGTGCCCGACCTGGTGCACGACCTGGTGGGTCTCGGCGTGCGGGTGCACGCCGTCGAGCCGGTGCGGATCAGTCTCGAGGAACGCCTGCTCGGGATCCTCCGGCACGAGGAGTCGGCCCCGTGACCGCGCTGACCGTCGCCGGGCTCACGCTGCGCGAGGCCTCACGGCGGCGGGTGGTCTGGGCGCTGCTGGCGCTGACGGTGGTCCTGCTCGCCCTCAGCGGCTGGGGCTTCACGAAGCTCGTGGGCCTGGACACCGACCTGGGCACCATGACCAGCGGTGAGGCCCGCCTCGTGGCGTCCCTGATGCTCAACCTGATCATGTTCGGGATGAGCCTGATCGCGGCGATCGGCACGGCGTTCCTCGCGGGGCCGACGCTCGCCGGCGAAGTGGAGTCGGGGCAGGCGCTGGCGCTGCTCGCCCGCCCGGTCCGCCGCTCGTCCGTCGTCCTCGGCAAGTGGCTGGGCCTCGTCACGTTCGGCTGCGGGTACGTGGTGATGGCCGGCCTCGCCCAGCTCCTCGTCGTCCGAGTGGCGGTGGGGTACTGGCCACCGGCACCCGCGTCCGGGCTCGCGCTCCTGGCGGGCGAGACGATCGTCCTCCTGACACTCGCCCTCCTGCTGTCCAGCGTGGTGTCACCGATGGCGTCCGGCATCGTCGCCGTCGGCCTCTTCGGGGCGACCTGGGTCGCGGGGGTGGTCGGCGGCATCGGCGGTTCGCTGGGCAACGAGGGCGTCGAGCGCGTGGGCACCGTCTCGCGCATCCTGCTGCCCACCGACGGTTTGTGGCGCGGGGCCATGAACGCCTTCCAGGACCCGTCCGCGCTGGTCCAGATGGGCCCCCGGGGCGGGTTCCCGTTCCTGAGCGAGGCGGCGCTGGCACCCGCCTACCTGGCGTGGGCGGTGGCGTGGGTGGCCGTGGTCTGGGGACTGACCGCGCTCTCGTTCCAGCGACGCGACGTCTGACGAGGACCCCCGGGCCGGGCCTGTCGGGTCAGTGGAGCGGTGTCGACGGCGAGGGCGAGGGGCCCGGGCGGGCGCGCGGGCGCGGGCGACCGTGTAGCCGTTGCTGCCGTTCCCCGACACGGGGCCATGTCGTCGGCATGGGCGATCCGGACCCCGCGTTGCGTGCCGCCTGGGACCCCGATCAGGTGTCGGGCGGGACCGGGAACAGCGTCGTCATCTCCCCGGGCTAGCCTTCTTCTCGCCATGACTGCCCTGCCCGCACCCTCCGAGTCCGCCGTCCGTCGTGCCGTTGTACGCGCCGAGCGCGGGGTCTCCCTCGATGCCGCCGAGGCCGAGACGCTGCTGCACGCCCGCGGCCTCGGCGACGGCGAGCCCCTCCATCGGCTGTTGACCGCGGCCGGCCGGGTACGGGATGCGGGACTGGCCTCGGCCGGGCGCCCGGGCGTGGTGACCTACAGCCGCAAGGTCTTCATCCCCCTCACCCACCTGTGCCGCGACCGCTGCCACTACTGCACGTTCGTGACCACACCCGGGCAGCTGCGGGCCGCCGGCAAGGCCCCGTTCCTGTCACCGGACGAGGTGCTCGACATCGCCCGGGCCGGTGCCGCCCTCGGGTGCAAGGAGGCGCTGTTCACCCTGGGCGACCGGCCGGAGGACCGGTGGCCGGTGGCGGCGTCCTGGCTGGAGGCCCACGGCTTCGACTCGACGCTGGGCTACCTGCGCGCGATGGCGATCCGGGTGCTGGAGGAGACCGGCCTGCTCCCCCACCTGAACCCTGGCGTGCTGTCGTGGGAGGAGATCCAGCGACTCAAGCCGGTCTCGGCCTCGATGGGCATGATGCTGGAGACCACGGCCACCCGGCTGTGGTCCGAGCCGGGCGGCCCGCACTTCGGGTCGCCGGACAAGGAGCCGGCGGTCCGGCTGCGCGTCCTGGAGGACGCCGGGCGCTCGGCCGTCCCGTTCACCACCGGGGTGCTGCTGGGCATCGGGGAGGACTACGCCGAGCGGGTGGACGCCGTGCTGGAGATCCGGGCGTCGGCCCAGCGGCACGGGCACGTGCAAGAGGTCATCGTGCAGAACTTCCGGGCGAAGCCGCGCACGGCGATGCAGGCCCGCGACGACCTCGAGCTGCAGGAGTACGTCGCCGCGGTCGCGGTGACTCGGCTGCTCCTGGGGCCGAAGGCGCGGGTCCAGGCACCGCCGAACCTCTCGGACTCCGCCGAGCTGGGTCTGCTGCTGCGCGCCGGCGTCGACGACTGGGGCGGGGTCTCACCCCTGACCCCCGACCACGTGAACCCCGAGCGGCCGTGGCCGAACATCGACAAGCTGGCCGCCCTGTCGGCGGAGGCCGGTTTCCAGCTGCGCGAGCGGCTGGCGGCCCAGCCGCTCTACGTCCAGCAGCCCGAACCGTGGCTGGACCCGCGCGTGCGTCCGCACGTGTTCGCCCTCGCCGGTGAGGACGGGCTGGCCGTCGAGGGCCTCCTCCCGGTGGGCCTGCCCTGGCAGGAACCGGACGAGTCGTGGACCGCCTCCGGGCGCACCGACCTGCACGTCGAGGTGGACACCGTCGGGCGCTCCGCCGACCGACGCAGCGACTTCGACGCCGTCTACGGCGACTGGTCGGAGCTGCGCGACCGGACCACCTCGGCGCGCGACGGGCACTCCACCGCGCTGACCGTGGGCGACCCGGAGGTGCACGCCGCCCTCGCGCATGCCGAGCGCGACCCGGCCGGACTGTCGGACACCGAGTACCTCGCGCTGCTCGGCGCCGACGGCAGCGACCTGGAGAGCCTCTGCGCGCTCGCCGATGCCGTCCGCGCGGACGTCAACGGCGACGACGTCACCTACGTGGTGAACCGGAACATCAACTTCACCAACGTCTGCTACACCGGCTGCCGGTTCTGCGCCTTCGCCCAGCGGCGCACCGACGCCGACGCGTACACCCTGTCCATGCAGCAGGTCG
>JAOPWJ010000142.1 GCA_025965715.1 Blastococcus sp. | reverse complement strand
CGCCGCCCCCGGCCGCTCCCGGGCGGGACGGACGGCCGGCGCGCGGGTCGAGGCGAGCCGGCAGGTCGGGCCGCCGGGACTCGCGGCGCGGGTCGGAGTTGTTCACGGACTAGTTCCTCACGTCGGGCTGGCCGGCTCGGGCGGAGGCGTCTGAGCACGTCGTCCAGCGGCGGAGTCGGTGCGGACGATACGACGAAATCCTGTGTCCGTCGGGGACCTTCGCGGGGCTCTGTAACACTGGCCCCGTCCGTGTCTCGCGTCCGCGTGCGAACCCGCCCCCTTCCGAAGGACACTGCTCGAATGCGCATCCTGGTCACCGGCGGTGCCGGTTTCATCGGCTCGCACTACGTCCGGACCATGCTCTCCGGCGGCTACCCCGGCTTCGAGGACGCCGAAGTCACCGTCTTCGACAAGCTGACCTACGCCGGGAACCTGGCCAACCTCGCGCCCGTCTCGGACAACCCGCGCTACCGCTTCGTCCAGGGCGACATCTGCAGCGCCGCCGACCTCGACGCGGCCCTGCCCGGCCACGACATCGTGGTCAACTTCGCCGCGGAGTCACACGTCGACCGCTCCATCTCCGGCGCCGCGGAGTTCGTGCTGACCAACGTCCTGGGCGCTCAGCAGGTCTTCGAGTCCTCGCTGCGCAACGGCGTCGGCCGCGTTCTGCACGTCTCCACCGACGAGGTGTACGGCTCCATCGACGAGGGGTCCTGGACCGAGGACCACATCCTCGAGCCGAACTCCCCCTACTCGGCGGCCAAGGCCGGCAGCGACCTCATCGCGCGGGCCTACGCCAAGACCTACGGCCTCAACATCTCCATCACCCGCTGCAGCAACAACTACGGGCCGTACCACTACCCGGAGAAAGTCATCCCGCTGTTCGTCACCAACCTGCTCGACGGTCAGAAGGTGCCGCTCTACGGGGCGGGCGCCAACGTCCGCGACTGGCTCTTCGTCGACGACCACTGCCGGGGCATCCAGCTCGTCGTCGAGAAGGGGAAGCCGGGCGAGTTCTACAACATCGGCGGCGGCCGCGAGCTGTCCAACAAGGAGCTCACCGAGAAGCTGCTGGAGGCCACCGGGCGCGACTGGGGCTACGTCGAGAACATCGTCGACCCGCGCGGCGGCGGCCACGACCTGCGCTACTCCGTCGACTACTCCAAGACGGCCGCGCTCGGCTACGCACCGCGGATGCCCTTCGAGGAGGGCCTGGCCCTGACGGTGCAGTGGTATCGGGACAACCGCGCATGGTGGGAGCCGCTCAAGTCGGCGACCGTCAACCCGTGACCGTCCACTGGCTGGTCACCGGGGCACGCGGGCAGCTCGGGCACGATCTGCTCGCCGTCCTGGCGGCGCGCGGGGAGCAGGCGGTGACCGCCGTCGGGCGGGCCGAACTGGACCTGACCGATGAGGCCGCCGTCCGGTCCGCCGTCCGCGAGTGGCTGTCATCGGTCGGCGGCAACGGAGGCCGCGCGGTGGTGCTCAACGCCGCGGCCTACACGGCCGTCGACGATGCCGAGACCGACGAGTCGACCGCCCAGGTGGTCAACGGGAACGCGCCGGGCTGGCTGGCCGACGAGCTGGCCGGCCGGGGACGGCTCGTGCACGTCTCGACCGATTACGTCTTCGACGGAACCGCGACCGAGCCCTATCCGGTCGACGCTCCGCCGTCGCCGCGGTCGGCCTACGGGCGCACGAAGCTGGCGGGGGAGCGTGCGGTCGCGGCCGCCGGTGGCGAGGCGACGGTGGTGCGCACCGCGTGGGTCTACGGCCGGTACGGCGCGAACTTCGTCCGCACGATGCTCCGCCTCGAAGGGGAGCGCGAGACGGTCTCCGTCGTCGACGACCAGGTCGGATCGCCGACGTGGTCGGCCGACCTCGCCGCCGGGCTGGTGGAGATCGGTGCCCGCACGACCGCGTCCCCGCCGGTGCTGCACTACACGAACAGCGGTCAGGTGAGCTGGTGGGGGCTGGCGCGTGCCGTGTTCGAGGAGGCCGGAGCGGACCCCGCGCGGGTCCTGCCCACCTCTACCGAGGCCTTTCCGCGCCCGGCGCCGCGTCCCGCGTACTCGGTGCTGGACGGACGTGCGTGGGTGGCTGCCGGCCTCGCGCCCGCCCGGCCGTGGCGTCGCGCGCTCACCGAGGCCATGACGAGCGGCTTCCGGGACTAGCGCCGAAATCGGCCGAATTGTTGTCGGAAGTTGACCAAGCGGTCTTCCTGCGGTGTGTTGGCAGTGACCAACTGACCACCATGCGTAACATTCCTCCGGTCGCGGCCCTCTGCGGAACAGGGATGGCCGACGCACGCCCGTCGCCGACCTGCGACCGGGGGACGGCCCGCTGAGGCGGTACCCACTTCCGGTCCGACGCGACGAGCTGCTCGACGTGTTCTCCGGAAGGAACGACAGATGTCCAGAAGACGGAGGGTCGGTCCGACCCTCGCCGTGGTCGCCGCTCTGGCGGTGGTGGTCGCCCTCACGGCCTACTTCCTGACGAGGGGGAACGCGGGGATCGCCGCCTCCGGGGCGGGGCAGACCTCCTCGGCCCCGGTCAGCTCGACCGTGGCCGCGCCGACCGAGGGCGTCGTGGAGACCGACGCCGTGGCGTCCAGTGCGAATCCGAGTTCGGGCCAGACCGTGGCCACCGACCCACCCCAGGTCGTCGATGGCAACGCGGTCTCCGTCGAGGTGACCACCTGGGGCTGGAACGCGGCCCAGCGCCGCGCCCAGGTCCGCGGCTACGTGGCCGGGGTCGTCGAGGACGGCGGCACGTGCACCCTCACCCTGGCCAAGGACGGCAGGCAGGTGACCGCCGACGCGCAGGCCACGCCGGACGCCTCCACCACGGCGTGTGGCTCCGTCGCCGTCCCCGGGGACCAGCTCACCCCGGGCGTCTGGCAGGCCGTCCTCAGCTACGCCTCGCCGCAGTCGAAGGGGAGCGCGCCCGCGGTCGCCATCGAGGTGACCCAGTGACGGCGCTGCGCCGGGTGCGGTCGGTCCTGACCGCTGCCATCGCGCTGGGGGTGCTCATGACGGTCGTCTCGACCCAGGACCGCGGCACCACCGAGATCGTTCCCGCTGCCGACCTCTCTGCCTTCCGCGCCGGCAACATCGTCAGCGACGCGGTCTTCTACGACAGCACCGCGATGAGTCTGAGCCAGATCCAGACCTTCCTGAACAACTCGGGCGCCTCGTGCAGTGCGACCGGGGGCGTCCCGTGCATCAAGGACTACGCGACGGCCACCTCGACCATCGCCGGCGACAAGTACTGCACCGAGTACACCGGCGCGGCTCGCGAGACCGCTGCCGAGATCATCTCCAAGGTCGCCCTGGCCTGCGACATCAGCCCGCGCGTGCTGCTGGTGACCTTGCAGAAGGAGATGGGGCTGATCACCAGCAGCGGTCCGACGGCCAAGGCCTACACGCGCGCCATGGGATACGGCTGCCCGGACAGCGCCGGGGGCGCCTGCAGCTCCTACTACCCCGGCCTCTTCAAGCAGTTGTTCTACGCCGCCAAGCAGTTCCGGCGGTACGCGGTGAACCCCGGTAGCTACAGCTACGAGGCCGGGATGAACAACAAGATCCTCTGGCATCCGAACTCGGCCTGCGGCTCGTCGACCGTCTTCATCGAGAACGTGGCGACCGCCAGCCTGTACAACTACACGCCCTACCGGCCCAACTCCGCCGCCCTGGCGGCGGGCTACGGCTCGGGCAACTCGTGCTCCTCGTACGGCAACCGCAACTTCTGGAACTACTTCACCGACTGGTTCGGCAGCACGCAGACCGGCGGCTACGACCCTGACGCGCCGCTCGGGCGAGTGGATGCGGTCACCGGTGGCCCCGGGAGCATCGACGTGCGCGGCTGGGTGTTCGACCCCAACGACAAGACCGCGGCGCTGAACGTGCACGTGTACGTGGACGGCCGGCTGGCCGGGGCCGTTCACACCGGAACCACGCGGGGCGACGTGGCCGCCGCCAACCCGGGGGTGGGCACCCTGCAGGGCTTCGAGGGCTCGGTGGACGTGGAGCCCGGGGTGCGCACGGCCTGTCTGTACGCGGTGAACGTCGGACCGGGCTGGAGCAACCCGCGACTGGGCTGTGCCACCGTGTCGGTGCCCACCACGGCCGCGCTGAACCCCGTCGGAGCCCTGGACGTGGTCACCACCTCCGGTACGTCGGTGACGGTGGCCGGATGGGCGTTCGACGTGGACGTCCCGACCGCCCCGGTGTCGGTGCACGTCTACGTCGACGGTCGCGTGGTGAGCGCGGTGACCGCGGACGCCGTGCGGAGCGACGTGGCGGCTGCGCACCCGGACGCCGGAGCCGAACACGGGTACAGCTGGACGGGGACCCTGACGCCGGGCTCGCACAGCGTGTGCACGTTCGCGATCAACCAGGGTCGCGGGACGGCGAACCCGCGGCTGGGCTGCGGCACGGTGAAGGTGAGCGAACCGGCGTCCGCGCTGGGCACGGGCAGTCCGTTCGGTCAACTGGAACCGATCAAGGTGTCGGGCACGTCGGTGACGGTCGGGGGATGGGCGATCGATCCGGACCAGCCGACGGCCCCCGTGTCGGTGCACCTCTACGTGGACGGCCACGCCGCCGCGGCGGTCACGGCCAACCGGACCCGGACCGACGTGGGTCGGGCTTATCCGACCGCCGGTGACGCGCACGGGTACTCCTGGACCGGCACCCTGAGCGCCGGCTCGCACCAGGTGTGCACCTTCGGGATCAACCGAGGCGCGGGCACGGGCAACTCCCGGCTCGGCTGCCGGACGGTGGCGATCACGGGCACCAGCCCGGCCTCGGTGACGCAGCCGCCGGTCGGCACGCTGGACCGGGTGGCCGCGTCGGGGACGACGGTCACGGCGAGCGGCTGGACCTACGACTTGGACGTGCCCACCATGCCGCTCCGGGTGCACCTCTACGTCGACGGAGCAGCCGTGGCCGCGGTCACCGCCGATCGTCCGCGGGCCGACGTCGGGCGGACGCAGCCGGGCATCGGCGACGCGCACGGCTATTCGTGGTCCGGACGCCTCGCGCCCGGCACGCACTCGCTGTGCACCTATGCCATCGACCAGGGTGGCGCAGGCGGCCACGCCCGGCTGGGGTGCCGCTCCGTGACCGTCGGCTGACGTCCGCTCAGGAACCGGTGGCCCGCTCGTAGGCCTGCCGGGTGAGCTTCGCGGTGGCCGTCCAGGTGTACTGGGCGGCCACCGCGCGTCTGCGCCGTCTGTGGTCGGGCTCGGCGGCGGCCGACCAGTCGGTGGTCAACGCGGCGGCGAGCGCGTCCACGTCGCCCACCGGCACCAGTCGGACCAGGTCCGGGTAGCGGCCGACCGTCTCCCGCGTCGTCGGGATGTCACTGGCCACGACGGGGACGCCGGCGGCGAAGGCCTCGAGTGGCGGCAGCCCGAAGCCCTCGTAGACCGACGGGAACACCAGCGCCCGCGCTCCGGCCACCAGTTCGCGGAGATCGGGCTCGTCGAGGTAGCCCAGCCGGACGACCCGCCCGGCGGCGGCAGCGGGCACGTCGGCCTCCTGGCCCCATCCGGCCGGACCGGCGAGCGCCAGCAGCGGCCCGTCGGGTTCGGCGGCACAGGCGGCGGCGAACGCCCGGAGGAGGACCCCCAGGTTCTTCCGTGGCTCCAGCGTGCCCACGAACAGCAGGTAGGGCCGGTCGAGGCCGAGCGCGACCCGCCGGTCGGGGGGGAGGGGTGCGGCTGTGGCCCACGCCGGGTCCACGCCCAGCGGCGTCACCTGTACCCGGTCGGCCGGTAGCCCGTAGGTGTCTTGCAGCTCGGCGGCCACGGAGGCGCTGGGAACGCAGACGACCTCCGCCCGGGCCAGCCCCCGCGGCACCAGTTCCCGGAGCCGTGCGGAATCGGCGGACACGGTGTCGCGGTGCAGGAGGTAGGCGAGGTCGTGGACGGTGAGCACTCCGGCCGCCCGCCGTGCGGGCGGCAGCACGAAGTTGGTGCCGTGGAAGACGTCCAGCCGGCCGGTGAGCAGCTCCACCGGGGGCAGCTCGGAACGCTGCCAGGCGGCGCGCAGCAGCCGCGCCGGGGCCGGCCGGGCGCGCACCGACACGCCGCGCGGGACGGCGGCGCCGAGGCCTCCGGCGCCGCGGAGCGTGAACGCCGTGGCCCGCACGTCGTCGTCGGGGAAGAGACCCGGCAGGGCGGTCAGGAGTTGCTGGACGTAACGCCCGATGCCTGTGCGACGCCCGAGCAGTGGCGTGGCGTCCAGGCCGATCCTCACGACGGGCAACCTACGGGACGGACCGGTCGCGCCCCCGGCGGCTTGTACCCTCGCACTCGTCGCCCGGTCGGGCGACGTTCCGGTGCTGCGCGGGAAAGGGGGACCAGATCTCTCCGCTGCGCATCCCCCAGGCAAACCGCGAACTGCTCACCAACCTGGTGCTGCGCGAGCTTCGGGGCAAGTACAAGGGCACCGCTCTCGGGTGGTTCTGGTCGCTGCTCAACCCGCTGGCGGCCACCCTCATCTTCACCGTCGTGTTCGGCGCGATCCTGCGGGTCACGCCGACCGTCGGCGCGAACGGTGTGCAGAACTACACGCTGTTCCTGCTCTGCGCGCTGCTCCCGTGGAACTTCTTCAACGGCGTGGTCAACGGCGGCATGGCCGCCATGCTCGACAACGCCAACCTGATCAAGAAGACGGCGTTCCCGCGGCACCTGCTCGTGCTCTCGGCGACGGTGTCGCTGTTCGTGACGTTCGCGATCGAGATGGCCGTCCTGGCCGTGGCGCTGCTCGTGCTCGGCGTCAATCCGATCCTCTGGCTGATCCCGGCGCTGATCCTGATGATCCTGCTGGCTGTCTTCGCCACCGGCCTCGGGCTGATGCTCTCGGTGGCGAACGTCTACTTCCGCGACTCCGCGCACGTGGTCACCATCGCGATGCAGGTGCTCTTCTACGCGACACCGGTGATCTATCCACTCACCCTCGTCTCCGACGTGTCGCCGACCTCGCTGGTCGCGCGGTTGCACATCGACTCGCTGTACTTCCTCAATCCGCTGGTGCACTACGTCGAGGCGTTCCGCGACCTCCTCTACGAGCACCAGATCCCCGACCTCACCACCGTGCTCGTCGTCGTCCTGTCCTCCGGCGCCTCGCTGTGGCTGGGCTGGGTGGTCTTCAACCGATTCGCCGGCCGGCTGGCCGAGGAACTGTGAACGGGGACGATCGCAATGGGTGACGTCGCCGTCGAGGCCACCGGCGTCTCGAAGCGGTTCCGGCTCTACCACGAGCGCAACCAGTCGCTGAAGGCCGCGTTCATGCGGGGCGGGCGGGCCAAGTTCGACGAGTTCTGGGCGCTCCAGGACGTCGACCTGCAGATCCCCACGGGCAAGACGTTCGGGCTGATCGGCCACAACGGGTCGGGCAAGAGCACCCTGCTCAAGTGCCTGGCCGGCATCCTGGTCCCCGACAAGGGCTCCATCGCCGTCCACGGCCGGGTGTCGGCGCTGCTCGAGCTGGGCGCCGGGTTCCATCCGGAACTGTCCGGCCGCGACAACGTCTACCTCAACGGGTCGATCCTCGGCATGTCGCGCAAGCAGATCGACAAGTCCTTCGACGAGATCGTCGACTTCGCCGGCCTGGAGACCTTCATCGACACCCCGGTGAAGAACTACTCGTCGGGCATGTACGTCCGGCTCGGCTTCTCGGTGGCCATCAACGTCGATCCCGAGATCCTCATGGTCGACGAGGTGCTGGCGGTCGGCGACGAGAACTTCCAGCGCAAGTGCATGGAGAAGTTCGCCGACTTCCGCGCCGACGGCCGGACGGTGGTCATCGTCAGCCACGCGCTGAGCACGATGCGCACGATGTGCGACGAGGTCGCCTGGCTCGACCACGGCAAGCTGCTCGAGGTGGGCCGCCCCCAGGACCTGGTCGACTCCTACGTCGGCCAGTCCCACGACGACCGGGTCGCACCGGAGGTCGAAGAGGGCGAGGAGCAGTCCGGGCGCGGCGCGCGGTGGGGCTCGGGCGAGGTGGTCATCCGGTCGGTCGAGCTGCTCGCCGACGGCGCGCCCGCCACGCACGTGGCGACCGGCGCGGACGCGGTCTTCCGCATCCACTGGAAGGCCGCACACCCCGTCGAGGAGCCCGTCTTCGGCATCGCCATCCACACCCTCGACGGCATCCACGTCACCGGGCCCAACACCCGGGACGTGGAGCTGTCCACCGGCACCCTCAGCGGGGAGGGGTGGCTCGACCTGCACGTGCCCCGCCTGATGCTCACCCCGGGCACCTACGAGCTGACCGCCGCCGTCTTCGACCGCGCCGTCGTGCACACCTTCGACCATCGCGACAAGCTGCTCCGGTTCGACGTCGCGCCAGGCCGCCCTCGCGACCAGTACGGCGTCGTCTCCCTCGGCGGGTCCTGGGAGGTCCGGGGCGACTCCGGCGCCCCGGCATGACCCAGCCGCCCACAGTCAGCATCGTCGTCGTCAACTATCGCGGCGCGGACGACACCATCGAATGCCTGTCGGGCATCCGGTCGCTGGACTGGCCCGCCGAGTGCCTCGACGTGGTCGTCGTCGACAACGCCAGCGGCGGCTCCGACGTCGAGCGGATCCGGGCGGCCGCGCCCGGCGTCCAGGTGGTCGAGTCCGCACGCAACCTCGGGTTCGCCGGCGGCTGCAACCTCGGCGTCCGGCATGCGCGCGGCGAGTTCCTCGCGTTCGTCAACAACGACGCCCGGCCGGAGGCCGGCTTCCTCACCGCCGCCGTCGACGCCTTCGCCGACCCGGCCGTGGGTGCCGTGGCGGCCAAGGTCGTGGACTGGGCCGGCGAGCGGATCGACTACGTCGGCGGGGCGCTGTCCTGGTACGGCCAGGGCTTCAAGATCGAGGTCGGCGCCGTCGACGACGGCCGGTTCGACGAGGTGCGCGACGTCCTCTTCGGCACCGGCTCGGCGCTCCTGGTCCGCCGCTCGGCCTTCGAGGAGCTCGGCGGCTTCGACGAGCGGTACTTCATGTTCTTCGAGGACGTCGACCTCGGCTGGCGGCTCTGGCTGGCCGGCCACCGGGTGCGCTACGTACCCGCGGCGCTGGTCCGGCACCGTCACCACGCCTCGATGTCCAAGCTGGGCGCGTGGCGCGAGCAGTTCCTCCTCGAGCGCAACGCCCTGTACACGATCTACAAGAACTACGACGACGAGAACCTGGCCCGGTTCCTCGGCCCCGCGCTCGCCCTGGCCGTGCGCCGCGGCGTGGTCCTCGGCGGCGACGACAGCACCGCGCTCGACCTCGAGCGCACGCCGCCGTCCCCCGACGAGGACGCCTACGCCACGGTGTCGAAGACCACCCTGGCCTCGGCCTACGCCGTCGATGCCTTCGTCCGCGAGCTCGGCTCGCTGCACCGGAGCCGGATCGAGATCCAGAAGGGACGCCGACGGGGTGACACCGAACTGCTGCGCCTGTTCGGGATGCCGATGATCCCGAACATCCCCGCGCCCGACTTCGTCCGCGACTTCGACACGGTGAGCGAGGCCTTCGCCGTCGACGTCCCCTTCTCCCGGCGGCAGCGGGTGCTCGTGCTCACCCCCGACACCCTCGCCAGCCGGCTGGCCGGTCCGGCCATCCGCGCGCTGCACATCGCGCAGGCGCTGGCCGCCGAGCACGAGGTCGTGCTGGCCACGACCGCCGGCGGCGACCTCACCCGCCCCGACTTCCAGGTGCGCACCGTCTCCACCGCGCCGGCCATGGCCGAGCTCGAGCGCTGGGCCGACGTGATCGTGTTCCAGGGCGACCTGATGCAGAAGTACCCGGTGCTGCGCACGACGGCCAAGCCCGTGGTCGTCGACATGTACGACCCCTTCCACCTCGAGCAGCTGGAGCAGGCCAAGGACCTGGGGGAGAGCCGCCGCCGGGACGTCGTCCAGACGGCGACGGCAGTTCTGAACGAGCAGCTGGTCCGCGGCGACTTCTTCCTCTGCGCATCCGTGAAGCAGCGCGACTTCTGGCTCGGCCAGATGGCCGCCCTCGGACGGCTCAACCCGGCCGTCTACGACCGGGACGAGACCCTCGGGTCGCTGATCGCGGTCGTTCCGTTCGGCGTGGAGGAGGAGCCGCCCGTGGCCACCCGGCGGGCGGTCAAGGGCGTGCTGCCCGGCATCGGCGAGGACGACAAGGTCATCCTCTGGGGCGGCGGGATCTACAACTGGTTCGACCCGATCACCCTGATCCGGGCGATGGCCGTCGTCCGCGAGCGCGTGCCGGAGGCCCGGCTGCTGTTCATGGGGGTCAAGCACCCCAATCCGGCCGTGCCCGAGATGCGCATGGCGGTGGAGGCGCAACGGCTGGCCGAGGAGCTCGGGCTGCTCGGCGAGACCGTCATCTTCAACCACGACTGGGTGCCCTACGAGGACCGGCAGAACTTCCTGCTGGAGAGCGACATCGGGGTGAGCACGCACCTCGATCACATCGAGACGGCGTTCTCCTTCCGGACGCGGATCCTCGACTACATCTGGGCGTCGCTGCCGGTGGTCTGCACCCAGGGCGACTCGCTGGCGGTGGTGGTGGAGCAGCACGAGCTGGGCCAGACCGTGCCGCCCGGCGATGTCGAGCGGCTGGCCGACGTCCTCGTCACGCTGCTCACCGACGACCGGCTCGCGGCGGGGTACCGGGCCAACCTGGCGCGCATCGTGCCCGAGTACCAGTGGTCGAGGGTGCTCGAGCCACTGCTCACCTACTGCCGTGCCCCTCAGCGGGCGGCCGACTCGGCGGACGCGGGTCGCGCCTCCGTCGCTGGGGTGCAGGTCGTCCCGCCGCCGTGGGAAGGCGTCCGCGGGGACCTGGACCTGCTCCGCGGCTATCTGCGGGAGGGCGGCGCGCGCCTGCTCCTCCAGAAGCTCGGGTCGCGCGCCGGCCGCCTGGCCCGCGGGCAGCTCCGCTCCCGCCGCTGAGCCGCACGCCGCTGAGCCGCAACCCGCTGAGCCGCAACCCCGTGAGCTCAGCCGCGTCCGGTACGGGTGCGCAGCGCCCACGGCAGCAGCCGCAGGGCGCCGGCGAGGGCCCGCAGCCGTAGCCGGACGCGTTGCTGGTGCGCCGGGGGCCGCGGTGACCCCGTGAGCCGGCGGGCGGCGAGGGAGCCGGTGGTGAGGACGAAGCGGAACCACACCGCCAGCGCTGCGCCGATCGGTGCGCACCGCACGTGCATGAGCAACCGATTGCGTTCGTTCCAGAAGGCGAACATGGCCGAGGTCTGGTCCGCGGTCGCCGAGTGCCGGTGGTGCACGACGGCCGCGGGTTCGTACCGGACCGTCCAGCCGGCCGTGCGCAGCCGCCACGACGTGTCGGTGTCCTCGTAGTACAGGAAGAACGGGGCGGGAAAGCCGCCGACCGCGCGGAGGGCGTCGGTGCGCAGCAGTGCCGCGCCGCCGCTGAAGCCGAAGACCTCACCGGGCTCGGGGTACTCGTCGGCCGGTGCACCGAGCCCGCGATCCGCGCCGTAGCCGTCCTCGAGCAGCAGCACCCCGGCGTTGTTCAGGGTCGGCGGCTCGACGTCGGTGAGCAGCAGGCGGGAGGTCACGGCCGCGGCCTCGGGGTGGTTCTCCAGGACGGCGACGAGGCGGGCGAGCCAGTCCGGCTCGGCCGCGGCGTCGTTGTTCAGCAGCGCCACGAACGGGCTGTCGACGACGGCCAGGCCGGCCTCCACCCCGCCGGCGAAGCCGAGGTTGGCGGTGGTGCGCACCACCTTCACGTCCGGATAGCGACTGTTCAGCAGCTCCGTGGTGCCGTCGACGGAGGCGTTGTCGACCACCACCACCCGGTGCGGCAGCGTCTGGCGGGCCAGCGAGTCCAGGCAGGCAGCAACCAGGTCGGCGGCGTTCCAGGTGACGACGACGACCGTCACGGTCGCGGGGGCGGTCACGGCTGGTCGGGTCGGGCGGCTCGCCGGCGGGCCGACGGGAGGACCGCCAGCCCGAGCAGGACAGCCGCCGAGAGCGCGCTGATCGCCAGGCCGGCGGTCTGGCCCCGCGGCGTGTACGTGAAGACGACCTCGTGCCGGCCGGCCGGCAGGTGCACGGCCCCGAAGGCGTGGTCGGCGTCCTCGATGGTCGCCGCCCGGCCGTCGACGGTCACCGACCAGTCCGACTGGATCGCCTCCGCCAGCACCAGGTAACCGGCCCCGTCGGCGTCGACGGCGACGTCCACCGTGTCCCCGGAGTCCTCCCGGACCTCGACCACGGCGTCCCCGTCCTCGGTGCTCCCACCCGGCTCGGACAGCACGACGGTGCCCGCGGGGAGGTCGGTGTCGGCGAGCAGGTCGGCGCGCTCCCCGGGGTTCCGGACGACCAGGGCGGAACCGGCCCAGCGGATGCGCGGGAGGGTCGTCGTCCGCTCCCAGAGGGCACCGTCGTCGTCGGAGGCCAGCCGCAGGTCGTCGTCCTCGGGGACGACGACCCCGAGCGCGGGCACACCCGCGTCGTCGACGGCGAACGACGGCGCCGGGGAGCCCCGCCACGACAGCCGCAGAGTGGCGGGGCCCTCGAGGTCCTCGGCGGCGAGTGGCACCGGCAGCGGTCCCGGTGGGCGCGGGAACCTCACCAGCCGCTCGGTGGCGGCGACGCCGGCCCCGGAGGAGTCGAGGACCTCGGCGACCACGTACCCGCCGGACGGCTCCGTCGGGCCGTCGAGCAGCTGCAGGTTCACCCCGCGGAGCGGTCCGGCTGGGAGCGCCACCTCGACCGGATCGGGCCCGAGCTGGCCGGGCGCGTCGCCCTCGGTCACGGGGAGTTCGGTGCCGGGCAGCGTGGTGTCGGAGTTGGCCGCCAGGTAGCGGACGGCCAGGCGGTCCAGCCCCGGTGACTGCCAGGTTTCGACATCCAGGCCTTCGCGCAGCGTCCAGTACGTCGGCGTGTACCGGCCGTCGGGATCGATCCTGTTGATCAGGTCGCTGTAGGGCTCGGGAAAGAACACGTGACCGGTGGCCGACCGGAGGCCGTAGTAGGCCTGGGTGCCGTTGAGCATGGTCAGCCCGGTGGTGGCCATGCGGTCGTGCCCGAGGTGGTCGAGCAGGAACTGGTGCATGTCCGTCGTGGGGTAGAAGCGGTCGGCATCGACCTGCTCCCACACGGGGGCGGCGGCCATGGTGCCCTGGATCGACACGGCGATCGGCACGACGACGAAAGCCGCGACCGCGGCCCGCGGCCGCCACTGCCGCAGGAGCACCACGGCGACGACGACGGCGGCGAGCACCACGGCCGTCAGCAGGAACGGCGTC
>JAOPWJ010000017.1 GCA_025965715.1 Blastococcus sp. | reverse complement strand
GCACCGGACGCAGGGGCGCCCGGCGGACGGCGCCGCGCCGGTAGGCGTCCCGGTGCGCGACACCCCGGCGGCGCTGCGAGCGCTGAGGGGGGACGGCGGCATCCGCCTGGTCGAGCACACCGAGGAGGCCGGCCAGCGTGTGGCCGGTGCCGCCGGACAGGTCGGAGAGCACGTGCGAGGTGACCGTGATGGCCGGTTCGCTGATCATGTCGCCCTCCCTGCACGTAGTGACCGCGACTGGGGAAGGTGTCGCGGACAAGGAGAAAAGTAGGGATCGGGGACCGCCTGGACCCGCTCCTGCGACCCGCGTGCGGAGGCACGTGACCGAACCGTTGCCGAGCCCTTCCGCAGCCGTCGCCGACCCGCTCTCCACGGCGGTCACTTGTCGACAAGCCGTGCGCCGGGAGCGCGGAACCCCCCGGTCAGGACGTCGGTCATCCCGTCGGGGGGACAACACTCCCGGCGTGTCGCGAGTGACCGGGGTGTCCCGAGCCGGGGCGGGCGGACCCGCGTGCACTGCTTGGATGAGCCGGTGACCTCCCCACTCCCCCTCGTCATCGACACCGACCCGGGCGTCGACGACACGCTCGCGGTCCTGCTCGCCCTCGCCAGCCCCGAGGTGGACCTGCGGCTGGTCACGACCGTCCACGGCAACGTCGAGCTCGAGCGGACCACCGAGAACACGCTCCGCGTGCTGCACCTCGCCGGCCGGGCCGACGTGCCGGTGGCCGTGGGAGCCGCGGGATCGCTGGTGCACCCGCAGCCGGAGCGCGCCGGGCACGTGCACGGGGCCGCCGGGCTCGGTGGCGTCGCGCTGCCGCCGTCGCCGGCGTCGGTCGATCGGCGGCCCGCCGTGGTGGCCCTCGCCGAGCTGCTCATGAGCTCCCCGGTGCCGGTCACCGTCGCGGCCATCGGCCCGCTGACCAACATCGCCCTGCTGCTCCATGTGTTCCCCGAGGCGGCCTCCCGGATCGGCCGGCTCGTGGTCATGGGTGGCTCGGCGACCCGCGGTGGGAACGTGACCGCGGCCGCCGAGTTCAACGTGTGGGCCGACCCGGAGGCCGCGCAGGTGGTGCTCGGCTCCACTCTCCCCACCGTGATGGTCGGGCTCGACGTCACCCTGCCCACCGTGCTCGGCGAGGCGGGGATCGCCCGCTTCGCCGCCGCTGGGCCGATCGGCGCCCAGGCGGCCGCCATCCTGCAGCAGTACCTGGCCCACGCCCGCGCGGCCTACGGGACCCGTGGCGTGGTGGTGCACGACGCCCTCGCCCTCACGGAGGCGATCGCTCCGGGGACCCTGACCACCGTGCGCCGCGACGTCCTGGTGGACACGGGCCCCGGGCCGGGGCGAGGGCAGACGCTGGTCGACCGGCGCACCGTCTCCACGTCCCCGACGGCGGTGGAGGTCGCCGAAGGCGTGGACAGTGCCGCGGCCGTCGAGTTCCTGGTCGCCCGGCTCTCGACGCTGGACGCCCGGACCCGGCAGCACCCCGGCCCACGGGACTGCGGCCCGCGGAACGGTTAGCGGGACGGCTCCTGGGTGGACTGCACGATGCCGAGCGCGATCTCCCGCAGCTTGCGGTTGTAACGCTGCGAGGCCTCGCGGAGGATCTCGAAGGCCTGCTCCGCGTCCACGTGGCGCTGCGCCATCAGGACCCCCTTGGCCTGCTCGATGACGGCGCGGGATTCCATGGCCAGCCGCATGTTCCGGGCCTGCTCGCCGAGCTGCCAGTGGGCGTCGGCGTTGGCGACCGCCACCGCGATCACCTCGGCCACCTCGAGACCGGCCCGCAGCGACTCGGGCCGGGCGAACGCGGCCGGCTTCGTCGAGTAGTTGTTGAGGGCGCCGATGGACGAGCCCTGGTAGGGCAGCGGAACCGACAGCGAGCTGAGCACGCCCGCCTCGTCCACCGCGTGCGCGACGTAGTCCGGCCAGCGCTCCTCGGTGCGCATGTCGTCGACCCGCAGCAGCACGCCGCCGCGGCCGGCGTCCATGCACGGCCCGGATCCCTTTGCGTACTGGAGCTCGTCGGCGGCCAGTGCCATGTCCCCGTAGTGGGCCACCGTGAACGCCTTGTCGTCCCGGAGCAGCGTGATCGAGGTGGACTCGGCGCCCGGGATGCCCCGCGCCGCGATCCGGGTGATGTCGGTGAGGACGTCGGTCAGCGTCCGGTCGACCAGAGCCACCCGGCTGAGCTCGCGCAGCAGATCCTCCACGCTGCACAGTGTGCCCCGAAAGGCCCTCGTCAGCGGCACGGCCCCGGGCCCCCCGCTGCGCGCCGGAACGCCATCGGTCAGGATGGACTCCGGCCGGGCCAGGACGCGGCCCCACCTGCGGAGCGGACGCGAGGGGAGGCGGGCGGAGGCATGGGCGAGGCGAAGGCCGACGAGCCCTCCGAGCAGGCGTGGCCGTGCGCACCCGTGCCGTCCGTGGCCGGCGATGTCTGGCACTGGCAGCTGGAAGCCATGCACGTCGTCTCCCGTGTCCGGTCCGATCTGCGCGCACGAGTGGCCCATCCGTCGGTGTCCTCCGCCTCGTCCGAGGACGCCCGCGACGGGCTGCTGCTGGTCTTCGAGGAACTCGCCTCCAACGCGCTCCGTCACGGCGGCGGCGACGTCCGGGCACTGGTCGTCGCCGGGCCGGACGGATGGCTGCTCGACCTCAGCGACGAGGCGCCCGACCGCCCGCCCGTGCCCGCGGTCGACCGCGATCCCGCGCTCGGAGGCATGGGCCTGCACCTGGTCGCCCAGCTCTCGACCGAGTACGGGTGGGAGAACCGCCCTGGACGCAAGCATGTGTGGGCGCGGCTACCGTCCGGCCGTGGCGATGCCCCCGACCGCCTCCGCGCCCAGCTTCCCGAACCGCGCTCGGGTGAGACGCACCGGGAGTAAGGACCTCGTCCCACCCCTCGCAGGCTGGGACGGTAGCCGGAAGGGGCACCTCAGCGGCGGGCCGTAGCCACCGCGGCGCAGAAGCGGGCGGCGTCGTTGCGGACCTCGGCCATGGGACCGAAGACTTCGTCCTCGGCGACGTCCGCGACGGCGGCCCGCAACCGCCGGTCCGCGGCCCGGCCCCGCCGGCGCGCCCGCATCCGGACCAGGGGACGGGCGAGGACCGCCAGGAGGAAGCCGCCGAGCAGACCTGCCGCCAGCAGCAGCGTGGGCAGCGGGATGCCCTGCACCCGCGGAAGCGGCAGCACGTCGTCCAACTGGAGGAGGCCCAGCGCGACCAGCGCCACCAACCACAGTGCGCCCGCCAGCGCCACGAGGGCCAACACCCACTGCAGGCCGCTGGCGGCCCGTTGCCAGAGCGGGGTGCGGTCCGGCCCGAGATCCGTCCCGGCCACCGCCTGGTCGAGCCGGTCGGCCAGCCGCTCCTCGGCGCCGTCCACCACGTGCCGAAGGTCCTCGCGCCAGGCCTGCGCCAGCCCGTCGCCTGCCACGTCACGGGCTCGCCGGAGGGCCGTGCTGACCGCGGCGCGCTCCACCGGCCCGGCGGGTGACAGCGAGGTGCGCGCCCGATGGTCGCCCAGGTGCAGCCGCGCCAGCGGGTCCGGTCGCAGTTTGCGCACCCACCGGACGAGCGGCCAGCCGGTGCGGGCGGTGCCGGCCCGCACGGTCGACCG
>JAOPWJ010000085.1 GCA_025965715.1 Blastococcus sp. | reverse complement strand
CGCCAGGGCTGCATGGACATCACGTCGCTCAACCCGCCGCCGTCACCGGCAGAGGTGTTCAGCTACTTCGAGCGGCTGCCGCTTCCTACGCTGACCACCCAGCACCAGCCGCCCGGCGACGGCCTGTCAGGACTGCCGGTCATCTTCTACACCGACTCCCCCACGACCCAGACGTTCACCGTCGACATCCGCGGCTTCACCGTCGTCATCCATGCCACCGCGGAACGGTTCACCTGGCACACCGGCGACTCGGCCGGCGACGTCATCAGTACCGACCCGGGACAGCCCTACCCGAACCAGACGATCGAGCACGATTACTCATCGGGAACCCACACGGCCTCGCTCACGGTCACCTGGGGCGCCACCTTCACCGTGAACGGCAGCGCGCCGGCCGACGTCCCGGGCACGACCACGACCGACGGTCCGCCGGTCACCTTCGACGTCCTCCAGGCACGACCTGTCCTGACCGACCCATACGACTGACAGGACGATGTGGATCCTCGGGCTGGCCGCGGGCGGATCCGTCACCCGCCTGGTGGACTGTCCGGTATGCCCCCGATCGCCGGCGAGGTCATCGCGTCCCCGGGGCCGCGACGGCCTCCGCGCCCGCCGACCCGCTCGGGTGCCATTCGCAGTGACGCGACGGTCGTGGCCGCGGCCGTCGCAGCGGGGTTCGCGCTGACGGTGACCACAGTGCCGACGGCGCCTACACCTCAGCGCGTCGCGGAGTCGTTCGTGCGGGCCCTCTTCGACGAGGACTGGACCGCAGCGCGGCAGGTGCTTTGCCAGTCCGACCGCGACCGTCTGGACTACCCGACCTTCGCCCGTCGGTTGGTCGCCCTCAACGGGGATTCGCCCATGCCCTCCGACGTGGATCTGGAGCTGAACGACGTCCGGGCCGGGCGCGGCCCGGACGATCCGCAGATCAGGGTGCGGATCACCGCTACTTCCGACGAGCGGCACCGGGAGGACTGGGCCCTGACCGGCGATGTGCCGCTACTCCTCGAGGACGGCGCGGTGCGGGTCTGCTTCACCGCCGTGACCGGGGGCCCCTGAGCGGCAGCTCGCGCAGCGATCAGACGATGCGGATCCGTAGCCGCCGGAACCCGCGCCCCTTGCTCTCCATCTTGGTCACCTCGACGCGACCGACCATCGCCGTCGACGCCACGTGGGTACCACCGTCGGCCTGCGTGTCCAGCCCGACGATGTCGACGATCCGCACCACCTCGATGTCGGGCGGCAGCAGATTGGTCGCCGTCCGGATGATGTCCGGAATGGCGAAGGCCTCCTCCCGCGGCAGCGTCTTCACCTCGATGGGGCGGTCGGCGGCGATCTCGGCGTTGACCGAATCGGCGATGCGCTCCTTGAAGTCCGGGGGCACCTCGGCGAGGTCGAAGTCCATGCGCGCCGACAGCGGCTCCATGTTCCCGCCGGTCACCAGCGCCCCGAAGTCACGGAAGACGACGCCGGTGAGCACGTGCAGTCCCGAGTGGGTCCGCATCAGCTGGGTGCGGCGCTCGTCGTCGAGGGCTCCGCGCACCGCCGTCCCGACCGGTGGCAGCGGGTCTCCCTCGACAGGGATCAGGTAGAGCTCGTCGCCCGTGCGGGTGCCGGCGATGCGGGTGCGGACGCCGCCCCACAGCAGCACCCCCTCGTCCGGCGGCTGGCCACCGCCACCGGGGTAGAAGGCCGACCGGTCGAGGACGATCCCCTGCTCCGGATCGGCCGCCAGCACCCTCGCGTCCCACTCACGCACGGTGGAATCGGCGAGCTCCAGACGGTGGGTGTGCCCGTGGCTGTCGGCCGTCATGAGGCGATCCTGCCGGAAAGGACGACGCCAGCGGCCCGAATCCGTCAGTGGGCGTGGGCCGCGGCGACTCCGGCCGGACCGACGCCTCCTGCCGGGGGACGATCACGTCCACCGGCCGGTCCCGCACGGCCAGCGGAACGCTGACGGCGACGAGCCGCAGCGTGATCGCGGGCATCGCTATCAGGGGGTCGGCCGGCATGAGCAGAGTGCTGCCGGCACCGGCCGGCCCACGAGGGACGGCCTGCGACCGGAGCGCTGCGACGCTCACCGTGGCCGCGAAGAGGGCGCCGGCGATGGCGCTGGACATGACCAGCGAGCCGCAGGAGGGCCGAGCAGGTAGCCGCTGACGTCAGCTGTGAAGACCGACGTCAACGGGGTTGCTGCCGAGCAGGGCCGACGGGACTGCGCGCGGGCCCGTCGCCTTCGAGTACGGGACGGGGCTTCGTCCGGCCGGGGAGGGCCGAGGTGCGACCCCTGGTTCCGATGCGTCGCCGCTGGTCGGATACCCGAGAACTGTCAGAGGGTGCCTCTAGCGTTCCTGATGTGCTCGACCGTCAGCCACCTCCGATCCCGGACGACGGCGTGCCGATCCGACTGTCGCCGATGGACCTCGCACCGCAGCTCAGCGAGACGGAGCTGGTCGCCGACATCTGGGCCGCCGACGCCCGGGAAGCCCGACACGTCGCCGAACGTGCCGCCTCGATTGCCCGGCTCGCGCGCCGGCGTCACATCGAGCGCGACCGCGACTTCGGTCCCCTCGGTGGCCCCGGACTGGACAGCCGCTACCGCCAGTCGCCCGCCCTGGCGGAGGTGTCGGAGACCTTCGTGTGTGAGCTGGCACTGATTCGCCACTGCTCCGAGCAGGAGGCGGAGATGCTGGCGGTCGAGGCCGTCCTGCTGACGACGAAGCTGACCGGTACCTGGCATGCGCTGTACGAGGGCCGGCTCGACGTCCGCAAGATGCGCGCCCTCGTCGACCTCCTGGACTCGGCCAAGCCGGAGGTCGTCGCCCGCATCGAGCAGCGCGTCCTTCCGCACGCCGAGAAGCTCACCGTGGCGCAACTGAGGGACAGGGTCCGCCGCGCCCTCGCTCGACTGGACGCTGCGGCCCTGCAAGAGCGCCAGGCGGAAGCCGCCCGTCGGGCGAACGTCAGCTCCCAGCCCATGGGTGACGGGATGAGCCGACTCGCCATCGACCTGCCGATCCACCAAGCGGCCGCCTGTGTGGACGCCATCGACCAGTACGCCCAGCTGCTCCGCGCCGACGGCGACCGACGGCCGATCGGGGTCCTCCGCTCCGCGGTCGCGGCCGACCTGATCCTCCGGCCATGGGAGTCACGTCCGCCAGTCACCGCGCAGCTCGTCGTGCACGCGCCACTCGCCGCACTGCACCCCGCCGGAGCCGGGAGCCAGCCGCCGGCTGAGGTGGCCGGCGAGATCGTCACGGCGGCGCAGTGCCGGGAACTGCTCGAGCAACTCGACATGCTCGGCGTGCGTGCCGCACCGGCCGGCGGGTGCGTGCAGGTCGCTGTGGGCGACCCCGTCAGTGGACGGCTCGTCGCCGTCGCCACCCGCAATGAGCTGCGGCGCGGCGCCGGCATCCGTCGCCGTCGCACCCGCCGCGGAAAGACCGCGAACAGTGCGACGGCAAGTGCACCGCCTCCGGACGACGGTCCCGGACTCCGCCCACCGGCCGCCACGACGGCCTACCGCCCGACCGCCGCTCAACACCGGTTCCTCCGAGCCCGCGACCGCACCTGCCGCATGCCCGGGTGTCGACGGCGACCCGGCCGGTGCGACATCGACCACGGCATCGCCCACGCCGACGGCGGACCGACCGACTGCTGGAACCTCTGCTGCCTGTGTCGGCGGCATCACCGCATCAAGACCTTCGCGCGCGGCTGGCACTTCGAGCTGCTCCCCGACGGTCGGCTGATCGTCCGCACGCCGAGCGGAGTCTCCCGGGAGAGCCGGCCGCCGAACTGGTGCTACGCCCCGGAACCGGACCCGCCGTAGCTCGACGAACAAGCCCCACCCGACCGACTGCTCTGCTGAACGGCGAGGACAGTTCTGTGCCGTTGCCTTCTGCGGCTCGAACGAGGACCGTCAATCCCGCGGCGTTGCCGCCGGGGCTCGTCGCCGATCCGGAGGGAAGTGGTGGCATGTACGCCCGATCCACCACCGTTCACGGCAACCCTGCAGCCATCGACGTCGGCATCGCCTATGCCAACGAGGCGGTGATCCCGGCCGTCCGCGACATGGACGGCTGCGTCGGCCTGTCGATGCTCGTCGATCGTGAGTCCGGCCATTGCATCGTCACCACCGCGTGGGCCGACTGCGAATCCATGCACCGCAGCGCCGACGACGTCCGCGGCATCCGGGACCGCACCGCGGAGATCCTGTGCGGTCCGGCCGAGGTGCAGGAGTGGGAGATCGCCGCGCTGCACCGCCGCTACGAGACCAGGCACGGTGCCTGCACCCGAGTCATCTGGACCGAGGGCGATCCCGCAGCGATGGACCGCGTGGTCGACACCCTCCGGACGGGCCTTCTGCCCCGCGTCGCCGAACTGCCCGGGTTCTGCAGCGTCAGCATGATGGTCGACCGGCCGACCGGCCGCACGGCCACGGCGGTCACCTACGACAACCGCGCCGCCATGGAGCAGGCCGGCGGACGGGCGCGGACACTGCGCCGGGAGTTCCTCCAGGCGATGGGCATGCGCCTCACCGGCGCCGCCTCCTTCGACCTCGTCCTCGCCCACCTGCGCGTGCCCGAGACCGTCTGAGGGGGCGCCAGGCCTTCAGAGCACGCGAGTCAGCGCCGGCCACAGACCGTCCGGGCCGTCGGCGAGCAACCCCGCCGCGAGCACCGGCGCCCACGCCAGCTCGCTGCCGGCCTCGTCACGCCACGACCACAGCCGCCGGGTCAGGTGGTGCAGCGTGTGCTCCTGGGTGAACCCGATCGCCCCGTGCACCTGATGCGCCAGCCGGGCCACCACCTCCACCGCCGCCCCTGCGCGCACCTTCGCCGCGGCTGCGGCGAGCACGAAGTCGGCCGACCCGCGCTCGAGCGACTGGACCGCCGCGTCGGTCAGCGCCGTGACCGCGGTGACCTCGCCGGCCATCTCGGCCAGCTCCATCTGGATCGCCTGGAACGTGCCCAGCGGCCGGCCGAACTGCTGCCGCTCCCCCGCGTACTGCACCGTCCACGCCAGCACCTGCTCCAGCGCAGCGGTGAGCTGCACTGCCCGCGTCAGTGCGAACCGCCCCCGCAGCCCGGCCGCCTGCGCCGGGGTCAGCAGGGCACCGGTGGCCGGCTCCCCGTCGAAGGAGAAGGAGCCGCGCGGCTCACCGGCGAGGTTCGCGCCGTCGGCCAGGTCCAGGTTCCCGGCGACCACCAGCGCGAGCACGGGTCCGGCCGGCCCCGACGCCAGGACGGCGAGGTGCGAGGCCTGCTGCGCCCACGGGATGCCGGCCGCCGCCCCGGTCAGGACGAACCGCCCCGGCCCGTCGCCGTCGTCGGACGCGTGGGCCACGACGTCGTCCGCGACGACGAACGTCATCACCTCCGCGGGCATCGGCAGGTGCAGTCCGGCCGCCACGACCGCGGGTCCGGCGACCAGCAACTGCTCGGCGACCGGCACGGCCGCCGCACCCGCGGCCAGCGTGCGCACGATCGCGACGGCGTCGGCCAGCGCACCACCCGAGCCGCCGGCCTCCTCGGGCAAGCCCACCCCGGTCAGGCCGGCCTCGGCCAGCACACCCCACAGCTCCCGGTCCCACCGCCGGTCCGCCGTCAGCACGAAGGGCGGGAAGCCGGACAGGATGTCCTTGACGGTCTCGACCACCAGGTCCTGGTCGGAGGCCATCAGCGCAGCCCCAGCCCGCGCGCCACGATCCCCCGCAGGATCTCGTTCGTCCCGCCGCGCAGCGTGTATCCCGGCGCGTGCAGCTGCGCCTCGGCCATCGCCCGACCCAGCGGATCCGGCGAGTCCAGCGACGGCGTTCCGTCGACCACCCGGCGGATCTCGTCGATCACGTCGCCCTCGAACGTCGTTCCCACGTCCTTGACCAGCGCGGCCGGGACGTCGGGCAGCTCACCGCGGTCCAGGGCCGCTGCGATCCGCAGTGACAACTGGCGCAGCGCCAGCAGCCGCGCCGACAGCCGACCCAGCGTGACGAGCCCGGCGGGGTCGGGGGAAGCGGCGAGTCGACGAGCGAACTCGGCCACAAGTGGATATGTCGACAGGAAACGCTCCGGCCCCGACCGCTCGAACGCGAGCTCCGCGGTCACCTGGTGCCAGCCGGCGCCCTCCACGCCGAGCAGCATGTCCCCCGGCACGACGACGTCGTCGAACACCACCTCGTTGAAGTGGTGGCCGCCGTCGAGGATCCGGATCGGGTTCACGGTGATGCCCGGCAGCGACAGGTCGACCAGCAGCTGCGACATGCCGGCGTGCCGGTCGGCGGGGTCCGACGGCGCGGTGCGCACGAGCGTGATCGCGTAGTGCGAGGCGTGCGCGTTCGACGTCCACACCTTCGCGCCGTCGACGACCCAGTCCCCGGACCCGTTGCGCACCGCCCGCGTGCGGATCGAGGCGAGGTCGGATCCGGAGTCCGGCTCCGACATCCCGATCACGAAGTAGCACTCGCCGGCCGCGATGCGCGGCAGGATCGACTGCCGCTGCTCCTCGGTGCCGTAGCGCAGCAGGTTCGGCCCCGACTGCCGGTCGGCGATCCAGTGCGCGGCCACCGGGGCGCCGGCGGCCAGCAGCTCCTCGGTGACGGCGTAGCGCTCCATCGCCGAGCGCTCGTGCCCCCCGTAGCGTCGCGGCCAGGTCATGCCGAGCCAGCCGCGCTCCCCCAGCTTGCGCGAGAACGCCGGATCGACGCCGGACAGCCAGGTGTCGACGTGCGTGCTGAACGAGCCGGCCGCCAGCTCGGCGGCGAGGAACTCGCGAACCTCGACCCGCACCGCCTCCGCAGCCTCCGACGGCGGCGCGGGCGCGAGGGCCAGCGAGTTGCTCATGGTCCGGTTCTACAGGGCGCCACCTCACCCGGCTCGCGAGGGATCAACGGGGATCGTCGTCGGACGACTGCCCGCGGGTGAGTTCACGCAGTTCGCTGACCACGTCACTGGCCACCGAGCCGAGTGAGGTCAGCGCCCCCGACACCAGCCGCCGGACGCCGTTCATGTCCAGTCCCAGCCCACCGCCGAGCCCCCCGGCCGCGTCGAGCCCGTGCGGCTCGCCCCCGGCCGGACCGCGATCGGCCAGCTCCGGCGACCAGCGCATCGCGTCCCCGGACATCGACCAGTCACCCGTCGCGCCGTCGATCGACGCCGTCACCGGATTCGTCGCCACCGGATTACCCGCAGCTGCCATCACGCCCTCCCGCCCTACGCGGGCGGGTCGGACGAGTCGGAGTTCCACATGTCGGTCAGGTACCGCCACGACCCGTCGGGCTGCCGCCGGAAGACGACCAGGTACTTCCCGCTGTCGAGCAGCCGGTCCCCCGACCGCCGGCCGTAGCGGCCCTCCTCGACGGCGACGTGCCCGTGCTCGTCCCGCCGCACCGGCTCGAGCACGCCGCCGTCGGAACCGGCCGCGATCCGGCGCCGCCAGAAGTCCAGGACGGCCGCGTGCCCCGTGATCACCGGCGCGCCCGGCGGCAGCAGGCGGGCCGTCGGCTCGTACAGCGAGGCGGCGAGCTCGGCGTCGGCCTGCTCCAGCGCGCCCACCAGCGCGGCCTTGAGGCCGTCGACCGTGGTGAGGTCGATCGTGCCCGCGTCGGCTGTGCCCATCGCCGCTCCTTCGACCCCTCCAGCGTGATCAGCCGAGGCCCGGCGGTCAAGTGCCGGGTCTACGGCACCCGGGTGATCACGAGGAGGGCGATGTCGTCGGCGCGGTGCGCGCCGGTCAGCTCGCCCAGCAGCCGGTCGCAGAGATCGTCCGGATCGGAGGTGCCCGCCCCGATCACCGCCTCGAGCAGATGCCCGAGCCCCTCGTCGATGTCGGCCGTCCGGCTCTCCACCAGGCCGTCGGTGAACAGCACCAGGGTGGCGCCCGGGGGCAGGACGCCGGCCCACTCCACCGCCGGTGCCGGTGCGGGCGGGGCGCCCAGCATCCGGGTCGGGCGGACGTCGAGGAACTCGGCCGTCCCCCGGGAGAGGAGCAACGGCGCGAGGTGACCCGCCGAGGCGATCCCGAGCTGACCGGTGACCGGGTCCAGTGTCGCGAACAGCGCCGTCGCCATGCGCTGCAGCCCCAGGACCGACCAGCTCGCCTGCAGCCGGTCGATCATCGCGCTCGGCGACGGCCCGTCGACCAGCAGCGCCCGGAACACACTGGTCAGCTGGCCCATGGTCGCCGCGGCCGTGATGTCGTGCCCCACCACGTCACCGACGGCCAGCACCACCTGCCCCCCGGGCAGCGGGACCAGGTCGTAGAAGTCGCCGCCGACCTCCACCCCCTGGGTGGCGGCGAGGTACCGCACCGCCGTGCGCAGACCGGGCACCGCCGGTGGCGCGGGTGGGAGCAGGTTCGCCTGCAGTGTGTGCGACGTCCGCACGTCCAGCTCGTACCGCTGGGCTTTCGCCAGCACCAGCGACACCTGCAGGGCCAGCTGCTCGGCCACCTCGACGTCGGCCGCGGTGAACCTGCCCCGCGCCGCGTCGGCGGCCAGCGTGATCACGCCGAGCGGCCGGCCGTCGGCGACGAACGGCACGCTGATCAGGCTCACCAGCTCCAGCTCCCGGATCACCGCCAGGTGACGCGCGTCGCTCGTGATCTCCCGCAGGAACTCCTCCGGGAGCGACCGCATCCAGATGGTCCGGTCCTCGCGCACGGCCTGCATGCTCGGGTGGGGCGTCGCCCGCTGCGGCAGGTGGCGCTCCCGCAGCTCGTCGGCCAGGGGCTGAAGCGCCGGGTCGCGGTGGCGCACGATCGGCCGGGTCAGCCCCTGCTCGTCGATGAGATCGACCGCGCACAGGTCGGCGAGCCGGTCGACGGTCAGCGCAGCGAGCCGCTCCACCGTCTCGGAGACGTCGGCGGCCTCCGCCAGCATCCGGGCCGCGTCGAGCAGGAAAGCCGACCGCTCGGCCTGCCGCGCGGTCTCCTCGTACAACCGGGCGCGCTCCAGCGCCTGCCCGGCCTGCCGGCCCAGGGTCCACAGCAGGTCCACCTCGGCCGGGGCCGCGGCACGCTGCCCCTCCGGCTCCTCCAGGCTGATCAGGCCGCCCGCGCCCCCGCCGCCGCGCCCGAGGACCAGGACGCCGAGCCGCCGGCTGTCGGCCGTGACCGGCACGATGACCAGCTCGGACAACCCGGCGCCGGTCATGACCTCGGCCAGCCGGGGCTGTGCCGACCGGAGCCGCAGGTTGAGCGTCACGGTCCGGACGCCCTGGGCCAGCTCCAGCGCCAGCTGCCCGAGGGCGGCCACCCGGAGCTCCGTGATCAGCTCCGCGGGCAGTCCGACCGATCCCTCGGTGTGCAGCTCGGGACCGGCGTCCGGATCGGCGTCGACCACGTCGTCGACGAGCAGGAGGGCGGCGCCACGGGCGCCGATCGCCGCGCGTCCCCGCTCGACGATCACCGCCGCCACGTCACGGACCGACGTCGCCGCCGCGAGGTCGGAGACCACCTGCTGCAGCGTGCGCGAGCGCGCATCCGACTCCTCGGCCGCCCGCTGGGCGGCCAGCAGCTCGCGCTCGTAGCGCCGCCGGGCCGTCGCCTCGAACAACGTCGCCCGGACCAGGACCTGGGCGCCGTTCTCGTCACGGACCTCGACGGCGTTGAGCAGGCACGGCAGCAGCGAGCCGTCGATGCGGACGACGTCGAGCGCGATCTCGCGCACCATCCCCTGCATCCGCAGCAACGGCTGAAGGTGCGTCTCCGAGAACACCCGGCCGCCGACGCTGAGCAGGTCCTGGAACCGCGATCCGACGACGTCGACGGCCGCCCGGCCGGTCCACGCGCAGAACGTGCGGTTCACCTTCACGATCCGGCCGTCGGGCAAGGTCGAGAGGTAGCCCATCGGCGCGTTCTCGTAGAGGTCGGCCGGATCTTCCTCGAGCAGCCTGCCCAGCTGCGCCCGAGGGTCATCGCCCGGGTTGCCGATGGCGCCGGCGTCGGTCATCCGGTCAG
>JAOPWJ010000065.1 GCA_025965715.1 Blastococcus sp. | reverse complement strand
GCTCGGTGACGGCGAGGACGGCCCGGCGGCGACGCGCGGTCGCGTTGTCGGTCCGGTCGCTCACGGGTGCTCCGGCTCAGTCGACCGCGGGTGGCAGCAGTCGCGGCGCGAAGACCTCGTCGATGGGACGGGGACCGACGTACTGCCGGCAGGTGCACGGCACCCAGACATGTCCCGCCCAGCGCCCTCGCTTGTCGTAGTTGTCGCGGCGTAGCTCGGCATAGCAGGTCGAGGTCTCGCGGTCGTGCTGGCTCAGTGCGTGGCCGCAGCCGCACAGCGGCGTCATCGGCGGAGGCGGAGGAGGAGTGCGGTGACGGTTGAGCCGCCCGGTGAGGTAACCGACCGCCAGCAGCGCGCCGCCGACCAGCAGGCTGACCGGTTCCATACCCGCGCTCCCTTCACTGACCCGCTACGACGGTAGCGCGACGGACCTCCGTCTACCGCCCGGAGGGGGACCGGTCGGGTCGTCTCCCAGGCGCGGATTCCCCCGAACAGGGGGATTCAGCGCGTGTGGCGCGGGGCACAGGAAGATCGTGGACAGCTATGCCGTGGGGTTCGCCCGGCCCGACAGGTGGTCACGCGGGCGGCCGACAGAGCACACCTATCCCTGGCACGCCGTCGAGGCGCACCGGTCGCCGTCCGAGCTCGACGGGGAGGTGGAGCTGGCCGTCTGCGGCGCCATCGTCCAGGTGTGGGGATCGCAGGCGTGGGAGCGTGTCGGGGCTGGTCGCACCGCGTGCCCGGAGTGCGTCGGCCTCACCTCGGTCCGTCAGCTCAGCGACGCTCGGGCTTCCGGCCGCTGACGCCGACAGCTCGGTGATCTCCCGGCCCACGATGAGGGCCTGCACCGAGTCGGTGCCCTCGAAGGTGACGATCGCCTCCATGTCGGCGTGATGCCGGGCCACATGGTTCTCCAGCAGGATCCCGTCCCCGCCGAGGATGTCGCGGGCGTCGGCGACGATCGCGCGGGCCTTCGCCGCATGGTTCATCTTCGCCAGTGACGCCATCGCCGCGGTCATGCGGCCGGCGTCGGCGAGCTTCGACAGCCGCCAGCACATCAGCTGCATGGACGTGATCTCGGCCAGCATCCGCGCCAGCTTGTCCTGCACCAGCTGGAACCCGCCGATCGGTGAGCCGAACTGCTCCCGGCGCAGCGCGTGGGCCAGCGCCAGCTCGTAGGACGCCGTCGCCAGGCCCAGGGCGCGCCAGGCGACGGTGTAGCGGGTGCGGTCCAGCACCGCCGACACGTCCTTGAAGGAGTGGCAGTTGGCCAGCTTGTTCTCTGCCGGCACCCGCACGCCGTCGAGGGTGATCTCGGCCTGCCACACCGCCCGCAGCGCCGTCTTGCCGGTCATCACGGTCGCCGAGTAGCCCGGGGTCCCCTTCTCGACGACGTAACCACCGACGGCGCCGTCCTGACCGCGGGCCCAGATGATCACGTAGTCGGCGATCGAGCCGTTGCCGATCCACTTCTTCGCGCCGTCGAGCACGAAGGAGTCGCCGTCCCGGCGGGCCGAGGTCTCGAGCCCGACGGCGTCGGAGCCGTGCTTGGGTTCGGTCAGGCCGAACGCTCCGATCTTCTCCAGGCGCGCCATCGCCGGCAGCCACCGCTCCCGCTGCTCTTCCGAGCCCAGCAGCGCGATCGACTGCATCGCCAGGAAGCTGTGCACGCCGTAGAAGGTGCCGATGCTGCCGTCGGCACGGGCCCATTCGGCGGCCACCAAGCCGGCGGCGACGGCACTCATCCCAGGCGAGCCGTAGCCCTGCACGGTGCCCCCGGAGAGGCCGAGTTCGGCGATCTTCGGCACCAGGTCGAAGGGGAACTCCGCCCGCTCCCAGTAACCGTTGATGACCGGGGTGACCTCCTTCTCGCAGAAGGCGCGTACCCGGTCGCGGATCGCGATCTCGTCGGGTTCGAGCAGCTCGTCGACGGCGTAGAAATCGGTGCTCTGTTCGGCCACGGCCGGGACGCTACGACCAACGGCGGGGGGCCGCTCGCCGTCGAATCTCCTGCCCGACTCTCATGCCGGCGCATGGAGCCGCCGGTCCGGTGCGCCAGGTGGCCGACCTCGGCGCGACCGCGCTCGGCCCCGTGCAGGTCCTGCCGGACTGCGCGGCGGTGGACGTCCACGGCAGCCCCGCCGCCCAGCGCATCACCTGCAGGCCGCGGACCAGGCGGTAGCTTGCGGGTGTTCCTCCGGGTCCGACGGGAGTATGCGGTGCCGTTCCTGATCCAGCGCCTGTCGCGGTTGCTGCGCGCCCGTCTGCGGGGATGGCGGCTGCCCCTGGCGGTCGCGGTCGTGGTCTTCCTCAGCAGCTGGGCCGCGATGGCGCTGGTGGAGCCGGCCGGCACCGGCATCGCCGCGCCGGCCACCTACTGGTGGTATTTCCTCGTCACCGCCGCGACCGTGGGCTACGGCGATGTCTTTCCCGTGTCCACGGCGGGCCGCATCGTGGGGCTGTACGTGATCGTCGGTGGCATCGTCACCCTGACCCTGTTGTTCACCCAGCTGGCCGCCGGCCTGCAGGCGGTGCGAGGCAAGCGCCTGAGAGGTGTGGTAACCCTGGACCTGTCCGACCACGTGGTGCTGCTGGGTTGGTTCCCCGGCCGCACCGAGCGGATCGTGGCCGAGCTGACCGCCGACGGCCGGTTCCCGGTGGTGCTGTGCGCGTGGGACGACGTCGCCGAGAACCCGCTGCCCGACCGTCCCGACGTGCACTTCGTGCGGGGCGACCTCTCCCAGGAGGACGTGATGCGCCGGGCCGGTGTGGCCCGCGCCCGCACCGCGGTCATCGACGGCCGCGACGACAACGAGACGCTCGCGATCGCCGTGGCGGTGGACCACGCCAACCCGGGCATCCATCTGGTGGCGGCGCTGCGCGACCTGAGCCGGCGGGAGAACCTGCGCTATGTCAACGCTGGTGTCCAGGCGGTGCAGTGGCACATGCCGTTCCTCCTCAGCGAGGAGGCCAGCGACCCCGGCATCACGCAGGTCTACAACGACCTGATGAGCAGCGGCGGCCACGGCAACACGTACTCGTTGCGGGTTCCGGCGGGCTTTCCGCACGCCACGTTCGGCGACTGCCAGACACACTTCGGCCGGTCCTTCGGGGCGACCGTCCTCGCCGTCCGGGACGACGCCGGACTGGTGGTCAGCCCGCCGTGGGACCGGCTGGTGCCGGAGGGGACGACGCTGTACTACGTGGCCGGCGAGCGGATCGACCCACGGGTGGCAGCCGCCGGCCGGTGAGCGCGCGGCTCAGATCAGGCCGAAGAGGGCGGCCAGGCCGAGGCCCACCCCGATCACCACGACCACGATCACGATCACGGTGACCACCAGGGGGACGACGACCCAGCGACGCTTGAACCGCCGGCGACGCCGCGGCGGGGGAGTAGCGGCGTGCGGTACCGCCGGGGCGTCCCGTCGTTCCTGGTCCTTGCGCTCCCGCCGCCGGTCGGCCAGCACCCGCGCCTCGTCCGCCGCGTCCCGCACGACCGAGCCGAGCAAGGTGCGCGAGGCCGAGGCGAGGGCGCGCAGGTCGTCGGCGTTCAGCCGCTCGACCGAGCCGCCGGGCACGCGACGGCGGGCCCGTGGCGCCTGCGCCTGGGTCGGTGCGGGTTCCGGCGACGGCGCCGAGGACGCCGGCCCGTGGGCGGCCCGCACCGCTTCGAGCTCTCGCCGGGCCTGCGGCAGCGTCGTGCGGCGAGTGGGGTCCTTGGTCAGCAGCCCGGTCAGCACGGGCTCCAGCGGACCGGCCCGTTGGATCGGCGCGGGGTGCTCCGACACCACCGACATCAACGTGGCCATCGCCTCGCCGCGGTCGAACGGCGGACGCCCCTCGACGGCCGCGTAGAGCGTGGCGCCGAGCGACCACAGGTCGACAGCCGGCTCGGGCTGGTTGCCGTTGGCGCGCTCGGGCGCCATGTAGGACGGCGAGCCGATCAGGGCTCCACCGGTGGTGAGGCTGGAGTCGCCGGTGGCCATGGCGATGCCGAAGTCGGTCAGGCAGGCGCCGCCGTCGACGTCGACGAGCACGTTGGCCGGCTTCACGTCGCGGTGCACGATGCCCGCCGCGTGGGCCGCCTCCAGCGCGGCCAGCACGTCGAGTCCGATCCGGGCGACGGCGTCGGGGGACAGCGGGCCCTGCGCCTCGAGGATCTCCTGCAAGCTGCGTGCGGAGACGTGCTCCATGACCAGCCACGGCTTGCCGCCGTCCTCGATCACGTCGTAGACGGTGGTGACACAGGGGTGGACGAGCCGCGCGGCGGCGCGTGCCTCTCGCATCGTCCGCTCGCGCAGCACCCGGCGGTCCTCGTCGCTGAGGTCGACGGAGAAGGTGATCTCCTTGAGCGCGACCTGTCGCTCGAGCACCTGGTCGGTGGCGAGCCAGACGGTGCCCATGCCACCGCGGCCCAGGATGTCGGTGAGGGCGTACCGGCCGCCGACGACGCGGCCGGCCGGAGCGTCGGCAGCCATGGCGGGAAGGTACGCCCGGTCGGAGGTCAGGACCTCTCGGAAGGTTCCGCCGGGTCCGGGTCGCTCTGCTGGTCGAGGTCCTCCGCGAGCTCGGGGGACTCCTGTTCGACCGCGATGTCGCGCGGCTGGGGCGTCTCGGCGTCGGCCGGTGTCGTCATGCGCCCAGCCTGCCCGCAGGTCGCCCCGGCTGCCGGGGTCGTCCGGCCCTCACTCACCGCAACCGTTTGCCGTCCGGATGCCGTCGGGCGACCTGTCGGCCGGTCGATGGCGGTCCCGAGCACCTTGCCGACAGCCGCGGCGACGGGTTGACGTGCCGCCGGCCGGGCGACGCGCCGCCCCTCGACGCGGCCGGCGGCGTGGCTGTCGACGGGGGTGGCGGGACGTCCCTGTCGGCGGTCCGTGAGCGACAACCGTGCGTACAGCCCCGCCGCATCGGCCGGTTTCGCCGCCGTGGACGCGTCGGACACCGCTTCGGCGAGACCTCGCGGGACGGCGCCCCTGGGGGTGCGGACATCCCGACGGTGCCGATGTTGCGGAGCTACTTGACACCTGTGAGGCGAACCACACAGGATGAGCTACACGCGTCGCAAACGATTGCGACAGTCAGGACCGGGAACGGGAGCTCCGATGGTGAAGCACCACAACCGAAGGATGGCACGCAGGGGATGGTCGGCCTCGCCGATCCGCGCGCTCGGGATCAGCGCCACGGTGCTGCTGGCGGTCGCCGCCTGTGGGACCGCCCCCAGTGAGCAGAAGTCGTCGGCCAGCAGTGACGAGCCGATCGTCGTCGGCATCTCGCTTCCGTTGACCGGCGACTTCTCCCAGCCGGGTGGCGAGGCGCGGAAGGGTTACGAGATCTGGCGCGACCAGGTCAACAAGGACGGCGGGCTGCTCGGGCGTCAGGTGGAACTCAAGATCACCGACGACGCGAGCAACCAGGACACCGTGGTCACCGACTACACGAAGCTCATCACCGAGGACAAGGTCGACCTGCTGCTCGGCACCTTCTCCACCCTGCTGAACTTCCCGGCCTCCTCGGTCGCGGAGAAGAACGGCATGCTCTACGTCGAGCCCGCCGGCGGTGCGCCGAAGATGTTCGACCGGGGCTACACGAAGCTGTTCTTCGCCCAGCAGGCCACGGCCTCGCACCAGCCCGACACGTTCGTGAAGTACATCGAGGGCCTGCCGGAGAACGAGCGGCCCAAGACCGCCGCCTACCCGACGCAGGACGACCCCTTCACCACGCCGGTGATCGAGTCGATGCAGAAGCAGCTCGAGGCCCTCGGGGTGGAAACCGTGTACACCACGACGTACCCGGCCGACGCCACCAACTTCCAGACGATTGCCAGCGCGATCGCCGACAAGAAGCCGGACCTGATCGCTCAGGGCGCCGTCTTCGAGGACGGGGTGGGCCTCGTCCGCTCGCTGCAGCAGCTGAACTACTCGCCGAAGATGCTGTTCCAGACCTCGGCGCCCAGCAACGCCAGCCAGTACAGCGAGGGCATCGGCGAGGCGAACACCGAGGGTGTCTTCTACACCGTCAGCTGGAACGAGAAGGCGACCACCCCGAACAACGAGGAGTTCGTGGCGGAGTACGCCAAGCGGTTCGACGGTGGCATCCCGGCTGAGGACGCTGCGGACGCCTACGCCGCCGCGCAGGTGGTCCAGGCGGCGGCCGAGGCCGTCGGCTCGCTGGATCAGGACAAGATGGCCGACTGGCTGCACTCCAACGAGGTGGAGACCATCCTCGGTCCGCTGGCCTGGGACGAGACGGGCGCTCCGACCTCGGAGTTCCTGCTGGCCCAGTGGCAGAACGGCGCGCCGGAGATCGTCGCCCCCGAGGCGGCCGCGACCGTCGACACGGCGGTCGCCAAGACGCCCTGGCAGTGATCGGTTGCCCGGTGGCCCGTGCATGCACGGGCCACCGGGCCCCGTCCCACCGACAGGGCACCTCCGGACGGCGCACCTCCGGACGGCGCACCCGCACGAGCAACCCGGACACGTAAACCCCGGAAGAGGAACGAATGACCCAGCTGGTCCAGGCACTGGTGCTCGGGTTGCTGATCGGCGGTGTGTACGCGCTGATGGCGAGCGGGCTGACGCTGATCTTCGGCGTCATGAACATCATCAACGTCGCGCACGGGGCGCTGCTCATCCTCGTCGCATTCGTCACCTGGAAGATCTGGTCGGTGACGGGCATCGACCCGATCCTGCTGTCGGTCGTGATGACCCCGCTGATGTTCGGGCTGGGATGGCTGCTCTACAAGGGCGTGCTCTCCCGGATCAGCGGCAGCAGCCCGGGCATGTCGGTGCTGCTGACGTTCGGCATCGCCATCACCATCGAGGGAGTCCTCAACGTGACGGCCGGCAACCGGTTCCGGTCCGCCACGCCGTCGTACTTCTCTGAGTCCTACCGGGTGCTCGGGATCTCGCTGCCCAAGGCGCAGGTCTTCGGCTGCCTCGCCGCGGTGGTCGTCCTGGGCCTGCTCTACGTCGTGCTCTCCAAGACCTGGACCGGGCGGGCGATCCGCGCGACGGCCCAGAACTCGTCGGGTGCCGCACTGGTCGGCATCCAGGCGGCCGGCGTCGCCGCCCTGGCCTTCGCCATCGGCACCGCCACGACCGGGGTCGGCGGCTCCATTCTCTCCGTGCTCTATCCGTTCTTCCCCGCCTCGCACTACGACTGGATCTCGCGACTGCTCGGGATCATCGTGCTCGGCGGCATGGGCAGCCTCGCCGGTGCGCTGGTCGGCGCACTCGTGCTGGGCCTCGCGGAGACGTTGACGGCCACCTACGGCTCGCTGCAGTGGTCGACGCTGATCTTCTACGCCGTGATCATGCTCGTGCTCTTGTTCCGCCCCCAGGGCCTCTTCGGCTCCCGGCTCCGCCAGGACGTGATGGCATGACCTTCCTCGAGTCGCTCCGCACGCGCACCGAGGGCCGCCGCGGCACGCTCGCCGTGATCGCGATCTTCGCGGCGCTGTTCCTGTACCCGGTCATCCTGCCGTTCGCCGTCTACGAGCAGGGCGTGCTCCTGCTGGCGTTCCTGATGGCCCTGATGGCGGTCAGCTGGAACATCATCTCGGGCTTCGCCGGCTACGTGTCCCTCGGTCACAGCGTGTTCCTGGGTCTCGGCGCCTACACCGGCGGCCTGCTCGCCGAGACCTACCAGGTCAACCCGCTGTGGTTCATGCCGCTGGGCGGGGTGGTGGCGTTCGTGGCGGCCGCCCTCGTCGGCATGGTGGTGCTGCGGGCGCGCGGGCACGCCTTCGTGATCATCACGATCGCGCTGCTGCTGTCGATGCAGGTGCTCGTCACGAACTTCCCGTCGATCACCAACGGTTCCAACGGCGTGAACGTGCCGCTGCCGTTCTGGTCGTCGGACTACCAGAACATGCCGTTCTACTACCTGTTCCTGGTCCTGTTGCTCGCCACGGTCGCCTTCGCCGCCTGGATCCGCCGGACCAAGTTCGGCACCGGGCTGCTGGCCATCCGCGAGGACGAGGACAAGGCAGCGGCGATCGGCGTGAACACGACGCGGTACAAGGTGCTGGCCTACGCGGCCAGTGCGGTGCCGATCGGCATCGCCGGTGTCGTCTACGCCTACTTCCTGTCCTTCCTCAACCCCATCGGTGCGTTTGCCCTGCTGACCAGCGTGACGATCGTCCTCTCGGCGTTGGCCGGGGGGCGCGGCACGCTCTGGGGTCCGGTCCTCGGCGGGTTCGTGGTCTCGATCGTCTCGGAGGCGGCCAACGTGTACGGCGGTGGCTCGCAGAGCCGGCTGCTGGTGCTGGGCCTGGCGCTCGTCCTGGTGGTGCTCTTCCTGCCGCAGGGCATCCTGCCGGTGATCAGCGCGCGGATCGCCAGGCGCCGGGCCGCCCAGCAGAAGGTCGAGTACACCGACCAGGCCGGGGTCGCCACGGCCCGGACGCCGATCGTCGTCACTCCCCGGTCGGCACCCACGGCAGAGCGCGCAGCCGCCCCGCTGCTGGAGATCCGTGGCGCGGCGAAGAGCTTCGGCGGCCTGCGCGCCGTGGACGGCGTCGACCTGAACGTCGAGGCCGGATCGATCACCGCGCTCATCGGCCCCAACGGCTCCGGCAAGACCACGCTGTTCAACCTGGTGACCGGTGCCATGCCGCTGGGCAGCGGTGAGATTTGGTTCGACGGCACCCGCATCGACAAGTTGCCGCCGTGGGAGCGCGCTCACCTCGGCCTGGGTCGCACGTTCCAGATCACCCGGCTGTTCAAGAGCATGACCGTGTTGGAGAACGTCGTCGCCCCCTTGCCGACTGCCAGCTGGGCACTCATGGCGAAGGACGCCGTCAGCGGGCACGAAGCCGAGCGGGCGCGCGAGCTGCTCGACTTCGTGGGGCTCGGCCGCTTCGGGTCGCAGCAGGCCGGTGCGTTGTCCTACGGGCAGCAGAAGCTGGTCGAGCTCGCCCAGGTGCTCATGCTCGAGCCCAAGATGATCCTGCTCGACGAGCCGGCCGGCGGGATCAACCCGACGTTGGTCAACCGGATGGTCGAGATCATCCGCGACCTGAACCGGCAGGGCATCGCCTTCCTCGTCGTAGAGCACAACATCCCGCTGGTGCTCGACCTGTGCGACCCGGTCGCGGTGCTCAGCCGCGGCAAGGTGATCGCGCAGGGACCGCCGTCCATCGTCCGGGCCGACCCCCTGGTGCTCGAGGCCTACCTCGGCCCCGAGTGGTTGCCCGCCGAACCCCTTCCCGGCGCGGTCCTGAACCAGGCCGCCCTCTCCGTGAAAGGCAGCTGACCGATGCTGACCATCTCCGGTGTCTTCGCCGGGTACGGCGGCGGCGACGTCCTGCAGGGTCTCGATCTCGAGGTGCCCACCGGGGCGATCACGTGCATCGTCGGGCCCAACGGCGCGGGCAAGTCCACCGTGCTGCGCGTGGTGAGCGGACTGCTCACGCCGCGGTTGGGCAGCATCGACCTCGACGGCGTCCGCCTCGACCGGCTCGGCTGCGCCGGGGTGCTCGGCAAGGGCGTGGCGCAGGTGCCGCAGTCGCAGGCGCTGTTCCCGCAGATGACCATCCGCGAGAACGTGCTGCTCGGCGGCTACACGCTGCGGCGCGACAAGCAACTGCTCACCAAGCGGTACGACCGGGTGGCCGAGCTGATCCCCATCGTGGCCGAGCGCAGCCACGACAAGGCGGGCAACCTCTCCGGCGGCCAGCGGCGCATGGTCGAGATCGCGCGCTGCCTCATGGTCGAGCCCAGCGTCCTGCTGCTCGACGAGCCGTCGCTGGGCCTGGACCCGATGAGCCTCACCGGGGTCTCCCAGCTGGTGAAGGACGCCAACGCCGCCGGGACGACCGTGCTGCTGGTCGAGCAGAACGTGCGCCTGGGGCTCAGCATGGCGACCCACGGCGTGGTCCTCGAAGGGGGCCGCGTCCGCCTCGAGGCACCGGCGGGTGAGCTGATGGCCAACCCCGAGGTGGCCGAGCTCTACCTCGGTGGCGCACCCACCGCCGGCGCGACGGCCGGCGCGCAGCTGCCCCAGCCGGCGGAACCGGTTCCCGGACGGTGACGGCCGCCGCTGTCCCGACGACGTTCGCCGGTTTCGGCCCGGCCGAGATGGCTCGACGGAGGAAGGCGCTCGAGGCGGTCATGGACCGCGAAGGCCTCCAGCACGTCGTCCTGTACGGCGCCAATCGCTCCGGCAGCGCGGTCTCGTGGCTGACCGGCTGGGCGGTCACCCGCGAGGCCCATGTCCTCGTCACGCGCGGTGAGCCCGACGTCCTGCTCGTCAGCTTCTTCAACCACGTGCCGGAGGCCAGGCGACGGGCTGCCGCCGCCGACGTCCGGTTCGCCGGCGACGCCCCCGCGGCGACCGTGGCCGCGCTCCTCGGGCAGCGCGGGGCCGCTGGAGCGCCGGTTGGCCTGGTCGGGCCGCTGCCCTACGACCAGTACGCCGTGCTCGCCGACGGCCGCCGGGTGGTCGACCTCTCGCGGGCGCACACGCGCCTGCGGCTGCGCAAGTCGGAGGAGGAGATCGCGGCGCTGCGCCGGGCCGCGGCGCTCACCGACGTCGCCGCGGCGGCGATGCTCGAGCCGCCGGTCGTGGGATGCACGGAGCACGAGCTGGTGGCCCGCATCGAGTACGCCTACGTCTCCCGCGGGGGAATGCACCACATCCACTACCTCGGGATCACGCCGATGTCGGACCCCGATCGATCGGTGCCGGCCCAGTGGCCCAGTGACCGGCGGGTGGCTGCCGGCGACCTGCTCACCTTCGAGCTCAGCGCCGCCGTCGCGCCGGAGTACTCGGGACAGCTGCTACGCACCGTCTGCGTGGCGGGCGAACCGAGCCCGCAGGTGCGCGAGCTGCACGACGTCGCCGAAGCCGCCCTGGCCGCGGTCAGCGAACGGCTGCGCCCGGGAGTGCACGCACAGGAACTCGTCGCGGCCGCAGAGGTGATCGAGGACGCCGGTTTCACGACCGTCGACGATCTCGTCCACGGGTTCGGCGGGGGATATCTGCCCCCCGTCATCGGATCGCGCAGCCGTGCGATCCGCCCGACTCCCAACTTCACGCTGGAGGCCGGCATGACGGTCGTCGTCCAGCCGAACGTCGCGACCCCCGACGGGCGTCTCGGCGTCCAGACGGGCGAGCTGCTGCTCGTGACCGACCAGGGTCCCGAACGGCTGCACACCTTTCCGGCGGGTCTGGTGCGCTCCGCATGACCGGCACCGCGGACATCGTCGTCATCGGGGCGGGACACAACAGCCTCATCGGGGCCGCCTACCTCGCTGCCGCGGGGCTCGAGGTCGTCGTCCTGGAGGAACAACCGCACGTCGGCGGCAACACGGTCACCGAGGAGCTCACGCTGCCCGGGTTCCGGCACGACTCGTGCTCGAGCGCGCACGTGCTGATCCAGACCAACCCGGTCATCAGGGACGACGAGCTGGGGCTCCTGTCCAGCCACGGGCTGCGCTACGTGCACACCGACCCGGCGGTCGTCCTGCCCCTGCCCGACGGCGACGCGCTGGTCATGTCGCGGGACCGCGCGGACACCGCAGCGGAGATCGGCCGATGGGACACCGCTGACGGCGACGCCTACCTGCAGCTGCTCGCCGACTGGGAGGGGGGCCTCGCGGCGGCGCACGGCCGGTGGAATGCCGGCGTCCTCGATCCCCGGGGATCCGCCGTCGACGCCACGTACGAGGCGCTCCGGCTGCGCAGCGCACACGACGTCATCGCCGAGCGGTTCGCCTCCGCACGGGCGCGCGACCTGCTCACCTGGCTGTCGTTCGCCACGATCACCGACGTCCGCCGCGCCGGCACCGGCATCCTGCCCTTCTCCATCACAGCCGGCCGGTCGTCGTTCGGCTGGGCGACGCCGATCGGCGGGTCGGGGGCACTGCCCGCCGCCCTGGTCGCCGCCGTCGAGTCGCACGGCGGTCGCGTGCTGACCGATCAGCCGGTGGAGCAGGTACAGGTGCGGAACGGTCGCGCCGTCGGCGTCGTGACAGCCAACGGGGAGCGCTGGGTCGCTCGCCGCGCCGTGCTCTCCTCGGCCCACATCACCCAGCTGGCCGGAATGCTCGACGGCGTCGAGCCGCCGGCCGAACTGCGCAGCGCCGCGCAGACCTGGCGCTCGGGGCTCACGCTGTTCGCCGTCCACCTCGCCACGGACGCAGACCTGTCCTACGACACCGCGAAGGGACCGGTGGCCGCCGTGGCCGGCGGAATCGGATCGGCGGCTGGCCTGTACGCGCACCTCGACGCGCACGCCCGTGGGGAGACCTACGCCGACGACCCGTGGGTGCTCATCGTCAACTCCACCGTCGTCGATCCCGACCGGGCCCCGGCCCGGCAGGGGCTGGTCAAGCTCCTGACGTTCGCGCCTCGCGACCTGGCCGGCGGGCGCAGCTGGGAGGTCGAGCGCGAGCGCTACGCCGCCCGGATCGTGGAGCGGACGGCTGAACTCGTGCCCGGGCTGCGGCCTCAGCACGTGCTGGCGATGCGGGGCGAGGCGCCGGTGGACCTCGAGGCTCGTAACCGGCACAACGTCGGGGGCTCCTGCCACGGCGGGGAGTTCCGGCTGCCCTCAGGTGAGGTCCTCGTCGGGTGGCCGTCGCACCGGCTGCCGATCCCCGGGCTGTACCAGACAGGTGCGACCGCGCACCCCGGCGGCTCGGTGTCCGGCCGGGCCGGCCGCAACGCGGCCCGGGCCGTGCTCACCGACCTCGGCATCGATCCCGCGACCGTGATGGGCCCCGGCGCGTGATCAGAGGCCGCACCACCGCCTACTGCTGCGGTCGGCCTCGGTCGCGGACGAACCAGAGGTAGGGCATCGGCTGTGCCGAGGCGTGCACCCGATCCAACCCGGCTCCTTCGAGGGCCGAGACCGATTCCCTCTCCTCTGGCCGGCAGCGGAAGACGACCGGTGCGGCGCCCCACGCCTCGGTCCAGCCCTCGATGAGCCGGACGACCTCGGTCGCCGGCGGGCGGCGGGCGTCGTCGTCGATCAACCAGAACGTCGCGACGGCCGCCGAGCGGATGGTCGACTCCGGTAGGGCGAGACCGGTGTGTGTGCGCTCGCCATGGGCCCGTAGTGGGCGCAGGTAGACGCAGCCCCACTCCTCGTCGCCGCGAGGCCCCAGGATGGCGAAGGCGAAGGCGTCACCTGCTTCGTGCTCGGTCTCGTGAGCAGCAAGGAGAGGCAGGTTCGCCTCGAGGGTGAAGCCGCTCGTCGGCCACCTGCCGGCGCTGTGCGAGCCGATCGCCTGTGGACTGCTCCGGTAGGCAACGGTGTCCAGCTCCGCCAACCCCCGCGTCAGCGGCACCAGGGACACATCGCCGTGCACGGTGGGAGGTTCGGGCCACGGCGCCTGCCCCGGGTAGCGAGCCATGTCCGTCCGTCCCGCGGCCGATCAGCGGCCGGCACCGCCACCCACCGTAGTGGCCGTGCGCGGCCCTGGGGAGCCGATCGCGCGAGTGGTCAGCGGCGCGGGGGAGCGGTGGACCCGCGGACGACGAGCTGGACCGGCAGGAGCACGACGCGTGGAATGACCGTCCGGCCGCTGAGCACGTCCAGGAGCAGGCGGGCGGATTCGACGCCGAGCTCGTACTGGGGAACCCGGACCGAGGTCAGCGGCGGGCGCAACCGCGAGATGAAGGGCATGTCGTTGAAGCCGACGACGCTCACGTCGTCGGGGCAGCACAGTCCCCGCTCCTCGAGCGCGTCGTAGCAGCCGATGGCCAGCAGGTCGTTGCCCGCGACGATCGCCGTGGGGGCCGTTCCGCTGAGGAGCTCCAGCGCCGCCGTCCGCCCGGCAGAGTCCGAGTAGGCCTCCGCGACGACGACGCGGTCGTCGGCCAGCCCGTGGTGCTGCATCGCCGTCCGGAAGGCTCGCAATCGCACCGCGCCGGTCGAGACGTTCAACGGTCCGGCGACGTGGCCGATGTCGCGGTGCCCCAGTCCGACGAGGTGGTCGACGGTCCGGGCGATGCCGGTCGCGTCGTCGCCGGCGACGGCGGAGACGTCCAGGTGCTCGGTCAGCCGGTTGACCAGCACCATCGGCACTCCGCGTTCGGCGGCCTCCCGCATGAGCGGGTCGTCGAGCCGAGCCGTGGCGACGATGAAACCGTCGACCTGGCGGGCCTGGAGAGCCGCGAAGTTGGAGGCCGCACGCCCCGGGTCGTTGTCGGTGTTCACGGTGAGGACCGTGTAGCCGCTGACACCGAGGGCGTCCTCGATGCCGCGGACGATCGGCGGGAACAGCGGATTGGTCAGATCCGGAACCAGCACACCGACCGTCTCGGAGCGGCTGGTCTTGAGACTGCGCGCGATCGGGTTGACCTGGTAGCCCAGAGCGGTGGCCACTTCCCGGACCCGTTCGACCGTGGCCGGCCGCACCAGGCTGCGCGTCGCCTCGTTCAAGGCCCGGGAGGCGGTGGCGGGATGGACCCCTGCCGCGGTCGCGACGTCACGGAGCGTCGGGCGCGGAGCCACGGGCGGCAGCGTAGCCGCGCGGACGCCGAGGGGTCCGGCTGGGGGGCCGGCGGTCATCAGCGTCCCCTCCGGGTGCGCAGGTACATCCGGCGGCCGGTCGCCGAGACGGCGGTCAGCGGAACGAACAGCCCGGCCGAAATGGCGAACAGGACGGCGTAGTGGCCGCCGCTGGCCAGGAGTCCGCCGACGGCCGCCCCGGTGGACCCACCGAGGAACAGGCAGGCGGCGAACAGCGGCACGACCTGCGCGCGTGCCTGGGGCGCCACGGAGGTCGCCCACGTCTGCAGCGTCGAGTGCATGAAGGCCCACGCCGCGCCGAGCAGGACACAGGCCACGACGCCGGCTCCGAAGCCGCGCTGGACGGCGAGGACGGCGAACCCGGCGACGCCCGAAGCCCCGCCGATGACCAGCAGGGTGGGCGTGGTCAGCCGGGCCGACAGTGGCCGGACCACCCGGCTGAACACCAGGACCGCGACGCCGTAGACGGCCACCACCGTGCCGGCCAGTCCCGCGCCGGCGTGGGTGGCGTGCTGGACGCCGGGGGCGACGAAGGTGAAGGTGCCGGTCAGGGCCGCCCCCTCGACGAAGCCGAGGAGGAGGACGAGCGCCACCCAGCGGTCGGCGGCGGCCCGCGCGAGCGCGCGCAGCGGCCGGCGCTGGATCTCCGCCCGCGGCGGCTCGGGCACCCGCCGGAGGTAGACCGCCAGAGCGATGCCGGCCGCTGCGGTCACCGCGAACATGACGCGCCAGGTGAGCAGCTGCGCGGTCCAGCCGGCGGCCACGGTGGCGACCGCCATGCCCACGGCCACCCCGGCCATCAGGTCCGTGACCGGCTGCTGGCGACGCTCGACCGGCACGGACGCGCCGACGTAGACGAGGGTCGCCGGAATCGCGCCACCGAAGAAGCCGCCGGCGACGCACCGCAGCACGGCCAGGAGGACGACCCCCGGGGCCAGCGCCGACAGCCCGCCCGCGACCGCCGCGCCGACGAGCGCCAGGCGCAGCGCGCGAATGGTGCCCAGCCGGGCCGAGACGATGCCCCATACGGGCTGCAGGAGCCCGTAGCTCAGGTAGTACAGGCTGGCGGCGACGGTCACCTCGGCGACCGACGCGCGCAGGTCCAGCGCGATGACCAGCAGCATCGGCGCGACGGTCGAGCGGTCCAGCGAGCTGACGAGGTTGACCGCCTGCAGCGCCCGGAGGTGGCCGCGTGGCAGGTCCGTCGTCACGACCGCCTGGGTGCCGGTCACGCGCGGATCAGCCCGCCCCCGGGGCGCGACAACGCGGCCAGGTCATGGTCGGTCTCGAAACCGCCCTGCTCGGCCCGGAGCCGGAGAACCGCCTCGAACGCCTCCGGTTCCACCGCGCCGCCGAGGCAGATGCCGTGCACCGGGTCCAGCAGCGTCGCGTACATCTCCTCGGCGATCTCGTGATCGGTGTCCGGCTGGGTGGCGAGCAGGGCGAGCACGTCGTCCCGGTTGGCGGGTGCGAGGACCGCCCGTTCCGCGTCGTCCCACGCGTCGAGCAGGGCCTGGACCGCAGAGGTGGGAACGTCGGCGCGCGTGGCCAGGACGGAACCGAGGTAGGGCCGCACGACGTCGCTCACGACGCCGAGTGCGGTCGCCCCGGCGCGGACCGCCCGCGCCTCGTGCCCGGCGTTGAGCAGGGTCCCCTCGAACTCGCCGGCCGCGAGGAGTTGCCGCCGCCGGGGCGTCGCCCCGGCGGTCACGACCTCGACGTCGCGGCCGGGCTCGAGGCCGGCGCGGCGCAGCAGCGCGAAGCCGACGAAGGCGAAACCCGACGTGGGGACGTCGACGGCGAACCGGCGGCCCCGCAGGTCGGCCAGCCGAGCGATGCCCGGGGCGCCGACGACGGAGAGCCGACCGCCCCGGTCGACGGCCCGCAGGATGTCCAGGTCCAGCCGCCGGCCCAGGGGGTTGCCGTCGTTGAGGACATAGGTGGCGACGTTGTCCGGAGAGGTGAGCACCACGTCGTACTCGCCGGCCGTCAGCGAGGCGAACTGGGCGGGGGAGGAGACGACGGGCACCTGCTCGACGTCGAGACCGTGAGCGGCGAAGACGCCATGTTGCTGCGCCCAGTTGGCCACGACGTTCGCGCTGAAGATGCCGAGCCGCAGCCGCTGGGTCATTCCGCTCCTCGTGACGTGGGCGCTGTGCCGTGGGGCGCTATGCCGTGGGGCGCTGTGCCGTGGGCGCTGTGGCGGGGGCGCCGTGCCGTGGCGCCGTCCCGTCGTCATTGACAACGACTGCATGCTGCCCGAGCATGCAGTCGTTTGCAAGGATTGCTCAACCGGGAGGGTGCATGGACGAGAGGGTCGCGAGTGCGGTGTCGCACTGGGCGCCGCGTTTCACCACGAACGGGGTCGCGGTCGCCGACTTCCAGCGGGTGACGGCGAGCGTCGAGCGGTGGGAGGACTGGTGCTCCGCGTGGTCTGCCGCCGCCCGGGTGCACGAGGACCTGGGGCGGGAGGCGATGCGGGAGGGCCGGACGCGCTCGGCGGGTGCGCACCTGTCGACGGCGGCGGTGTACTACCACTTCGGCAAGTTCCTCTTCGTCGAGCATCCCGACGAGATGCGGGAGGCGCACCGGCACGCCGTCGAATGCCTGAACGACGCGCTGCCCTACCTCGACCCGTCGGGGGAGCGGGTGGAGATCCCCTTCGAGGGCAGCCGCCTCGTGGGTGTGCTCCGTCGTCCCTCGGGGACCGGACCGCACCCCGTCGTCGTCATGGTGCCGGGGCTGGACTCCGCAAAGGAGGAGTTCCGGTCGACCGAGGCGCTGTTCCTGGAGCGCGGCCTCGCCACCTTCTCGGTGGACGGCCCCGGCCAGGGGGAGGCGGAGTACGACCTGCCGATCCGCGGGGACTGGGAAGTTCCCGGTCAGGCGATCGTCGACGCCGTCGCCGCTCAGCCGGGCATCGATCCCGAGCGGATCGGCGTGTGGGGGGTGAGCCTCGGCGGCTACTACGCGCCCCGGCTGGCCAGTGGGGTCGAGCAGATCCGCGCATGCGTGGCGCTGGCCGGGCCGTACAACTTCGGCGAGTGCTGGGGCCAGCTGCCGCCGTTGACCCGGGCCGCCTTCACCGCGCGCTCGTTCGCCACCGATGAGGAGGAGGGCCGCAAGCGGGCCCTCGAACTGGACATGACGCACGCCGCGGCCAAGATCCGGGTGCCGCTGCTCGTCGTCGCCGGAAAGCAGGACCGGCTGATTCCGTGGCAGCACGCCGAGCGGCTGGTCGCCGAGGCGAGCGGCCCGACGGAGCTGATCATGCTCGAGGACGGCAATCACGGGAACATGAACGTGGCGGCCAAGCACCGGTACAAGACGGCCGACTGGATGGCGCGTCAGCTGGGCGCGTAGCGGCGGTGCCCCGGTCGGCGGTGCCCCGGTCGGCGGTGCCCCGGTCGGCAGGGCGGCCCGGAGTGCCGTCCGTGACACCCGCCAGATCGTCGCCGGAGCCGCCGCATGTGCCGGTTCCGGGGACGATCGGGCGGCTTCGGCCGGCTCCCCGGAGGGGTCGGGACGTGCGCCTTGACACTCCGCTTCGTCGGGCCGATCCTGGCTGGAAGCGCAAACGTTTGCGTCTTCAACGACTTCGTGCGCGACGACGCGCCGCCACCCGGAGGACGACATGAGCAGCAACCGCATCGGGTACGTCCCGCTCGAGGCCATGGATGAGCGCATGCAGGAGGAGATGCACCGCTGTGCTCGTGAAGGCACACCCCGACCCGAGAGCTCCGCCGTCCGTGCCCACGCGCCCAACGCCTTCTGGGCCTTCGCCGACTCGTGGAAGGCGCTGTTCCACAGCGGCGTCTGCGACCACTCCATCAAGGAGCTGTGCCGGGTCTACATCTCCCGCACGGTGAAGTGCGAGTTCTGCGGCAACCAGCGCTCGATCAAGGCGACGGCGGCCGGGCTGCAGGAACAGCAGTACGACCAGCTGCTGAACTTCGAGACCTCGGACCAGTACGACGACCGCCAGAAGGCCGCGCTCGCCTACGCCGAGGCCATCGCCTGGCGGCTGGACCCGACCGACGAGCTGTGGGACCGACTGCACCGCCACTTCTCCGAGGCCGAGCTGGTGGAGCTCGGCTGCTGCATCGCCCTGACGTTCGGGCAGCAGAGCTGGATCCGGCTGCTCGGCATCGACCATCACCAGTACATGGCCGGCACCGACGCCTCCATGGCGCCCGGCTTCCGCACCGCCGAGGAGCTCGCGGCCAGCAAGGCCTCCGACGAGTACTGGGCGGCCGGCGCTCCGCGCTGACCTGCCCATCAGTGAGCCACCCCGGGGGCCTCCGGCGCGCACCGTCCGCCGGAGGCCCGGCCTCCACGCGCCGGAAGCGCCCTCGGCCGAGCTTCCGTTCGGCCACGCCAATCCCCGCTGACGCCTTGACACGGCGTGCGACGCAAGTAACCTACAAACGATTGCATCACCGATCCGGATGGGGCACCTCGATGACACGTACGGACCTGCCGGAGCTCACCGTGGGCTGGCTCGGCACCGGGCACATGGGCGCCGCGCTGGCCGCGCGCATCGGCCGCGCCGGCCTGGACCTGACCGTCTGGAATCGCACGCGCAGCAAGGCCGAGCCCCTCGTGGACGCCGGCGCCAAGGTGGCGGACGAGCCGGTCGAGTTGGCCGACCGTGACGTGGTCTTCACGATGGTGACGTCGTCGAAGGACCTCGAGCAGGTCGTCGAGCGGCTGCTCTCCGACCCGCGGAAGGCGCCGCGCATCCTGGTCGACTGCTCCACGGTCTCCACCGAGTCGTCGGCGCGGGTCCGCGAGGTCGCCGCGCAGCGCGGCATCGCCTTCTTGGCGTCACCGGTCAGCGGCAACGGCAAGGTGGTGTCCGCGGGAAAGCTCAGCCTGGTCAGCTCCGGCCCCCGCGAGGCCTACGACGAGGTGGAGCCGATCCTGAGCCTGCTCGGCCGGCACGTCACCTACGTCGGTGAGGGCGAGAAGGCCCGCCTCGTGAAGATCTGCCACAACATCATGCTGGGCGTGGTCGCCCAGAACATGGCCGAGATCGTCGTCCTGGCGGAGAAGGGCGGCGTGCCGCGGGCCGCGATGCTCGACTTCCTCAACAACAGCGTGATGGGCTCGATGTTCACGCAGTACAAGTCGCCGGCGTACGTGAACCTGGACTTCACGCCCACCTTCACCCCCGTCCTGCTCCGAAAGGATCTCGACCTCGGACTGCGCGCGGCCGACGACCTCGGCGTGCCGATGCCGGTCACCTCGGCGGCCCGCGAGACAGTGCAGGCGGCCATCGCCCAGGGCCGGGTCACGGAGGACTTCGCCGTCCTGCTGGAGCTGCAGGCCCGCAACTCCGGTCTGGAGCTCGTCTCCGAGAACGTCGACGTCGACGACGGCCTCGCGCCCCTCGAGGAGAGCTGAGCATGCCGAGGCCGCTGGCGGCGCCCGGGCACATGGGCGTCGACTACGAGCAGCGGGTGGACTTCTCGCGGCTCCGCGACTATCGCCTGGGCCGCGCCAAGGAGTCGCTGGCGACCAGCGAATGCGGGGCGTTCCTGCTCTTCGACTTCTACAACATCCGGTACACGACGCAGACGTGGATCGGGGGCGCCCTCGGCGACAAGATGATCCGGTACGCGCTGCTGGCTCGCGGAAAGGACCCCGTCCTCTGGGACTTCGGCTCGGCGGTCAAGCACCACCAGCAGTACTCCCAGTGGGTCCCGACCGAGAACTACCGTGCCGGGTTCCTCGGTTTCCGCGGAGCCGTCGCACCGACGGTCGGCCTGATGGCCGACGCGGTGACGGAGATCAAAGCGCTGCTGGTCGAGGCCGGGGTGGCCGACATGCCCGTGGGCGTCGACATCGTCGAACCGGCCTTCCTCTTCGAGATGCAGCGGCAGGGACTGACCGTCGTCGACTGCCAGCAGCTCATGCTCGACGCCCGGGTGATCAAGTCCCCCGACGAGATCACCCTGCTCAACCAGGCGGCGGCCATGGTCGACGGCGTCTACCAGGACATCGTCGAGATGCTGAAGCCCGGCATCCGCGAGAACGAGATCGTGGCGCACGCCAACAAGCGTCTCTACGAGATGGGATCCGACCAGGTCGAGGCGGTCAACGCCATCTCGGGGGAGCGGTGCAACCCGCACCCGCACAACTTCACCGACCGTCTCATCCGCCCTGGCGACCAGGCGTTCTTCGACATCATCCACTCGTTCAACGGCTATCGGACCTGCTATTACCGCACGTTCGCGGTGGGCAGCTCCACCCCGGCACAACGCGACGCCTATACCAAGGCTCGCGAGTGGATGGACCGCGGGCTGGCCGGAATCAAGGCCGGAGTCGGCACGGACGAGGTTGCGGCGCTGCTGCCCAAGGCCGAGGAGTTCGGCTTCGGCAGCGAGATGGAGGCTTTCGGCCTGCAGTTCGCCCACGGCTTGGGGCTCGGCCTGCACGAGCGGCCGATCATCTCGCGGCTCAACAGCATGAAGGAGCCGGTGGAGCTGCAGGTCGGCATGGTGTTCGCCCTGGAGACCTACTGCCCGGCCAGCGACGGGTTCTCGGCAGCGCGGATCGAGGAGGAGGTCGTCGTCACCGAGGACGGCCCGCGCATCCTCACCCTCTTCCCGGCTCAGGACCTCGTCGTCACCAACCCCTACTAGAGAGGGACCCTTTCGCATGACCTCACTGTCCGACCGCCCCTGGGTGGCGCAGATACCGACCGACCTCTACATCGGAGGTGCCTGGAAGACGGGCGGACGGCCGGAGCTGATCCCGGTTCAGGACCCGGCGACCGAGGGCGTGCTGGCGCACGTCGCCGATGCCTCGCCGGAGGACGGTCTCGCCGCGGTCGACGCGGCCGCGGCGGCGCTGCCGGGCTGGGCCGCGACCCCGCCGCGGAAGCGCAGCGAGGTGTTGTACCGCGCGTTCGAGCTCATGACCGAGCGCCGGGAGCAGCTGGCCGAGCTCATCGTGCTGGAGAACGGCAAGGCGCTTCCCGACGCACGCGGTGAGGTGGCCTACGCGGCGGAGTTCTTCCGCTGGTACGCGGAGGAGGCGGTGCGCGCGGCGGGATCGGTGCAGACCGCGCCCGCGGGGACCAACAAGATCATGGTTCTCCGCCAGCCGATCGGGGTCGCCGTCCTGGTGACGCCGTGGAACTTCCCGGCCGCGATGGCGACCCGCAAGATCGGCCCCGCGCTGGCGGCCGGCTGCACCGTCGTCCTCAAGCCCGCGACCGAGACGCCGCTGACGGCGCTGGCGATCGTGGCGATCCTGGAGGAGGCCGGCGTCCCGGCGGGCGTCGTGAACTGCCTGACCACCCGCAGTGCCGGCGCCGTGGTGGGCGCCATGCTCGATGACCCGCGCGTGCGCAAGCTGTCGTTCACCGGCTCCACCGAGGTCGGTCGCAGGCTGCTGGCCAGCGCGGCCGAGACGGTCGTGAGCTGCAGCATGGAGCTGGGCGGCAACGCCCCGTTCCTCGTGCTCGCCGATGCCGACCTCGAGGCGGCGGTGGCCGGCGCCATGGTCGCGAAGATGCGCAACGGTGGCTCCGCCTGCACGGCGGCCAACCGGTTCTACGTGCACGGCTCGGTGGAGAAGGAGTTCTCCGCGCGGCTGGCCGACGCGATGGGTGCTCTCGTCGTCGGCTCCGGACTGGACGCCGGTGTGCAGGTCGGCCCGCTGGTGAACCAGTCGTCACGGGACAAGGTCGAGGAGCTCGTCTCCGGAGCCGTGGACGGCGGTGCCGACGTGCTGACCGGGGGTTCGGCGCCGGAGGGCCGGGGCTGGTTCTATCCGCCGACCGTGCTGCACGAGGTCGCACCGGATTCGGCGATCCTCCGCGAGGAGATCTTCGGCCCCGTCGCCCCGGTCGTGTCCTTCGACTCCGTCGACGAGGCGATCGCGATGGCCAACGACACCGAGTACGGCCTGGTGTCCTACCTCTACACATCCAACCTGGCTCAGGGTCTCCGGGTCGCCGAGCAGCTGGACTCCGGCATGGTCGGCCTCAACCGCGGCGTCGTGTCGGATCCGGCGGCGCCCTTCGGCGGCACCAAGCAGAGCGGGGTCGGTCGCGAGGGCGGCCACGAGGGAATGCTCGAGTACCTCGAGAGCAAGTACATCGCCGTCGAGTGGTGAGTGGTCCCCCCGATGATCAGGTCACCTGATCATCGGGGGTCCTGGCTCACGGTCGACGGTGAGCCAGGACCCCACCCGGTGAGCCAGGACCCCACCCGGTGAGCGCCCTTCCCCGCGCGCCTCTCAGGACGACGGGGCGGCGAAGACCTCGGGATGCTGCGCCAGCTCGATGCGGGTGCGCCGGATGTGCCCGGACAGGAAGCGCTCGCCGTCCACCGGATCACGCCGGTGGACCGCGTCGAGCAGCAGCCGGTGCTCGGAGTTGACCACCCAGCGACGGTCGGGACCGCTGAGCAGCATGAACGCCCGCCGGTGGTGCTGAGTGGAGTTCCACAGCCCACTGATCGTCGAGACCAGGCGCTCCGAGGGGCAGGCCGCGTACGAGGTCAGGTGGAACTCGCGGTCGAGCACCAGGAACTCGGTGAGCTTGCCGTCGGCCTCGATGCGGGCCTGCACTCGCTCCATGTGCGCGATCTGGTCGTCGCTCAGCTGGGGGAGGCTCTCGGTGAGGGCCAGCGGCTCGAGGCGCTCGCGCATGCGGTAGACGATGTCGACCTCCCGCATGTCGAGCAGCGGAACCCGCGAGCCCTTGTTCGCGGCGTGCTCGGTCAGCCCCTCGGCCTCCAGCATGCGGAGCGCCTCGCGGACGGGCAGCCGGCTGGCACCGAGCCGGGCGGCGACCTCCTCCTGCCGGATCCACTGCCCGGGTGCGATCTCCCCGGACAGGATCGACTCGCGCAGGTGGGCCGCGATCCGCTCGCTGGCAGCCACCGTGTCCGGTAGCTCCGTCACGCGAACGCCTCCGGGGTACGGAAGTACGCCTTGCCG
>JAOPWJ010000255.1 GCA_025965715.1 Blastococcus sp. | reverse complement strand
TGGGGTGCAGCATCGTGTTGTCGAGCCGGTAGTCGCCGTGGACGATGCTCGAGCGCTGGCTGGGGGGCACGCTGGCGGCGAGGTCGGCGGCCAGCGCGTCCAGGCCGGGCACGCCCTCCACCCGGGTGGCGTCCCACTGCTTGCCCCAGCGGCGGACCTGCCGCTCGAGGTACCCGTCCGGCCGGCCGAACTCCGACAGCCCCACGCCCGCGGGGTCGACGCCGTGCAGGTCGGCCAGCACGCTCACCAGCCCCTCGCCGACGGCCCGGCGCTGGTCGGGGGCGTCGGCGTAGCCCGCCGGCAGGGTGTCGCGGCAGACGTGCCCCTCGACCCGCTCCATCACGTAGAACGTGCCGCCGAGGACCTCCGTGTCGGTGCACAGGTGCAGCACCTGCGGCACCGGGACCGCCGTGCCGGCCAGTGCGGACAGGACGGTGTGCTCGCGGACCATGTCGTGCGCCGTCGGCAGGACGTGACCGAGCGGCGGGCGGCGCAGCACCAGCGAGCCGGCCGCGCTGTCGACCCGGTAGGTGAGGTTGGACTTGCCGCCGGCGATGAGGGTGGTCGTGCACGACGCCCAGGCCGGCTCGTCGAGGGCGCGGGCGAGGTACGGACCGACGACGACGGGGTCCGCTCCGGCTGGGGCTGTCATGCGGCGCACCTTCTCACGCGGGTGCGCGACGGGAGGGCCGGGTAGGGCTGCGCCATGACCTCACCTGATCCCGACCTCCAGGGCGCCGGCCTGTCGGCCACCGGCAAGACGGCCGACCAGTTCTCGCCCGGCGACGACGCTCCCGGCACCACCTACGGCGACCCCGGCGGCACCGGCACGGCGGACGAGGAGACCACCGGCCAGGACGACGCCGACCTCGCGCAGGGCAGCGGCGGCAACGCCGAGGGCGGCAGCGACTCCTAGGCTCGCCCCTCGTGCCGCTCTCCCTGGTCGACCGGTCGCCCGTCGTCCCGCCCGAGTCCCTCGTCGCGTCGCTGGTGCCGCCGCCCCGCTTCGACGACGCGCGGTTCGAGACGTACGAGCCCGACCCGGCGCAGCCGTCGCAGGCGCGCGCCGTCGAGGTCCTGTCGCGCTTCGCGCGGACCCTGCAGCCGGCGCCCAAGCGGCTCTTCGGCCGACCCCGCGCTCCCGAGGGTCGGCCCGGCGTCTACCTCGACGGCGGGTTCGGCGTCGGGAAGACGCACCTGCTGACGTCGCTGTGGCACGTGTCCCCGGAGCCGCGGGCGTACGGCACGTTCGTGGAGCTGACCCACCTGGTGGGCGCGCTCGGATTCGCCCAGACCGTCGAGGCGCTGAGCGGCCACCGGCTGCTCGCCATCGACGAGTTCGAGCTCGACGACCCCGGCGACACCGTGCTCGTGTCGACCCTGCTCGGCAAGCTCGTCGACGCCGGGGTGCGGGTCGCCGCCACGTCCAACACGCTCCCGGGCGCGCTCGGCGAGGGCCGCTTCGCCGCCCAGGACTTCCTGCGCGAGATCCAGGGCCTGTCCGCCCACTTCGAGCCGGTCCGCGTAGACGGCGAGGACTACCGCCACCGCGGCCTCCCGACGCCGCCCTCGCCCGTCTCGGCCGAGGACCTGCAGCTGCGGGCGTCGTCGCCGGGCGCGTCGCTGGACAGCTTCCCCGACCTGCTCGCCCACCTCTCGGCCCTGCACCCCTCGCGCTACGGCGCCCTCGTCGACGACGTCGCCCTGGTCTGCCTCGCCGACGTCGCGCCGGTGAGCGACCAGTCGGCGGCGCTGCGCCTGGTGGTCCTGGCCGACCGGCTGTACGACCGCGACGTGCCGCTCGTGACGAGCGGGGTCCCCCTGGACCGGCTGTTCCCCGAGGAGCTGCTGGCCGGGGGGTACAGGAAGAAGTACCTGCGGGCGGTCAGCCGGGTGACGGCCCTGGCGAGGCAGGGACAGGCCGCCTGATCTGCGGTTCTCCCACGGTCGGCACCCGTGCGGCGTTCACCGATCTTGCTCGACAACGGCTCGACAACCGGTGTCGAAGGCGTTGTTGACGCGCTCCGGGGCCGATGACCAGAAGCTGCGGACGTTCACGTGGACAGGGCCGCGACGACGGCCGCGGCCTCGCGGTGCATGCCCTCGCTGACGTGCGAGTACATGTCCAGCGTGGTCCCGACGGCTGCTGCGTCTTCGGCGGGTCCATGATCTCAGCTCGGGGCGTACGGGGTGACGTTCTCCGTGTCCGGACCAGTTCGTAGCGTTCGGGCCGGCTGCGACGGCATCGGTGTCCGGCTCAGGCTCGAGGAGCAGGGGCTGCACCACGGGAACGGGCTGCGGCTGCGCAGAGTGACGACGAACGTGCTCGTGACGTCCGGCTCGGCGGCAGCTAGCGCTGATGCCGATGTGCGGGTGGAGCAGTCGCCCTGTCGACCAGTGCCCGCCGTGGGCGCGCGGCGTCCGCGCCTCCTCGAGCGCGGCACCGAGTCCAGGGAAGCAGCGGGCGCGACTGGGGTCGTCCGCGGTCGTCCTTGTTGGTGTCCCCTTCCTCGAGAGGTCCTTCGTGGTCCGTCCTGCCCTTCGGCACGTCCTGCCCGTCCTGCTCGCCCTGACGGCAGCCGCGGTCCCGACTCTGGCTGCCGGTCCCGCCTCGGCGAGGGACGTCTCCGCCAGTGACGGCTTCTCGCGGCTCGTCGCGTCGACGTCGTGGACGGGCCCGGGCGGCTCGGGCGCCCCGAGCGAGGTCCACGTGGTCCTCGAGGTCGAGAACCCGAGCTCGGTCGCGTCCCGGGTCGGAGCGGTCGTGTGTCTGGCCGACGCCGGCGACGTCTGCCTGCCTGCCGGGGTGGCGCAGCCCGGCGACGTGCTGCTGCCGGGCGACCGGACCGTCCTGACGGCCGTCCTGCCCGTCCCGCCCGGCGGCTTCGACCACCCCAAGACCGTGCTGTCCGGGCAGGCCGCGAGCCAGCCCGGCCTGGCCGATCTCCCGCTGCTCCACGAGACGGGTTGGCAGACCGGCTCCGTCACCTCTGAGGGCGCCAACGAGGTGGTCGTCGGCAGCGTCTCCAGCGCGACCTCGACCGTCGGCGTCGGGCCGCGGACGGTGGTCGTCTTCCGTGACAGCGCGGGCCGGCTCGTCGATGCGGTGACGGTCTACGGCCTCGGTGCCGGCGGCGCTCTGCACACCTTCGATCCCGACCGGCCGCTGCCCGTGCGCGCCGTCCGGGGTGCCGGAGCTCCGGCGTACGACCGCATCGAGGCGGTCACGCAGGCCGAGGTCGCGCCGGCCTGCTCGACCACGCCCTCGTACGGCAACGGCTACGTCGACTCGGGCGACTCCGGCACCCGTACCTACGACTTCTCCAGCGCTCGGCTGCGCCCTTGGTGCAACGGGGTCGACCCCCGACCGGGCGTCACCCCGCGCGACGCCGTGCGTGTCCTGCTGTCTCCGACCGGGCTCCGCGCGCACAGCAACGGAGGGGCCACCGCCAGTGTTGCCGTCCTCGACAGCAGTGGTGCGCGCGTGCCTGGAGTCGACGTCGCCGTCGGCGTCACGGGCAACGGCGTGCTGCGCACCGGGCGGCCGGCGGGCAGTGCCACCCCCACGGTCACGACGGACTCCCGGGGCTACGCCACCATCTCCAGCACGGTGGGGGCGTACCTCGACGACTACTCCTCCTGGACGGTCCACGCAGCGCTGGACCCCGACGTCACCGCGTGCGCAGACACGGACTGCTCGGACAGGTCAGGGTCGCGTGGGAGCCGGAGGCCCTCTCGGTGCGCCAGGCCCCGCTCCTCTCGGTCGTGCCCATGTCGATCACGGCAACCGGTCGCAACACCGTCACGGTCACCGGAACCCCGGGGCAGCAGGTGGCCCTGTACGCCCGCGACGCCCTCGCTCCGGACCGCGTCGTGAGGACAGGGACTCTGGACAGCGCCGGGTCGACGGGCTGGCAGGTGACACCCGTCCGGACGACCACCCTGCACCCCCAGCTGCTCGGCGACACGAGCCGCGTCGTCAACGCCGGACGAGGGCCGGACGTCGTCGTCGGCGTGCGCTCTGTCGTCAACCTCTCCGCCCGAGCGGTCGGGTCGAGGACCGTCGTCTTCACGGGCA
>JAOPWJ010000048.1 GCA_025965715.1 Blastococcus sp. | reverse complement strand
CCGGGCTCCGGTCCTGGCTGGATGTCCCACTCTACGCCGGTTTCCAACTGCCCTCCACTGGAGGGGGCTGGTCCGGCGGCCCTTCCGGGCCGCTCGGCGCAAACAGAACGTTACACCATCTTCAGGGCCCCTTGCAGGGGGGTCCAGAGGGGGTGGTCCCGTTCGCTCGGACCCCGGGCACGACCGTCGGCCAGCGCGGTGTCTTCGGCCGGTCGTGCAGCTTCCGCCACACGGTCCAGAGGCCCTCCGCAAGGCTCACGCCACCCCGGCCGGCCGGAACTGGACGCTGACCCGCGGCCCCACTGCCTTGGCGGTCTTCGGGATGCAGTGCTCCCAGGTGCGCTGACAGGAGCCGCCCATGACGACGAGGTCGCCGTGGCCCAGGGGGAAGCGCAGGCTCACGGCTCCGCCTCCCGCGGGCCGGAGGAGCAGTGGGCGGGGAGAGCCGAACGAGACGATGGCGACCATCGTGTCCGAGGAACGCCCCCGACCGATCCGGTCGCCGTGCCAGGCGACGCTGTCACGACCGTCGCGGTACAGGCACATACCGGCGCTGACGAATCGCTCGCCGAGCTCGGGCCCGTAGTAGCGGTTGAGCGCGGAGCGGGCCTCGGTGAGCAGTGAGTGGGGGAGTGTCTCGTCCGCGCCGAACCAGCGGAGCAATCGGGGGACGGCGACCTCGCGCTCGTACATCTGCCGCCGGTCCTCTCGCCAGCCGATGTCCCCGAGCAGCACCTCGAGCACGTCCTCCGAACCGGAGACCCACCCGGGCAGGTGATCCACCCATGCGCCGCGGCTGAGTTCCTGCCGGGTCACCCGACCGGCCAACGGCGCGAGGGCCGCCTCCTCGGCGAGATCCCACATCGACGGCTGATGCGGGCCCGTCCGGAGCTCCGCCACGAGCGTGCCAGCGGCGTGGGGGACGCGGTCCTTCTCCATGCCCGCACGCTACCGGAGGTTTCGCACATGTGTGCGAAACCCTGTGGATGGCGGCGTCCCCCCGTCGTCGGCGGAGTTCCGGACAGAGGGGCCCCTGCTCACCCCGTCGTGACCGTCCGGCAGCCCAGGCGCGTGCTCAGGTTGCTGAAGGACGTATCGATCCCGTAGACGCACACCGAGTGGGCGCCGGGTGCCGCCGACAGGGACACGTTGAAACCGTGCAGCGGGCCTGCGCCCGGATGAGCGGCGTCCACGTCCGGTCGCGAGGTGTCGGCGGTGACCGCCGTCCCTCGGCCGTCCACGTACACGTGCACCCGGGTGGACACCGGAAGGGTGTCCGGGTCGATCGTCCAGCCAGTCACCGTCAGCCCGCCTGATCCGGCGGCCAGGGCGGAATCGAAGGAGCCGATGGGTGTGGCCGGCGCCACGGTGGCGGTCCGGCAGCCAAGGCGGGTGCTCAGGCTGGCCGAGGAGGTGTCGATCGCGTAGACGCACACGGAGTGCGCTCCAGGTGGCGCCCGGAAGGTGGCCGTGAACCCGTGCAGGGGACCGGCTCCCGGATGGGCCGCGTCCACGTCGGGTCGCGGCTCGTTCGCGGTGACCGCCGTTCCCTGTCCGTCCACGTACACGTGCACCCGGGCGGGCACCGTGGGGGTGTCCGGGTCGATCGCCCAGCCGCTCACCGTCAGGCGGCCGGTTCCGTCGGCGCGGGCCCAGTCGAAGGAGCCGAACGGCAGGCGGCCGGCGACGCGTCCGTTGAGGTCCACGAAGGCGTAGCCGCGGTCGCGGTAGTACCTGATGATCGTGGGCAGCGCCGCCACGGTCGCCGGGTTACCGGTGGGCGAGTTGTGCATCAGGATGACCGGGTGCGCCTGGCTGCCCCCGGCCTCGGCCCGAGTGATGATGCGGTCGACCCAGGTGGACGATCCGGAACCCGCGGCCTTCCAGTCCTCGGTGTCGACCGACCAGTTCCAGACGCTCATACGGCGGGCCTGCGCGAGGCTGAGCGTGGTGCTGTTGTACGAGCCGTACGGGGGGCGGAAGAAGCACGGCGAGCTGCCGACGATGCTGGCCTGCTGCGAGCTCGCCTTGTCCATCTCCGCGGCCTGCGCCGAGGACGACAGCGTCGTCAGGTCCGGATGGCTCCACGAATGGTTGCCGAGCAGGAAGCCCTGGGCCAGCTCCGCCCGCACGGTCTCCGGCCGGACCGATTGATTGACGCCGATGTTGAAGAAGGTGGCCGCGACGCCGGCATCCTTCAGCACGCGCATGATCGCGTCGGTGCTCACGCCGGGGCCGTCGTCGAAGGTCAGCGCGACGGTCTTTCCGCCACCGGGAGCGGCGTGATTGACCCCGGAGCCCACAACTGGGCAGGTGGTGGCCGTCTGGGTGGCGAGCCTCGGAGCGGCGACGGTGGCCGGATCAGCGGCGAGCACCTCCGACGGCGGCCAGGGACCTTCCGGCAGTGAGCGCGAGGACGCGCCCGGCGGGCCAGGTGCACCAGGTTCCGCCTGAGCCGCCGGGGTCGTGACCGACATCGCCCCGGCGAGCAGGAGGGCGACGAGAAGCCGTCCGGAACGACGCCGTCCGTTGCCCATGCGGAGCACCCCCACACCGTGTGGGGCCCCTGGGCCCCACACGATGATCTCCGGACGAGGCGGTCCGGAACAGAGCCTTTCGCACCACCGCGGCAGTTCTGGGCGGCGCCCGGCCGGGCCTCCTGGACGCGTCCCGGCGCCAGCCGGCCAACGGTCGGGGCGGGATGTGCTCCGACTTCTTCAGGCGGTCAGCGCGAGGGCGAAGGGCAGCACGGCCGCTGCCCCGGCCCGGCGGAGCTCGCGGCCGGCGACCGTCATCGTCCACCGGGAGTCGGCCAGGTCGTCGACGAGCAGGATGGGCGAGGATCCCGCCTCTCGCAGCCGGTCGCGCAGCTCCGGACCCACCACGATGCGGTCCCACACCGCCGCCAGGCGGAAGGCGCTGTTGCCGCCTGGCTGCCCGGTCGGACCACCGTGGGCCAGCGACATCTCCCCGAGGTAGGGCAGTCGTCCCAGGCGGGCCAGGCCTTGCGCCAGACCGGTCACCAGCTGCGGCCTGCGGCGCGAGGGGATGGCGACGACCGCCCCGGGCCGCTCCTTCCAGTCCCAGGAGGCCAGGACCCGCGCGCACGCGCGGATCAGCTCGTCGTCCGGGGGCACGTCGGAGACCGACCGCTGGACCGGGACGTCGAAGGCGGCGTCCGGGTCCTCCTCGATACCGGGTGCCTGGTGGTCCAGCGTGACCACGCCACCGACTCCGTCGTCCCCCAGCAGGGTGCGCAGGCGCTGTCCCCAGCCGAGGTCGGTGAGCCGGGCGATCGCGCGGCCGGTCGCCAGCTGATCCGCCGGTGAGATCTTCCCCTTGACGTCGACGCCGAGCCGGTCGGCGCCGGTGGGCCACATCGCCCGGGGGGCCAGCTCGACGCCGGGCCGGTCGAGGGCCGCGGACGCCGCCTCGGCCGCCGCCTCGGGAACCTCGGCCGAGTACCACGGCCCCGCGCAGACGTCGCACCGTCCGCAGGGCGCGGCCGTGGGGTCGTCGAGGGCCTCCTGGAGGAACGCCATCCGGCAGGCGGCCTCGTCCACCGGACGGGCGTAGGCGATCATCGACCGCTGCTCGGCCTCACGGGTGCGCGTCACCCGGGCGTACCGGTCGCCGTCGTAGACCCACGGCTGGCCGGTGGAGCGCCAGCCGCCCTGCACCCGCTCGACCGCACCGTCGACGGCGAGCACCTTGAGCAGCAGCTCCAGCCGGGAGCGGCGGACGTCGGCCACCGTCTCCAGGCGCGCCACCGACCACGCCCTGCCGTCGGCCATCGCGGTGAGCACGGCCGCCGCGTGGTCCTCCCGCGGCATGGAGGAGGTGGCGAACCACTGCCAGATCGCGAGGTCCTCGGGCCCTGGGAGCAACAGCACGTCGGCGTGGTCGACGGCCCGGCCGGCGCGGCCGACCTGCTGGTAGTAGCTGACCGGGGACGAGGGAGCCCCCAGGTGGACGACGAAACCGAGGTCGGGCTTGTCGAACCCCATGCCCAGCGCCGAGGTGGCGATCAGAGCCTTCACCTCGTTGTTGCGCAGCGCCTCCTCGGCGTCCTTGCGGTCGGCATCGTCCAGCCGGCCGGTGTAGGAGCGGACCTCGTGGCCGGCGTCGCGGAGCAGGTTCGCCGTCTCCTCGGCGGCGGCGACGGTCAGCGTGTAGACGATGCCGCTGCCCGGGAGGTCGTCGAGATGGGCCGACAGCCAGGCCAGCCGGGCGCGGTCCGACGGCAGGCGCAGCACACCGAGTCGCAAGGAGTCACGGGAGAGCGGGCCGCGGACCGTCGTCACGTCCACGCCGCCGGCGCCGAGCTGCTCGGCGACGTCGGCCACCACCCGCTCGTTGGCCGTGGCCGTGGTCGCCAGCACGGGGGTGCCGGCCGGCAGCGTGCCCAGCAGGTCGCGGATGCGGCGGTAGTCGGGGCGGAAGTCGTGCCCCCAGTCGGAGACGCAGTGCGCCTCGTCGACCACGACCAGACCGCAGCGGGCGACGAGGCCGGGCAGCTGTTCCTCGCGGAAGCGCGGGTTCGTGAGCCGCTCCGGGGAGACGAGGAGGACGTCGACGTCGTCAGCGGCCAGGCGGGCAGCGATGTCGTCCCACTCCGTCATGTTGGCGCTCGAGATCTCGACGGCACGGATGCCGGCGCGGGCAGCCGCGGCGACCTGGTCGCGCATCAGCGCGAGCAGTGGGCTCACGAGCAGAGTCGGTCCCGCGCCGCGGCGGCGGAGGAGGGCCGTGGAGACGAAGTACACCGCCGACTTGCCCCAGCCGGTGCGCTGCACCACCAGCGCCCGCTGAGAACGCTCGACCAGGGCCGCGACAGCGGCGTCCTGACCTTCGCGGAACTCCGCGTCGGGCCGGCCGGTCAGCTCACGCAGGATGGCGAGGGCCTCGTCGTGGACGGAGCCGGCGATCTCGGACGGCGGGGCGACGCTGCTCATGACCACGACACTAGGCAGCGCCGGCGACAGAACAGGCCACCGCGCGGACGCTGTGGACGGCGGGGGAGAATCCACGACGATGCGACCGCCGGAGAACCGCCCGACCGACAGCCACGTGCACACCCACTGGTCGTGGGACACCTCGGAGTCCAGCACGATGGCGCAGGCCTGCCGCCGTGCGATCGAGCTCGGCCTCCCGTCGATCGCGTTCACCGAACACCTCGACTTCACCGTCTGGCACGAGGACGACGCGGCCACGTCGCGGGGCCTGATCGACCGGCACCCCGCCCACCAGCTGCCCATCGACGTCCAGGGGTACTTCGCCGAGCTCGAGGAGTGCCGCGGGCGCTTTCCGGAGCTGCGAATCCTCTCCGGCGTCGAGACCGGCGAACCACATCTGTTCGCCGCCAGCATCGCCGAGCACCTGCGCCACTCGCCCGTCGACCGTGTCCTCGGCTCCTTGCACTCGCTCACCCTGGACGGGCGCCTGGTCGGCGTGGGCCGGCTGCTCTACGACGACCGGGACGTCACGATGCGCCGCTACCTGACGGAGATCGTGCGGATGATCCAGCAGAGCGACGTCTTCGAGGTGCTGGCGCACGTCGACTTCCCCCGGCGCTACTGGCCCGGGGGCTCCGAGCACTACGTGGAGAAGGACTACGAGGAGGAATACCGCGCGGTGTTCCGCGCCCTGGCCGGCACCGGCCGCGCACTCGAGGTGAACACCAGCAGCCCCCTGGCCTCGGTCGACCAGGTCCGATGGTTCCGCGAGGAAGGGGGCGCGGCGATCAGCTTCGGCAGCGACGCGCACCAGCCGACGGCGGTCGGGCAGCGGTTCGACCTCGCCGTCGACATCGTCGAAGCGGCCGGCTTCCGCCCGGGCCGCGACCAGTTCGACTTCTGGCGCCGCTGAGCGTGCGCACGATCCGCGACGCGACGGCCGCGGACCGGGCGGCCCGCGCCGGCCTCCGCTCGCCCAGCTGACGGACGCGGTCGTCACCGTCGAGGCCGGGCCGCCGACGACGGAGGAGATGGCCGGCCGGATCGCCGCGGCACGACGCCGGCACGCCCGGCTGTGGCACGACGTCGACTCCACCCGACGCCCGCCCGGCCCCGGCAACGTCGACCGACAGAGCTCCGCCGACCGCCTCGGCGGGGTACTTCACCGCTAAGGGAGTTCCCGCTAGGGTCGCCGGGGTGGAGTCGTCGCGACGTGTCGTCATCGCCCTCGGCGGCAACGCGATGACCGGCCCCGACGGCTCGGCCACCCCCGCCGCCCAGCGTGACGCGCTGCGGGAGGCCTCCGGCCACATCGCCGACGTGGTCGCCGCCGGGGTCGAGGTGGTGCTGACCCACGGCAACGGGCCACAGGTCGGGAACCTCCTGGTGAAGAACGAGATGGCCGCGCACGTCGTCCCCCCCGTCCCACTGGACTGGAACGTGGCGCAGACCCAGGCGACCGTCGCCTTCATCCTGGCCGACGAGCTCGACGCGGCCCTGAAAGGCCGGGGGCTCTCGCAGCGCGCCGCCGGCCTGGTCACCCGCACGCTGGTCGACGCCGACGACCCCGGTTTCCGCGAGCCGACGAAGCCGGTCGGCCGCTTCCTCCCACGAAAGGAGGCGGAACGGTTCGTCTCACTGGGTCAGGTGTGGGAGGACCGGGGCGAGCGCGGCTGGCGTCGCGTCGTGGCCTCCCCCGAACCCCGGTCGGTCGTCGACTCTCCCGCCATCCACGCACTGGCGGCGGCCGGCTTCGTCGTCGTCTGCGCGGGCGGCGGCGGCATCCCGGTGAGCGACGACGGCCGGGACGGCGACGCCCTACGCGGCGTGGAGGCCGTCATCGACAAGGACCTGACCGCGGCGATCCTGGCCCGCGAGGTGGGCGCCGACACCCTCGTCATCGCCACCGACGTCCCGAACGTGATGGTGGGCTTCGGCACGCCGTCCGCCCGCCCCCTGGGCCGGGTCACCGCCGCCGAGCTGCGCGAGCTGGCCGCCGCCGGCCACTTCGCGCGCGGCAGCATGGGCCCCAAGGTGGACGCCGCGCTGCGCTTCCTGGACGGCGGCGGTCGCCGCGCCGTCATCACGACCCTGGAACACATCGCCGATGCGGTCTCCGGCAACGACGCCGGCACCGTCCTGACCGCCTGAAGTCCCCGTCGAGAGGAATCCCCGTGCCCGCACCGATCGAGGTCCGCAAGGTCCCCCTGCACAACGTCAGTGACGCCTCCGAGCTGGCCACGCTCATCGACGACGGCGTGATGGAGGCCGACCGTGTGGTCGCCGTCATCGGCAAGACCGAGGGCAACGGCGGGGTCAACGACTACACCCGGATCATCGCCGACCGCGCCTTCCGCGAGGTGCTGCTCGAGAAGGGGTCCCGCTCGAAGGAGGACGTCGCCCAGATCCCGATCGTCTGGTCCGGCGGCACCGACGGCGTGATCAGCCCGCACGCCACGATCTTCGCGACGCTGCCCGAGGACTCGGTGGAGAAGACCGACGAGCCACGGCTGACCGTCGGCTTCGCGATGAGCGAGGTGCTGCTCCCGGAGGACATCGGCCGCATCTCGATGGTCGAGAAGGTCGCCGACGGAGTGCGCCGGGCGATGGCCGAGGCCGGCATCACCGACCCCGCCGACGTCCACTATGTGCAGACCAAGACGCCGCTGCTGACGATCGAGACCATCCGCGACGCCAGGTCCCGCGGCCAGGAGACGTACTACGACGAACCGCACGGCTCCATGGACCTCTCCAACGGAACGACGGCGCTCGGCATCGCGGTCGCACTGGGCGAGATCGAGATGCCGGAGCAGAGGCAGGTCATGCGCGACCTCTCCCTGTTCAGCGCGGTCGCGTCGTGCTCGTCGGGCGTGGAGCTGGACCGCGCGCAGATCGTCGTGGTCGGCAATGCCCGTGGGCACGGCGGCAACTACCGGATCGGCCACTCGGTGATGAAGGACGCCCTCGACCAGGACGGCATCTGGGACGCCATCCGCCAGGCCGGACTGGACCTGCCGGAGCGCCCCCGCAGCAGCGATCTCGACGGCCGGCTGGTCAACGTCTTCCTCAAGTGCGAGGCCGATCCCACCGGTTACGTCCGGGGCCGACGCAACGCGATGCTCGACGACTCGGACGTCTTCTGGCACCGCCAGATCAAGGCCACCGTCGGCGGCGTGGCGGCCTCCGTCACCGGCGACCCCGCCGTCTTCGTGTCGGTGGCCGCGGTGCACCAGGGCCCCTCCGGCGGCGGCCCCGTCGCTGCGATCGTCACGGCCTAGCGGCTACTTCCCGGTCCCGCCGCCAGCCTGGGCGTGGCGGGGCGGGCAGCTCTCAGGCCCAGCGGCTCTCCCAGAGACCGCCGCGCGCGGGGGCCGGGACGACGGGAAGCGGACTGGTCGGCTCCGCCGGTGGGGGTGTCGGTTCCCTATCCCGCGGCCCTTCCGGCACCGGGGCGGGGGCCGGTACCGGGACGGGGGCCGGTGCCGGGACGGGGGCCGGTACCGGGACGGGGGGCTTGCCACGCCGACCGTCGGATCCGCCCGGCACCACGAAACGGTAAGTGGCGTCGACGTCGCGCACCGCGAAGACGTCCTCGTCGGCGCCTGCGTGGTGCAGGACGACGGTGTCGAACCGCTCGGCCACCCGGTGCAGGGACTCGGCGTCGGAGACGTCGATGACGGTGGCCCCCGAGGTGAAGCCGGCGACCGGGACGATGCGGTCGGCGTGGCGGACGAGGAATCGCTCGGCGGGATCTCCTCGACCGATGCGAGCGATCCAGGCGGCTGCTGCACAGACGATGACCGCGATGGCGAGGATCCCGGCCGCGACCGCACGGGCGGTGTCGATGGGTACCGACAAGTCGAGCGCCCTGAAACTGCGCGGGACCACTTCCTCGACCTGCACCTCGGTCTGCGTCCTGGGCGCCAGGGCCGTGGCCGGTTCTCCGGACGGGCGCAGCGCAGCGGTGTCCAGGGTGAACGTGAACGGGGCGGGTGCCTCCGCGCTGAAGGGATGACCTGCCACGTTGCCCAGCGTCGCCGTCACGGGGGTGACGGTGACCGTCGCGGGGCCACCACCCGTACCGATCTCTGCATAGTGCCGGCTCAGCAGGGCGGCCGCCGCGGCCGCGTCGACGACGACGGTGGAGGTCGCCGCCCCGTCCACGAGCGTGGCCTGGGGCCCACTGGCCAGGACGGAGCTCCAGCCGTCGGCCGCGGTGACCGAGACGTCGAGGCGCATGAGGCCGCGCAGGTCGGTCAGGGAAGGCCCGCTCACAGTGTTCGCGAACGACACGGTCAGCGGCCTGGAGAGTTGGGTCCAGACGGTGTCCCCCGTCTCGATGAGACCGGTGGGATACGTGGTGCCCGCCATGGCCGTGCCCGTGTAGCTGAACTGACCCTGCTGGGTCACGTGCAGCGTCCGCGTCCCGGTCTGGGTGGACGGCAGGCCGAGCAACACGCCGGTGCCGAGCAGCGCGACCAGGGCCGCGGCACCGGATGCCAGCGTGATCTGGCGCGCGACCGCCCGGGCGGTCGTGGAGGGGGCGGATCGTCGCGCGGAACGGCCGCGCGCGGCGCCGCGGGCGCGACGGCTGGTCGATCCGCGCACCGCTCCGAAGAGGGTGAGCGGAGCAGCCGCGATGAGGGCGAGGGTGCCCGGCGATCTGATCGCGTCCAGCGCCTTCCCCCCCTGCGGCAACCGGAGGAGCAACCGTCCCAGGATCTCGTTCTGCGAGGGGTGGTCCCGGTCCAGCCACTCGTTGTTGTCCCCCTGGGTCACGAAACCGGCGTCGTCCCCGGAGACGATCCGGTGCATGACGATCGTGTTCAGCGAGTCGCTCCGGTAGGCGACGACGTCGCCTACCTCGTAGTGCTCGGTGGCCCGCACGATGGCGAGGTCGCCGGCGTGGAAGCTCGGCTCCATGCTCGTGCCGTGCGTGACGAGGTACGTCATGCCGCCACCCAGGGCCTGCGGCCAGAACGTCCACACAGCCGCCAGCACCAACGCGACGAGGGCGCTGGTGCTGGCGACTTTGAGGACGACGCTCATGGCGAAGGCGCGGACGGCGAGGCGGCAGAGCTGCCGCGCCCAGTCCGGGTGCTCAGCTCGAGGTGACCGTGAGGCCGGTCATGTTGAAGGCCTGGAAGGCGACGTCCTGGGTGAGGGTGCAGGTGATCGTCGTGGCCGTGGGGCTGCAGGAGGAGGCGCTGTTGCTGACGGCGGCACCGCTGAGGGTGAGCGTCATGATCGCCGCCATCGTCCGCGTGTCCGTGTCGACCGTGAATTCGACGCTGTGCAGCTTGGTGGCGTCAGTGGTCGAGGGGGTGTACGCGATGTTGCTGACGACGACACCGGTCACCGTGAGCTGGCCGTAGCCGGCCACGTTGTCCATGCCGGTGGTGAAGGTGTTGCTGTTGGTGAAGGCCGAGGTGGCCGCGGCGACAGCGGCAACCGCGACACCGGAAAGCAGAAGACGCGACTTGCGCATTGCCAGTCCTGTTCTCTGAACGGCTCAGCGCCGCCCGGATGACGTCCATCCGATGGCCCGACGGCTGTGCCTCGACGTTGACTCCCTTGTCTTCGGCCGGGCGCGCCGCACCTCAACTCCTGTCCCAAAAGAACCTGGAGCCCCTCCATTCGAGCTGGCGGAGGCGATCACCGGGCGGCCGGAAGGGAGGGGGTCATGAAAGCCGGAGCGGCCAGCCCGGAGCGCACCGGAGTGCGGCGATTCAGCCGCAGCGGTAGAGCAGGAAAGCGACGTCGTCGTCCGGCGCATCGGCCAGCAGACGGTCGGTGAGCAGCCCCGCCAGACTGGACGCGTCATGGTGCCGGCCCTCGGTGAGCACGTCGACCGCCCGCGCCGTTCCCTCGTCGATCGCCTCGCCACGCCGCTCGACCAGACCGTCGGTGTAGAGCAGGAGCGTGGCGCCGTCCGGCAGCGCGACGTCGGCCTCCGGCCTCGAGATGGCCTCCGAGACGGCCAACGGCAGCGACCCGGCCTCTTCCAGCAGGCGTGAGCGGCCGTCGGCCTGAACCAGGACTGCCGGGGGGTGGCCGGCGCTGCTGTACCGGAGGGTCTTCCCCTCAGGGTCGATGACGGCGCAGAACACCGTGCTGACCGCCGCTCCGGGCACCAGTGCCGCGAAGCGGTCCAGTGCGGTGAGCACGTGGGCCGGCGAGCGGCTCTCGAGCAGCAGAGCCCGGCCGGCACTACGCAGCTGGCCCATGACCGCCGCGGCGGGCAGCCCCCGTCCGACGACGTCCCCGACGACGACGCCGTACCGCCCGCCGGGCAGGTCGACGACGTCGTACCAGTCGCCTCCCACCTCGAGCGTGCCGCTGGCCGGCTCGTAGTGGACGGCGAAGCCCTCGGGGAGCACGGTCGGACCGAGCACCGCCCGCTGGAGGGTGACCGCCACGTCGGTGAAGAACTGCGCCCGCGCCTGGTCGAGCTCGGCCCGCTCGGCCGCCCGGCGCCGCTCGGACTCGACGGCCTGTGCGTCGGCCAGGGCGGCCGCCACCTGCCCGGCCGCCAGTGACAGGAAGATCCGGTATTCCTCGTCCAGCCGCAGGTGTGGGCTGATGCCCAGCACGAGGGCGCCGACCGGATGCTCCTGGCCGCCGAGGACGAGCGGGAGGACCACGGCCGTGTGGACCTCGGCCTGGCCGACGGTGCTCGCCCCCGCACTCGACAGGCCGGGGAGCAGCTCGGCCAGGCCCGTCACCGTCTGCGCCGCTCCGGTGTCGAGAACCGTGCGCACCTGCTCCGGGATGACACTGCCCGCCAGCTCGATCTCCGCAGCGACGCCGTGCCCGGCCACCAGCGCCGCGCCGTCCTCACCGTCGAGGTAGACCAGCCCGAACGGGCAGTCGGCGCGGGCGTCGGCGAGCACGCGGAGCACCGCCGCCACCGCCTCGGCGGTGGTGCCGTGCATCGAGCGGGGCAGGCTGCCGAGCCGCTGCAGGACGCCGAGACGCCGGGTCGACAACACGCGCGACGTCGTCTCGACGACGGTGTCGAGGAGCCCCGCAACCTGGCCGCCCGGCTCGAAGACCGGACTGAAGGAGAAGCTGAAGTAGGTCTCCTCCTCGAACCCAGACCGGCTCGTGACCAGCAGCAGGTCCTCCGAGTAGGTCGCCCGGCCCGCGCACACCTCGGCCGCCATGCCGCCGATGTCGGCCCAGATATCGCTCCAGACCTGGGCCGCCGGCGCCCCGAGCGCCCCGGGATGGCGCTGGCCGAGCAAGGGCGCGTACGCGTCGTTGTAGAGCATGACCAGCTCCGGACCCCACATGAGGACCAGGGGGAAGCGGCTGTGCAGAGCGGTGCTCACAGCGGTACGGAGCGTCGTCGACCACAGCTCCTCGGGCCCCAACGGGGTGGCCGACCAGTCGTGCTCGAGGACCATCCGCTGGAGCTCGGTCCGGGGTGTCCCCGGGACCAGCTCGGCCAGCCGCCCGTCCAGTCGACACCCCTCACGCGGTGCTCGCGCCCCTGGCCACGTTGCTGGAGCCGGGCGTCCCATCGTCTCGGTGGTGATCCTCTCATCGACCGCCGACAGCGTCTCCATCGCACCACTGAGTGTGACGGAACGGTCATTCACCGCTGTTGCGCCAGGTACGCGGGCGGAACGGCGTCGACCAGCCACACCCCGTTGGCCGAGCGCGTGAACCGGTGCCCGGCGGCCGCCATCGCCGCGGCGTCCACGCGGAGGACGACGGGGTGACCCCGCCGTCCGCCGACCGTGCGGGCAGTCGCGGCGTCGGCACTGAGGTGCACCGCGTGCCGGCGCCCCGGACGCAGGCCCTCGGCGAGGATCGCCGCGAGGAATCGGTCGACCGTGCCGTGGAAGAGCTCGGGCGGTGGCGGCTCGGCGACATAGCCGAGGTCGACCCGGTGGCTGTGGCCTTGACTGGCGCGGACCCGGGTGCCCGACTCGTCGACGGCGAAGCGTCGCTTGTCGTTGGTGGCGACGACGTGGTCCAGCTCTGCCCGGGTCAGCGGCAGACCGTGCCCGGCCAGGGCGTTCAGCAGGGCGTCCACGTCGGTCCAGCCGGCGTCGTCGAGGGTGACGCCGATGCTGCCGGGCTGGTGCCGTAGCACGTAGGACAGCCGCTTGCTGATGCCGACGACATCCATGCGCCCCTCCCGTGTCCGAACGGTTGGCGGGTTGGTGCGGCGAGGCTCCGCAGTCCGATGCGGCAACTGGGCCGCGACCGTCCCGTCTCCTGCCCGACATTCGCCGACGCCGACGCCGTCTCGGACTCGGCGAGGCGGCGCGGGCGCCGTCGAGGTGACCCGGGGCGGTTGCCCGCCCCGGACCGCCGGCACACCTAACGGAGCGTCGGGGAGGTCGGCCGCTGCCTCCACACCGTCGCGAAGGCGCTGATCCGCCAGCCGGTCAGCCACCGCGACGGCTGCCCGGCCCCGTGACCTCAGGCGGAGCGTGCTGCTTCCGCGAGCGCGACGAGGGCCTGCTCGAAGCACTCCTGCGGCGGCTGGACGAGCCCGGCGCCCACCTGACCGGTGCCGGCGATCCGGCCGGCCATGCCGGTGTTGATCTGCGGCAGCCAGCCGGTACGGGCCACCTTGAGGACGTCGATCCCGGTAGGTGACCCGCGGAAGCCCAGGATGGGAATGGCCATCGCGGGGTTCTCCGCCAGCGTCAGCTGATACATCCGCTCGGTGGTCGCCAGCGCGTCGGGGACCGTTCCGCCCACGAATCGCACGATCGCGGGAGCCGCGGCCATCGAGAACCCGCCGACGCCATAGGTCTCCATGATCGCCGAGTCGCCGATGTCGGGGTTGGCGTCGTCGGGCCCGTAGTCGCCGAGGAACAGGCCGACCGGCGTCTGCGCGGGCCCGGTGAACCAGCGGTCCCCCGTTCCCGCGGTCTGGATGCCGAACTCGGTGCCGTTGCGGGACATCACCGTGAGCATCGTCGAGCCCGGCACGTCGCGGGCGCCGTCCAGGGCCAGCTTCGCCGTCGGCATGCCGAGATTGAGGAAGAAGTGCTCGTTGCCGCCGGCGAACTTCAGCACCGCGGCGATGTCGGACGACGGCGCATCGACCGCCACGATCAGCGGAGAGAGCTCGCGCAGGGCCATGAGCGATCCGGCGCGGTTGCGGTTGTGCCCCTCGTCGCCCATCTGCAGCATCTGGGCGAGGATCGCCTTCACGTCGATCGGGTCGTTGCCGGCGTCCAGCGAGCCCCGCACGGCGGCAGACAGCACCGGGCCGAGCACGTCGCGCATCCAGCGCAGCCGCTCCTGCACCTCGTGGTCGAAGGCGCCCATCCGCAGCACCTTGCCGAGGCCCTCGTTGAGGTTGCAGAACGCCTGCCCACCGTGGACGGGATCGGACAGGCACCACATCCACATGGACGGCGACGTCACCCCGGCCATCGGGCCGACCGTGCGGTGGTGATGGCACGGGTCGAGCCTGACCTCCCCGGCGGCCAGGATCCGCTGGGCCTCCTCGACCGAGGCGGCCCAGCCCTCGAACAGGCAGGCGCCGACCAGCGCACCGCGCATCGGGCCGGACGCGTTCGACCACTCCAGCGGCGGGCCGGCGTGCAGCAGCATCCGGTCGGCCAGGTCGAGCACCTCACTGGCCGGCCGCACGTCGACCAGCTGCGATCCCGCCGCGAGCAACCGCTCCACCGCCGCCCTGTTCGCCGCCGCGCGCCGCGGGTCGAGAGCCAGCGCGGCCAGGTCGGCCGGGTCGCCGAAGCCCGGCGGTCGCCAGTCGACGTCGTGCACCTGGGCGCCCTGGGCGCGCAGCGCGTCGGAGAAGACGTCGACGCCGGCGGCGACGATGGCCGGCGGTCCGGACAGCAACCCACCCAGGGGCGGCGCCCCGTGCATCGACGAGCTGGCGAGCTCGCTCATGCGGAGGCTCCCAGCAGGTCGAGGGCGTACCGCGTGGCGGCGGAGTTGGAGGCGAAGACGGCGGCTCCGGCGCCGGCGAGCGCGTCGGCCTGGCGGCTCCAGCCCTGCGGATCGGCCTCGGTGCCGATCAGCGCCACGACGACCGGAGTCCCGGCCGCCACCGCGGCCCGCAGCGCCGGAACCAAGGACCGGGCCGGATCGGGATCGGCGCCGTAACCCAGGACGACGTCCAGCAGGAGCACCGCGGGCTCCCCGGAGGCAGCGAGGCCGGCGATCGCGTCCAGTCGCAGCGTCGGGTCGATCATCGGATGGGCGCGGCCGACGGTCAGTGCGTCGTCCCCGAAGTCGATGACCACGTGCCCGGAGGCCGAGAAGTCAGCGCCCAGGTCCAGCTCGGGCCGCAATGGGGTGTTCGACCGGATGTCGCCCAGAGCGGGCGCGGCCAGCAGCATCGCCTCGTCCGCGAGCGTTCCGCCGGAGTAGAGGCCCTTGAGGGCCGCGCCCGGGACCGTTGCAGCGGCAGGTCCCGGGCGCGACGGCCAGGTGGGGACGTCCAGACCCATGTCACCGAGGAGGGACTCGACCGCCGCGGTCAGATCGGGCGTCCCGGGCGAGAGCACGGCCGATCGGACCGGCACCGCGAGTTCGGCCGCCGCGGCGGCTACGGATGCAGCCACGGACGCCGCGGGTGGCTTGGAGACCAGCAACACCCACTCCGTCGCCGGATCGGCGTCCAGGGCGGCCAGCGCGTCGAGGGTGGCCAGGCCGCCGACCGCCGCCGAGAGATCGCGCCCACCGACGCCGAGCACGTGGGAGACGCCGATCCCGGCCATGTCGAGCAGGCAGGAGATCTGCTGGGCACCGGTGCCGGAGGCGGCGACCAGGCCCACCGGTCCGGGACGGACGACGTTGGCGAAACCGAGGGCGATGCCGGAGACGATCGCCGTGCCACAGTCGGGGCCCATGACGAGCACGCCGGCGGCGTGCGCCGCCCGCTTGAGCGCGACCTCGTGCTCGACGGGCACCCCGTCGGAGAAGACGAGCACGCTGCGGCCGGCGGCGATGGCGTCCGCGGCCTCCGCGACGGCGTAGGGCCCGGGCACGGACACGATGGCCAGCGCAGGGTCGTCGGAGGGGAGGTCGTCGAGGCCGGCGCCGATCGTGCGCCGGGGAACGGCGGCGGCCGTTCCGGTGGAGCGCTCGCGGGCGGTCAGTGCGGCCTCGACCGCTGCCGCCGCGGCGGCCAGTGCCTCCTCGGACTCCGCGCGGACGGCGATCAGCAACTGCTCGGGAGAGGTCGGCTCGTCCGGCGCCAGGCCCATGGTCGCGGCCAGCTCGAGGTTGAGCGGCGTGGCCATCGCGACCAGCACCCCCGTGACGCCGTCCAGAGCCGAGACGTCGCGGCTGACCTGCATCAACCGCACCGAGTCGGCGTAAACGCCGGAGCGCAGCGACACCGACCGCGCTCCCGTGGCGGAAGGGGCGGCCGGGAGGCGTGGGGCGCTCATCCGGTGGACCGTACCGACCGATGTCTCAGCGGTGAAGGACCGCCCCGAAAGTGCAATAACGATTTAGCACTGAGGTACTTCCGCCACTTCCGCGTGCGTGGCACATTGGCCGCTCCCGGTGGTGGCAGGGCCCATGACAGGGCCCGCTGACCGGCACCGTGTCGGGTCGGAAGTGCACGTCGAGGAGGCACTCGGATGGCGTTCAGCTGGAAGCTCTACGGGGACGGCAAGACACCGCCACTGGGCGAGGCAGTCGCCCCGGACGAGCGCCTGTCCTGGCCGCGCACCATCGGCATCGGTGCGCAGCACGTGGTCGCGATGTTCGGCGCCACCTTCGTCTTCCCGATCATCATGGGGCTGGACCCCAACCTCGCGATCATGATGAGCGGTGTCGCGACGATCATCTTCCTGCTCATCGTGAACGGGAAGGTGCCCAGCTACCTGGGCACCAGCGCCTCCTTCGTGGGCGGCGTCTTCGCCGTTCAGGCGCAGGGCGGCAGCGACGCCGACGTCCTCGGCGCCATCCTCGTCTCCGGCGTGGTCCTGGCCCTCGTCGGTGTGGTCATCCACTTCCTCGGGGCACGCGTGGTCAACGCCGTGCTGCCGCCCGCGGTCACCGGCGCGGTCGTCATGCTCATCGGCTTCAACCTGGCGCCCGTCGTCGCGCACACCTACTGGCCGCAGGACCAGTGGGTGGCCCTGGCCACGATGGTGTTCGTCATCATCGCGTCGCTGGCGCTGCGCGGGTTCCTGGCCCGGATCGCGATCCTGCTCGGCCTGGTGTTCGGCTACCTGCTCTCGGTCCTGCTCGACGCGACGGCCGGCCCCATCACCTCCGTGCTCGGCGGCGCGACCGAGGCCACCACCCACGACCGGATCAACTTCTCCACCGTGGGTGACGCGCAGTGGTTCGGTCTGCCGAACTTCACGGCGCCCAACTTCTCGCTCAACTTCTCCCTGCTCGTGCTGCCGGCAGTCATCGCGCTCATCGCGGAGAACGCGGGGCACGTCAAGGCGGTCAGCGCCATGACCAAGCGTGACCTCGACCCCGTGCTCGGCCGGGCGATCGCGGCCGACGGCATCGCCACGATCGTCGCCACCTCGGTCGGTGGTTCACCCACCACCACGTACGCCGAGAACATCGGCGTCATGGCCGCCACCCGGGTCTACTCGACGGCCGCGTACTACGTCGCCGCGATCGTGGCGATCCTCCTCGGGCTCTGCCCGAAGTTCGGCGCGCTGGTCAACATCGTTCCGGGTGGGGTGCTCGGCGGGATCACCGTCGTCCTGTACGGAATGATCGGCCTGCTCGGCGCGAAGATCTGGAAGGAGAACCGCGTCGACTTCGCCAATCCGATCAACCTGGTGCCGCTCGCCGCGGGGATCGTCATCGCGATCGGCGACGTCAGCATGAAGATCACCGACACCTTCTCCCTGACCGGCATCGCCTTCGGTGCCATCGTCGCCGTCGTCGGGTGGCACGTGGCCCGCACGATCGCCCCGGCCGAGATGAGGGAGGCGCTGCTGCGCGAGGGCGGCGAACTCGGCAGCGCCCCGGTGCTGGGCGGTCACGGGGTGGGCGGTCACGGGGCGGGCGGTGACGGGGTGGGCCGTTACGACGCCGACCCGTCGTCGGTCGACGAGGTCGGCCGTCCAGGTGTCACCGGCGGCCGGACGCCTGGAGAGGGCACGCTCAACCGGTGAAGCCCGCCCCCTTCCGTTACGCCGACCCGGACACCCTCGACGAGGCCCTCGCGGTCCTGTCGGCAGAGGGTGAGGGCGCCAAGGTGCTCGCCGGTGGCCAGTCACTGCTTCCGCTGCTGTCCATGCGGCTGGCGGCGCCGACCACGCTGGTGGACATCAACCGGGTGCCCGGCCTCGACACCGTCGAGGTCACCGGGGACGGCGTGACGGTGGGAGCGCTGGTACGGCACAACCAGCTCCTCGGGGGTCACCGCGATGCCATGGCCGCCGCCCGGGTGCAGCCGTTGCTGGCCCGGGCGACGGCGAACGTCGCCCATCCGGCCATCCGCAACCGGGGGACGACGGTCGGCTCGATCGCGCACGCGGATCCCTCGGGCGAGATGACCGCCGTCCTCGCCCTGACCGGCGGCTCCGTCACGGTGGCTTCCCCCGCGGGCGTGCAGACCGTCGAGTGGCGGGACTTCTTCGTCGGCCCACTGGAGACCTCGGTCCACGGCGCCGAAGTCGTCACCTCCGCCTTCTTTCCCGCGCTGCCGCCGCGCTCGGGCACTGCTTTCGCCGAGGTCGCCCGCCGCAAGGGCGACTACGCGGTCTGCGGCGCCGGTGTCGTCGTCACGCTGGACCAGGACCGCCGCGTCGAGCGGATTCGAGCCTCCTACCTGTCGGTCGGACTCACCCCCGAGGTGCACGACCTCACCGACGCCGTGGTCGGCAAGCCCGTCGACAGCGCCGACTGGGCCGCCGCCGGAGCGTTGGCGCGCACCCTGGTCGATCCGGACGCCGACATCCACGCGAGCGCCGACTACCGGCGGCTGCTGGTCGCCGTTCTGACGGAACGGACTCTGGCTTCCGCTGCCGCCGAAGCTGCCGCGCGAGCGACGGTCGAGTGAGCATCGTCGGGAGCGCCGGCGACCGAGGAGCTCAGCGAGTCCGGAGCCGAGCCACCAGTACGGGGAGGGCCGCATGACCACTGTCGACACGGAACGGACGGTCACCGTCACGGTGAACGGTGTTCCACGGGAAACCACCGTGCCGGTGCGCCGGCTGCTGTCGGACGCACTGCGCCACGACCTGGGGCTGACCGGCACGCACGTCGGCTGCGAGCACGGCGTCTGCGGGTCGTGCACCGTGCTGGTCGACGGCGACCCGGTGCGCTCGTGCCTGATGCTCGCCGTCCAGGTGGAGGGTCGTTCGGTGACCACCGTCGAGGGCCTCGCCCGCGACGACCACCGGGGCGGGCAGGTCCTGCATCCGGTGCAGGAGGCCTTCCGCGAGTGCCACGCCCTGCAGTGCGGATTCTGCACGCCCGGCTTCCTCATGACGATCGCCGCGGGTCTGGACAAGCGGGACCCGGCAGCCGAGCTCACCGAGGAGGAGGTCGACGACATGGTCGGCGGCAACCTCTGCCGATGCACGGGCTACGCCAACATCACGAAGGCCGTGCACAGCGCCGCCGCGGCCATGCGGGATGCCCGGTGACGCCCCCCACCGCCGACCGACGCCGCGGCATGGTCGCCGAAGCCGCGCCATGTCGCGGGTTCGGCGGCGATACGGCGGCCCCGGCCGGCCGGGTGGCCCCACAGACGGCCGATCCGACCGCCGGCGGCGTGCGCCGATGACCACCAAGCTCTTCGGCGAGCCGGTCCGCCGGCGCGAGGACGCCCGCCTGATCGTCGGCAAGGGCCGGTACCTCGACGACATCGGGCACAACGCCCTGGCCGCCGCCTTCGTGCGGTCGCCGCACGCCCACGCCCGGATCACCGGCATCGACGTCGACGGTGCCCTGGACGTCGAGGGCCTGGTCGCGATCTACACCTACGAGGACCTGACGGGTCCGATGGCCGAGCCGCTGCCGGTGCTCATCCCGCACCCGCAGCTGACCGCCCCCCGCACCGGCTATCCGCTGGCCAACGGCGAGGTCAACCACGTCGGTGAGCCGATCGTCATGGTGGTCGCGACCGACCGGTACATCGCCGAGGACGCCGCCGAGCGGATCCTGGTCAGCTATGAGGAGCTGCCGGTCATCGTGGGCGTCGACGCCGCCCGCGCCGCTGCGCACGCGGTTCACGAGGAGATCCCGGACAACGTCGCCGCCCGGCACCATCAGCAGACCGGGGACGTCGATCCCGCGCTGGCGGCCTCGCCGCGGACGCTGAGCTTCACCCAGTACATCGAGCGCAGCGCCTGCACGCCGATGGAGGGCAAGGGCGTGCACGCGAAGTGGGACGCCGACGACCGATCGTTACGCGTCTACTCGAGCACCCAGGCGTCGACGTCGGTGCGCGCGGCGATCGCGGCGAAGCTCGGCCTGTCGCTGGAGAAGGTCGAGGTCATCGCGCCCGACGTCGGCGGCGGCTTTGGCGTGAAGATCGTCCACCCGTGGCCCGAGGAGCTGCTCGTCCCGCTGGCCGCGATCGCGCTGGGCCAGGAGGTGAAGTGGTCCGAGGACCGTCGGGAGCACTTCACCTCCTCGGCCCACGAGCGACAGCAGCGGCAGGAGATCACGGTCGGCTACGACGACGACGGCCGGATCACCGCCCTCGACGTCCACATCTGGCACGACAACGGCGCGTACACGCCCTACGGGATCATCGTGCCGATCGTGACGGCGACGCAGCTGGTCGGGCCGTACGTCATCCCGGTGTACCGGGTGGTCGTCGAGAGCGTCTACACGAACACGGTGATCGTGACGCCGTACCGCGGGGCGGGTCGGCCGCAGGGCTGCTACGCGATGGAGCGGACGATGGACCGCATTGCCGACGCCCTCGACCTCGACCGCGCCGTCGTCCGCGAGCGGAACCTCATCCAGGCCGACCAGTTTCCCTACGACCACCACCTGACGTTCCAGGACGGCCGGCCAGTGATCTACGACTCGGGCGACTACCCGGGCCTGCTGGCCAAGCTCCGCGCACTGGTCGGATGGTCGGAGGCCGACGCACTGCGGAACGACGCCGCGGCGCGCGGGAAGCTGCTCGGCATCGGGATGGCGATGTACGTCGAGGGCACCGGGCCCGGCCCGTACGAGGGCGGGCACGTGCAGGTGCTCGGCAGCGGCAAGGTGCTCGTCGCGACGGGCCTGACGTCGCAGGGGCAGGGGCACGAGACCTCGTTCGCGCAGATCGTGGCCTCCGAGCTCGGGGTGCCGATCGAGGACGTCGAGGTGACCACCGGCGACACGCGGCGCTTCCCGTACGCGGTGGGCACGTTCGCCTCGCGGGCCGCGGTCATGAGCGGCAACGCGATCGCCCTGGCGGCGCGGGGCGTGCGCGAGAAGGCGCTGCGGATCGCCGCCGACGTCCTGGAGGCGTCGCCGGACGACCTGGAGATCGACGAGGGGGTGGTGCAGGTGCGCGGGGTGCCCGGCTCGTCGATCCCGCTGCGGACGATCGCCGTCCTGTCCAATCCGCTGCGCTACGCGTTCGACGAGGCCGCGAAGCAGGCGACGCAGTTCGCCGGGCCCGGGGACGACTCGAAGCCGCCGGTGAGCCCTGGCGATGCACCGGGCCTGGAGCACCGCGACTACTACTCGCCGATCCGGTCGACGTTCGCGTCGGGTGCGCACGCGGCGATCGTGGAGATCGACCCGGCGACGTGGGAGATCGACATCGTGAAGTACGCGGTCGTGCACGACTGCGGCAACGTGGTGAACCCGATGATCGTCGAGGGCCAGGTGCACGGCGGGGTGGCGCAGGGGGTGGCCGGGGCACTGTACGAGCGGATGGCCTACGACCGCGACGGGCAGCTGCAGAACGCCTCCTTCATGGACTTCCTGATGCCGTACGCCTCCGAGGTGCCCGACATCGACATCGACCATCAGTCGACGCCGTCGCCGCTCAACCCGCTGGGCATCAAGGGCGCCGGTGAAGCCGGCGTCATCCCGGGGACGGCGGCGATCGCGTCCGCGATCGAGGACGCGGTGGGACGGCGGATCGCGGCGATGCCGATCTCCCCCACCGAGCTGTACGACCTGGTGCGCAACGACGACTCGGAGCTGACCGAGGCCTACACCCGGCGGTCCGGAACTGGAGCGATGGCGTGAATCTCGACGGCTCTGCGGTGCTCTCCGGCTCGCCGGACGAGGTCTGGGCAGTGATCACCGACCCGGCCGTGCTGGCACGGACGATCCCGGGCTGCGAGACGCTCGAGCAGACAGGGGACGACGAGTACCGGATGAACGTGTCCGTGGGGGTCGGGGCGATCCGCGGGACGTACGCCGGTGAGGTCAAGCTGACCGACCGGCAGCGGCCGAGGTCGTACGTGATGCACGCGTCGGGTGCCGGTGCGCCGGGCAACGCGCGGGCGACGGTCACGATCAACCTGGAGCCGGCCGGGGACGGCACGACGAACCTGACCTACTCCGCCGACGCCGTGATCGGGGGTCCGGTCGCGGGTGTGGGCCAGCGGATGATCACCGGCGTCGCCAAGCGGATGGCCGGCCAGTTCTTCACGGCGATCGACGACGAGCTGACCGGTGCCGTGGTGCCGATCGCCGCCGCACCGCCAGCTGCTGCTGCCAGCGATGCCTCCCTGGTCGTCGGCGGGGCCCCCGTTGCGGCCGGTCGGACGTTCACCGGCAAGGCAGGGGTTCCCGCGGGAACGTCCAGCGACGTCCAGACCCTGCTGCTGGGCGCCGTCGGCGGAGCGGTGCTCACCCTGCTCGGCGTCCTGGTCGGCTACCGCCTCGCCCGCCGGCGCTGACCGCTCCCCCGCACCGGCGATCGGAGGCCAGGCTGGCTGACGACGACTCCCGCCGCTCCGGTGCGCTGCTCACGACCGGTGCATGGGGCGGGTCGGCCAGTCAGGATGCGAGCTCGGCGCTGTGCACCTCGACGCGGACGAGCTCGTGGAGCGCCGAGGAGCACTGCGAGTGCTACACCATCCCTGCGCCTAGGGTGTCGCGACGTCCAGCGGGATGCCGGTCTCGCGCTCGGAGACCTCCCACAGGAGGTCGATCTGCCTCTGCAGATCGAACCGGCGCAGGATCGGCCGCCGCACCGCCGGTCCGTTCGAGCCGAACCGAGGCGCGTAGAGCTCCCCGCCCCGAGCCCGCGGATCGGTCGCGGCCCGCAGCTGCGGGCGCGCCCCCTGCAACGGCGTCATCCCCGACCTCGCCGTCAACGCTTCGAAGAACGCCCCTATCCAGCCGGCCCCGCCCTCGCGCACCGAGCGCGCCTGCAGGTCGGTGTTCGACAGCCCCGGGTGCGCGATCAGGCTCGACGCACGGGCACCGGCGCGGGAGAACTGCTGTTGCAGCCCCAGCCCGAAGTGGAAGTTAGCCATCTTCGCCTGCGCGTACGCCGCCCATGCCCCGTAGTTCCGCCGCAGATGCGGATCGCCCGGGTCCAGCCGCCTGGCCCGGTGCCGCGCCGTGCTCGTCACCGTCACCACCCGCGCGGCCGGCGCCCGCAGCAGCGCCGGCAACAGGTGCGCCGTGAACGCCCAGTGACCCAGGTGGTTCACGCCGAACTGCATCTCGAACCCGTCGGCAGTCGTCCGCTGCGGCATCGCCATCACCCCGGCGTTGTTCACCAGCAGATCGACCCGCTCGTGCCCGGCCAGCATGTGCCGCGCGGCGGCCGACACCACCGACAGGTCACCGAGGTCCAGCGGCACCACCTCCAGCGCCGCCGAGGGATACCGCTCCCGGATCCGCGCCTCGGCAGCCGCCGTCTTCGACGAATCACGGGCAGCCAGGACGACCTGCGCGCCGGCACCGGCCAGCGCGAGCGCCGTCTGGAAGCCGAGACCACCGTTCGCTCCGGTCACCACCGCCGTACGGCCACTCAGGTCGGGGATGTCGGCCTCGGTCCAAGCCACGCACGTGTCCTCTCCGGAGTGGTCGGTCTACGCGACCACGACGTCGACCATCGGCACGTCTGGCAGCCGACGACCGGTTGTCACGAGTGCTGCTCCCGGGCGACCGCGAGCCCCACGTACAGGGCACCGGCGAGATGGAGCTGATCACGCCCGGCCCAGGCTCCCGCAACCAGCCCCTCGTGAGGGACCGGGGTCCGGCGTGGGGGTCACCCCCTGGCAGGCTCCCCGGCCCGGCCGGCCCGGACGGGCAGCCAGACGGCTACGGCCATCAACAGCAGAGCGAGCGGTATGTGAAGGGGGGTCAGGGAGTCCTTTCCGTCATCCACGATGAGGCCGCCGATGTAGGCCTCCAGGACGAGCAGCACCGTCAGGACGACGGCCCCGATCACCAGGTCCCGGCGGTAGCGAAGCCGCACGATCGCCCAGATCGCCGCCAGGGCCGCGAGCCCGATCGCCACCTCGCCACCGGTCGCATGCACCTCGATCCAGCTCTCGGCGGCATCCCGTTCACCGTCGTGCTCGAGGAACATCCCCGCCCAGAGGCCCTGGAGCAGGATCGCCAGTGCGGCGAGGCCGGTCAGGGCCGTGAAGACGCGGCGACTGCCCGCATCCCTTCCAGAGGACGCCGGCTGCGTACGTGGGCTTGCGGTAGAGGTCATGGTCTCGATTTCCTGGACTACGGGCGGCGGTCCGCACCGTGCAGCACGTGGCCGTACCGCCGGGCGCTCGCCTGCGGAACCCCGAGGGCTGTTACCTCACTGTGGGCCGCCCCCGCGTACCCCTGCGCCGGTTGCCCTATGCATCCACTTCGACGTCGGATCCGCGGACAGGGACTCCGCCCTGGCCGACCACGACCCGCGCACGCGGGGCCGTCGGTCTATCCCAAGCTCCGCTGCGGACCGCCTTCGCGTCGAGCGGCCCAGCATTCCGCCGGCCGAGCGCGATTAGTGGAATGTTCAACCACTCCTGCGCGGTTGTGGGCGGGGACCATCCACGAGCAGGAGGCACACATGGCACGGATCAGCGTGTTCGGCGGCACGGGGTACGCGGGCGGCAGCATCGTCGCCGAGGCGGCACGGCGAGGTCACACGGTGGCCTCGATCAGCCGGCACCTCCCCGACCAGCGGACGGACGGCGTGGAGTACGTCGAGGGATCGCTCCTGGACGCCGACACCAGGGCGAAGGCGCTCGCGGGCGCGGACGTCGTCGTCGTGACCGTCGCTCCCCGCGGCGACATGGCCGGCTCCGTGCACCCTGGCATCACGGCCCTGGCCGCGGACGCCGAGCCGAGCGGCGTGCGCATCGGCGTCGTCGGTGGCGCCGGGTCGCTGCAGGTGGTCGAGGGCGGTCCGCGCCTGGTCGACACCCCCGACTTCCCGGCCGAGTACAAGCCCGAGAGCCTGGAGATGGCCGCCGTCCTCGACGACTTCCGGGCCGCTCCGGAGAGCCTCGACTGGTTCTACCTCTGCCCGCCCGCGGCCTTCGGCGGATTCGCTCCCGGTGAGGCACGCGGCACGTACCGCGTCGGTGCCGACGTCCTCCTGACCGACGACGAGGGCAACTCCTTCATCGGCGGCGCCGACTTCGCCACCGCCGTCGTCGACGAGATCGAGCAGCCGGCCCACCGGCGCGCGCGCTTCACCGTCGCGTACTGAGCGGTCGCCTTCCGACGAACGACCGGACGGGCGAGAACGACCGGAGGGGCCGGAACACCGGTCGGGCCCGTCCGGTCGCGCCAGCCACGCGCGCGGTCGACCGAGAAGGACGTGCTGCACCTCGGTCGCGCATGGGCCCGTCGCCGCGCAAGCGGCGTGGCTCGAGGCGCCGACAGCCGGGGCGTCACGGCCACCTGCCGGCGCCTCGTCACAACCGCACCGGCAGCCGGGGCGTCACGCCACCTGCCGGCGCGTCGTCAGAACCGCGCCGGCCGCGAGGGTGAGGACCACCCAGCCGGACAGGATCAGCGCCGACGTCGTCTGCAGGTGGCCCATCGACAGGTTCATGACCGCCTCGGCCGGATTGATCTTCTGTGCGATCTCCGGCTCGAGGCTCTCCACCAGGGGGATCACGCCGAGAAGCAGCAGGTAGAGGCTGGTCAGCGCGCCCGGCGTGTTGCCCAGTGCCGCGCCGACGCCGGCCCCGATCACGGCGAACACCGCCCCGGCCGCGACCACGACCGCCAGCGCCCGCGGCGCCTCGTCCCACGACAGTCCGTGCATCGCCACGGCGAGCACCCCGGCCGAGAGCGCCGCCGACAACGCCGCGACGACAGCACCCAGCGACGCCACGGCCACCGCCTTGGCGGCCAGCACGCGCCTGCGCTGCGGCACCAGCAGGAACGTCGTCTGCACCGTCCGCTGGCTCCACTCCCCCGCCGTCGCGAGCACGCCGAGGGACATCAGCACGAGCGCGGTGAGCATCCCCATCCCCCCGATCGGACCTGCCGCCGAGCCGATCGCATCAGCGGTCGTCGCCGACAGCGCCGTCGCCACCGGCGCCAGCGCCACCGCCGCGACGGCCAGCGACCTGCCGGACCGGGTGGACAGCGACTTGCGCATCTCCAGCCCGACCAGGGCGGGCAGCGAGGCGCCGGTCGAGCGCACCGGCGCCGGCACGGGGGTGCTGGATCGGTTCAGGGTGTCGGTCATCGGGGTCTCCGGGAAGGAACGAGGGGAACAGGGGTCGACGGCGCCGGTCATGACGCCGTGGTGAGCTGGAAGAAGAGGTCCTCGAGGCCGCGCTCGACCGGCCGCAGGTCGATCAGCGCGTGGCCGCCGGCGGCCGCGACCGCCCCGACCTGCGCGGGATCGGTGCCGGACACGACAAGCTCACCGTCGTCCCCGTGTTGCACGTGGAACCCCGCGGCCTCCAGCGACCGGGCGAGCCCTGCTGGGTCCACGGCCCGGACGGCGGCGCCGTCCGAACCGAGCAACTGGGCGACCGCGCCGTCGGCGACGATCCGGCCGGCGCCGATGACGAGCAGCCGGTCGACCGTGTGCTCGACCTCGCCGAGCAGGTGCGAGGAGAGCAGCACCGTGCCGCCGCGCGCGGCGTGCCCGCGCAGCAGGTCGCGCATCCACCGGATGCCCTCGGGGTCCAGTCCGTTGGCCGGCTCGTCGAACATCAGCACCTGCGGATCCGCGAGCAGCGCCCCGGCGATACCCAGCCGCTGGCGCATGCCGAGCGAGTAGCCGCCGACCCGCCGACGGGCGGCGGAGGTCAGTCCGACCTGCTCCAGCACCTGGTCGACGCGATGGGGCGCGACCCCGATCGTGTCGGCCAGCAGTCGGAGGTGAGCTCGCCCGCTGCGGCCGGGGTGCACCGCCGAGGCATCGAGCAGCGTGCCCACGACGGCGCCGGGATTGGGCAGCGAGGCGTAGGGACGGCCATCGACCAGCGCGGACCCGGACGTCGCCGGCACCAGCCCGGTGATCATCCGCATCGTCGTCGTCTTGCCTGCACCGTTGGGCCCGAGGAATCCCGTCACGGTGCCCGGCTCGAGGGTGAACGAGACGTCGTCGACGACGGTCCGCTCGCCGTACTTCTTGGTCAGTCCGCTGACCGTGATCATGGGGTACCTCCGGCTTCGACCGGCCTCTCCGGTCTCGCCGGGAAGCCTGTCGGCGAGCAGCCCTCCCCCGCGTCGGCCGGAAGCGGGGAAACCGCTGGCCGAACGGCCAGATCGGGTCATCCGAAAGGTGACGCGGGACGCTCCTCCTGGGCGATCCGGACCAGGCCGCGCCGCACCTACGCTCTGCGCCATGGGGCTTCGGGCGCGCATGTGGCCGGGTCTGCGCACGAGCAGCATCTGGTTCGAGGTCGCCGTCGCCCTCCTGGGCACGGTGGCCATCGGCGTGGCCACCGTCACCCCCGAAGGCGGATCCCCGGCGCTGCTCCTCAGCGGCACCGCGCTGCTCTTCCTGACGTCCGTGCTTCTTCGGCGTCGCGCTCCCCTCGTGCCGTTCCTGCTGGCCAGCGTCCTGGCCGCCATCGCGCCGGCGCTCACGGTCGGCGTACCGATCGCGGCCTATGCGGTCGGTCGCTACGTTCCGCGCTGGCCGGTGCGGACGGCCGCCGCCATCCTCGGATCGGTCGCGATCCTGCACCCCTGGGCGCCGCCGACCTCATTGAACGAGCTCGTCAGCCTGATCGCCGGGGCCGCGATCCTCGTGGTCCTCTCCGGCGGAATGGGCGTCTACGTACGCACGCGGGCCGAACTGCTGGCGGCGCTCCGCGACCGGGCCGAGCGGGCGGAGGCGGAACAGGCGCTGATGGCCCGGGAGGCCGTCGTCACCGAGCGCACCCGCATCGCCCGCGAGATGCACGACGCCGTGGGCCACCGGGTGAGCCTCATGGTGCTGCAGGCCGGCGCCATCGAGATGGCCGCCGCCGACCGCTACCGGGTCGAGCAGCTCGCCCGGCAGGTGCAGGACGCCGGCCGGGCCGCGCTCGAGGAGCTGCGCCAGATGGTCGGTGTCCTGCGAGCCGGGGAGGGGGACGAGCAAGCGCCACTCGGCCCGCAGGAGGGCCTTCCCGACCTGCCGCGGCTGGTCGCCCGCGCCCGGGAGGCAGGCATGGACGTCGAGTTCGCCGGCCCCCCCGCGGGATCCGCACCGGTCGACGCCGGGGTCGGGCGCGCGGCCTACCGGGTCGTGCAGGAGTCGCTGACCAACAGCAGCAAGCACGCACCCGGAGCGCCGGTCAGGGTTGCCGTCGAGCGGTTTCCCGACGCGCTCGTCGTCCGGGTGGTCAACGGTGCCCCGTCCCGGGCCCCCGGCGCGCCTGCCGGCGGCGGGTACGGACTGGTGGGGTTGGGTGAGCGGGTGCGCACCCTGGGCGGCCGGCTGACCGCCGAACCGAGGCTGGACGGCGGATTTCTGGTGGAGGCGGTGCTGCCCACATGACCGAACCGATCCGCGTGCTGCTCGTGGACGACGAGGAACTCGTGCGCTTCGGCCTTCGCACGGTGCTCGAGTCCGTCGGCGGCTTCACCGTCGTGGGGGAGGCGGGCGACGGCGCCGCCGGTGTCGGCGCGGCCAGGCAACTGCGTCCGGACGTCGTGCTGATCGACATCCGCATGCCGGTGATGGACGGGCTGGCGGCCACCCGCGAGATCCTCGCGCTGCCCCAGCCGCCGCAGGTCGCCGTCCTCACGACCTTCCACCTCGACGAGTACGTCTACGCCGCCCTGGCCGCCGGAGCCGCCGGCTTCCTGCTCAAGGACACCCCGCCACGCGAGATAGCCGCCGCCGTCCGGGCGATCGCCGACGGCACCGCCACCCTGTCGCCGAAGGTGACCGCCGCCCTCATCGAGTCCTACGTGGACAAGAAGGCGGCCCCCCGCAAGGCCGAGGCGCTGCGCCGGATCGGGGAGCTGTCCGACCGCGAGCGCGAGGTACTGCAACTCCTGGGGAGCGGCCAGTCCAACGCGGAACTGGCCAGGCGGCTGTTCGTCAGCGAGGCGACGGTGAAGACCTACGTCTCCCGGCTGCTGGGGAAGCTGGATCTGACCAACCGGACGCAGGCCGCCATCCTCGCCCACGAAGCCGGCCTGCTGGACGGCTGACCCGACCGCCCCGGCCCCACCGTCATGTCCGTCGAGCCGCTCGTGCCGGATCCGGCGAGCGGGCCCTCGGGCACGAGCACAGCGAGGGCTGCCTCCCGGACCGGGGAGGCAGCCCTCACTGCGTGGTGATGACGAAGGGTCGGGTCAGCCGGCGGCGAGGAACGGGTAGTCGGTGTAGCCCTCGGCCCCGCTGGCGTAGAACAGGTGCGCCTTCGGCTCGTTCTCCGGATGCTCGCCCTTCCAGCGCTCGACCAGGTCGGGATTGGCGATGACGGCGCGCCCCACGGCGACGGCCTCGGCGTGCGCGGCCTCGATGAGGCGCACCGCCTCGTCGCGGGTCGTGACGCTGGCGAAGCCGCTGTTGGCGATCAGCGGGCCGCCGAACCGCCGGCGCAGCTCCTGCACCAGGTCGCCGCCGGGCTCGGAGTGCAGCACCGACAGGTAGGCGAGCCCGAGCGGGCGCAGCTGGTCCAGCAGGGAGCCGTAGGTCGCCAGCACGTCGTCCCGGTCGGTCTCGAACGCGTCCTGGATGTTGTGCTCGGGCGAGATGCGCAGCCCGACGCGGCCGGCGCCGACCGCCTCGACGACCGCCGTCACGACCTCGACGACGAAGCGCGCCCGGTTCTCCGGCGACCCTCCGTAGACGTCATCGCGCTGGTTGGAGGCCGGCGACAGGAACTCGTGCAGCAGGTAACCGTTGGCACCGTGCACCTCGACGCCGTCCATACCGGCCTCGATCGCGCGGCGGGAGGCGGCGACGATGTCCTGCAGCGCCGCGCGGGCCTCCTCGGTGGTCAGCGCGTGCGGCACGGGATAGGGCTGCACGCCCTTCTCGGTGTGGCCGGAGCCGTCGATCGCGATGGCGCTGGGGCCGACGACCCGCCGTCCGCCGTTGACGTCGGGGTGGGTGACCCGACCACCGTGCATGACCTGCAGCACGATCCGG
>JAOPWJ010000204.1 GCA_025965715.1 Blastococcus sp. | reverse complement strand
CGAGGTGGCCGGTGGCATCGTGACCGCCGCGCAGTGCCGGCAGCTGCTGGAGCAGCTGGACATGCTCGGCGTACGGGCGGCACCGGCCGGTGGCGGTGTCCAGGTTGCGGTCAGCCACCCGGTGACCTGCCAGCTGATCGCGGTCGGCACCCGTAGCGAGCTCCGACAGGCAGCCGGTCGGCGCCGCCGCCGCCGGCGGCGGCGCGGCCGGGACGCGGACAACCTCACCGGCGTCGATGGGTCCGCGACCGGGTCGGGCGCCGGCACCGGGTTGGGGCCGCCACTGCCGACCCGCGCATACCGGCCCAGCGCTCCGCAGCGGCGCTTCGTCCGCGTCCGTGACCGCTGCTGCCGGATGCCCGGGTGTCGTCGCGCGCCGGGACGCTGCGACATCGACCACGGCATCGCCCACGCCGACGGGGGCCCGACCGACTGCTGGAATCTCTGCTGTCTCTGCCGGCGGCACCACCGCATCAAGACGTTCGCCCGCGGGTGGCGATTCGAGTTGCTGTCCGACGGCCGACTGATCGTCCGAACGCCCAGCGGTGTCTCGCGCATCACCTGGCCGCAGGGCTCGTGCCCCGATCCCGAGCCCGATCCGCCATGGCTGTCGGAGGAGGCCCCACCTGATCCGCTGCTCCGGTGACCGGTGCCGGTGCCCGTGCCCGACCCTCGCGCCCCGACCCGGCTACCGACGGCCGATTCATCGCGTCACGCCGGACGACAGGGCACCAGGCTGGACGCCCCGCCACGCCGTGCCCGGCCTTCGTCGCACGGAGAGCAGTTGCCCGTTTCCGGCTGGGTGAGGACGGTGATCGCACACGTCCGCGTCCCCGTGCAGGAGGCAGGTGGCATGTACGCCCGATCCACCACCATCGACGGCCGGCCCGAGTTCCTCGAGAAGGGCATCGCCTACGTCCGCGACCGGGTGATGCCGGCCATCTCCGGGATGGACGGCTACGTCGGCACCTCGATGCTGGCCGACCGCATGTCCGGTCGATGCATCATCACGACATCGTGGGAGGACGCCGAGGCACTGCGGTGCAGCGCTCCAGGAGTTCGCGGCATGCGGGCACGGGCGACCGACATCCTGCAGGGACCGGCCCAGATCGAGGAGTGGCAGATCGCCGTCGTGCACCGTCGGCGGCCGACAGGGGACGGTGCGTGCACCCGGGTCCTGCGGACGAAGGGCGACGCGGGCGGAACGGACCGGATGCTGGACGCCTTCCGGCTGGGCATGCTGCCCCGCATCGAACAACTGCCCGGCTTCTGCAGCGTCAGCCTCATGGCCGACCGTCCATCAGGGCGCTGCGCCATCGCGGTGACCTACGCCGACCGCTCGGCCATGGACCGCGCCCAGGAAGAGGCACTGGTCATCCGTCAGCAGTTCACCCGGAAGATGGTCCTGGCAGTGACCGGCGCGCACGCGTTCGACCTGGTGGTCGCCCACCTCCGCGCGCCGGAGACCGTCTGACCCGTCCGCTGCTCAGCCCGCGGTGCCCGACCGGGGCATGTCACTCCCCGCGCCGACCGGCTGCTCGCCCGCGAGGCGCCGGTGGAGAGCGGCCGCCGCGGCGAGGACGTCAAGATCCAGCCACTCGAGCAGGAACGTCGAGCCGTAGACCTCGACGACGATGGCGCCCTCGGGCACGGAACGGACGGCTGGGATGGCGGTCATGGCTCATCCGAACACCCCGCCATGTCCGGAAGGTGCCCGTCATGGGTCGGCTGGATGACGGTCCGCCGTCACCCAGCCGACCCATGACGACGCGGTCAGACCACCCGGGTCAGGGCCGGCCAGAGTGCGTCCGGACCGTCGGCCAGCAGACCCGCGCCCAGAACCCGCGACCACGCCAGGTCGCTGCCGGCCTCGTCCCGCCACGACCAGAGCCGCCGGGTCAGGTGATGCAGCTTGTGTTCCTGGGTGAACCCGATCGCCCCGTGCACCTGGTGCGCAAGCCGCGCCACCACCTCCACCGCCGCCCCGGCCCGGACCTTCGCCGCGGCGGCGGCAAGCACCACATCGCGTGACTCACGTTCGAGCGCCTGCACCGCGGCGTCGGTCACCGCCGTCACCGCGGTCACCTCACCGGCCATCTCGGCCAGCTCCATCTGGATCGCCTGGAACTTCCCCAGCGGCCGCCCGAACTGGTGCCGCTCCCCCGCGTATTGCACCGTCCACGCCAGCACCTGCTCCAGTGCCGCACCCAACTGAACCGCCCGAGCCAGCGCGAACCGCGCCCGCAAGGCCTGGGCCTGCGCCGGTGTCAGCAGCGCGCCCGACGCCACGACCCCGTCGAGCAACAGCGCCCCGCGCGGCTCCCCCGCCAGGTTCGCCGCCGACCCGGCGTGCAGACCCCCCACGTCGGCCAGCGCGAGCACCGGACCGACCGCACTCGACGTCAGCACCGCCACGTGCCGCGCCACACCGGCCCACGCGACCCCGGTCGCCGTGCCGGACAGGGTCCAGCGCCCCGGCCCGTCCCCGTCGTCCGAGGGGTGGGCAACCACCTCCGAAGCCACTGCGAAGGTCAGCGGCTCGTCGACCGACGGCAGGTCGAGGTCGGCAGCGACCACCGCTGGACCGGCGACCAGCAGCTGCTCGGCCACCGGTACGGCCGCAGCACCGGCAGCCAGGGTCCGCACGACGGCCACCGCGTCCACCAGGTCGCCGCCCGACCCACCGGACGATTCCGGCAGCCCCACACCCGTGAGCCCGGCCGCAGCGAGCGTCGACCAGAGGCCGGCGTCCCACGGACGATCTGCCGTGAGCACGACGGGCGGGAACCCGCCGAGGATGTTCCGGACGGTCTCGACCACCAGGTCCTGATTCGTCATCGGCCCCACGCTCGGCTCGAGTCCGCGCTCGTTCCGCTGCGCGGTCGCTGGCGCTCCCTGCGATGCTCACTCACCGTCGTCATCGCAGCCCCAGCCCGCGCGCCACGATCCCGCGCAGGATCTCGTTCGTTCCGCCGCGCAGTGTGTAGCCCGGCGCGTGCAGCTGCGCCTCGGCCATCGCCCGGGCCAACGGGTCGGGCGAGTCCATGGACGGCGACACGTCGACCACCCGGCGGATCTCCTCGATCACGTCCCCCTCGAACGTCGTCCCCACGTCCTTGACCAGTGCCGCCGGGATGTCGGGCAGCTCCCCGCGGTCCAGCGCCGCCGCGATCCGCAACGACATCTGTCGCAGGGCCAGCAGCCGCGCCGAGAGCCGGCCCAGCGTGGCCAGCGCCGCCGGATCCGGTGAGGCGACAAGTCGACGAGCGAACTCGGCGACAAGTGGATATGTCGACAAGAAGCGTTCCGGCCCGGACCGCTCGAACGCCAGCTCCGCGGTCACCTGGTGCCAGCCGGCGCCCTCGGTGCCGAGCAGCATGTCCCCCGGGACGACGACATCGGTGAACACCACCTCGTTGAAGTGGTGCCCGCCGTCGAGGATCCGGATCGGGTTGATCGCGATACCCGGCAGCGACAGGTCGACGAGCAGCTGCGACAGGCCCGCGTGCCGGTCCGACGGATCGGCCGGCGAGCTGCGCACCAGCGTGATCGCGTAATGCGAGGCGTGCGCGTTCGAGGTCCACACCTTCGCGCCGTTGACCACCCAGTCCCCGGCACTGTTGCGCACCGCCCGCGTCCGGATCGACGCCAGGTCCGAACCCGAATCGGGCTCGCTCATCCCGATGACGAAGTAGCACTCCCCCGCGGCGATGCGCGGCAGGATCGACTGCCGCTGCTCCTCGGTGCCGTAGCGCAGCAGGGCCGGTCCCGACTGCCGGTCGGCGATCCAGTGCGCGGCGACCGGCGCGCCCGCGGCCAGGAGCTCCTCGGTGACGGCGTAACGCTCCATCGCCGACCGCTCGTGCCCCCCGTACCGGCGCGGCCAGGTCATCCCCAGCCAGCCGCGCTCTCCCAGCTTTCGCGAGAACGCCGGGTCGACGCCGGACAGCCAGGTGTCGACGTGCGTGGTGAACGCGCCGGCCGCCAGTTCGGCGGCCAGGAACCCGCGGACCTCCGCCCGCACGGCCTCCGCGGCCTCCGAGCGGGGGGCCGCCGCCAGCGTCAGCGAGTTGCTCATGGTCCGGCGTGCTCCCCACCTTGATGCGGCCCAGGGCTGGCAGGGTGCCAGAGTCCGATGATGGCTCCGCCACGGGTCGCCGCGAGCGGTGCGTCGACCCGCAGCTGCCGTCAGGCGTTGATGTGCAGCCTTTCCTGGGCGTCCCTGGTGGCATCGAGGAGCAACTGCCCCAAGGCCCCGGTGTCCAGTTCCTTGAGCCGATAGACCGGCACGCAGACCGACAACCCCGCGATCGGATACCCGTCGGCGTCGGTGACCGCGGTTCCGACCCCGCCCACGTCGGGACGGAAGCTGCCGAGGTTCACCGCATACCCACGCCCGCGGACCTGCTCCAGCTCCGCGCGCACCTCCTCCGGATCGGTCATCGACATGTCGGTGTAGCGCTGCAAGGGTTCCTCGAGAACCCAGTCGACGTGGTCGGCCGGCAGCGCGGCCAGCTGAGCCAGGCCCGGTGAGACACAGTGGGCCGGGGATCGGCCTCCGAGCATGGCCACCGACCTGACCGGCTTCGACGAGATGATCTGTTCCAGGTAGACCACCTGCCGGCCGTCGAGCTTGGTCAGGTGGATGGTCTCGCCGGTCTCCTCGTGCAGCGCCTCGAGCACCGGACGAAGGTCTGCCCGTACGTCGCGGCCGGCTTGCGTCCGTGCCGCCACCCCGAGGATGCCCGGCCCCAGCCGGTACCGGCGGTCGGCATCCTGGCACATCCAGCCCCGTGCCATGAGCGTGTGCGCCAACCGGAACGCCGTCGCCTTGCCCGTGCCCAGCCGTTCGGCCAGCTGGGTCACGTTGAGGTGCCCCTCCTCGGCCAACAGCTCGATCATCGAGAGCGCGCGATCCACTGACGAGAGGGTTCCTGAGCTGTCCTGCGCTGCCATTTGTTCAGCATAGCGGAACGATGTGGTTGCAGGACGACGCAATCGTGGCGATCTCTCACAGGTCGTTGCCAACAGCGGAACGCTGTGGTTACCGTCACGAGGCCATCAGCCAGCCGTCGAGCTGGCGACCAACCAGCGCCGACGCTGAATCAAGGAGCCTTTACGTGGCCGCCACGCAGAGCATCGAACGACGCCGGGTCTTCTCGGCAGGAGCCGCTTCAGTCCTGGGCTGGAGCATGGATCTGTACGACCTCATGATCATCTTGTACGTGGCCGCCACCATCGGGCCCCTGCTCATCCCGGCCGAGTCCGCGACGCTCCAGCTGGCCTTCGTCTACGCCTCCTTCGCCGTCACCCTCGTGATGCGGCCCCTCGGATCGGCAGTCTTCGGCAACTTCGCGGACAAGAACGGCCGCAAGAAGGCGATGCTCGTCGCGATCACCGGCGTCGGGGTCTCGACAGCCCTCATGGGGGCCGTACCGACCTACGCGACTGCCGGTGTGGCTGCACCGTTGCTGTTCGTCGCCCTGCGCCTGGTCCAGGGCGTCTTCGTCGGCGGCGTGGTCGCATCGACCCACACTCTGGGTACCGAGACGGCCGGCCCTCGTCACCGCGGGCTGATGTCCGGCGTGGTCGCCGGCGGTGGCGCCGGCACCGGCGCCGTGATGGCCTCCCTGGTCTTCCTCATCGTCTCGACGGTCTTCCCCGGCGACGCGTTCTCCTCCGTCGGCTGGCGGTTCATGTTCTTCACCGGGCTGATCGCCGCAGGCCTGAGCTTCTTCGTCTACGCCCGCACCGAGGAGTCGCCCCTGTGGAAAGCCCAGGACCGCACCGTCAAGGCGCCGGCGTCGCCGATCAAGTCGCTGTTCTCGGCTCGCTACCTGCCGGTCTTCCTGATGAACCTGATCCTGGTCATCGGTGGAGCGTCGCTCTACTACCTGACGGTGGGCTTCTTCCCGACCTTCCTGGGCACGAACATCGGGCTCGAGCGGGGCTCGACGGCGGTGGTGCTGATCCTGGCGAACCTGGCCGTGGTCGTCGGCGGAGTCGTCGGCGGACTCTGCAGTGACCGCATCGGCCGCCGGCGGACCTTCGTCCTCGTGGGCGTTCCCACGCTGATCGGGATCCCGCTGCTCTACACGGTCCTGAGCAACCTGACCCCGGACGACGTCGCCCTCATCTCCGTGGTCGCGGTGTCGATGGCCTTCCTCATGATGACGGCCACCGCACCCATCCTCATCTTCCTGAACGAGCGTTTCCCCACCCGGATCCGCGCCACCGGCACGGCGATGAGCTGGAACGTCGGCTACGCGGTCGGCGGCATGACCCCCACCCTCGTCACGCTGCTGAGCCCCGAGGTGGGCGACCTTCCCTCCCGGTTGGTGATCGTCACGGCGGTGGCGGCGGGGCTCTTCCTCCTCGGTGCCGCAGTGATGCCCGACACCAAGGAGATCGGGCTGGACCGCGTCGAGGACGTCGACCCGGCGACCATGGCCACCGCCCCCAGCGCCCACTCCGCCGACGACGCCCACACCGCCGTCCCCGCGGGTCGCGCGTGACGGCCGGGGCGGAGCGCGACGGCGCCTCGGTTGTCGTCCTGCTGCACAGCCTCGGCACCGACGCCGGGCTGTGGGCCGATCAGCGGGCCGAGCTCTCCGACCGCTTCACGGTGGTCACGCCGGACAGCCGTGGCCACGGCCGCCGCCCGTGGGCGGGTCCCCTGAGCGTGCAGGCCTGGGTGGCCGACCTGCACCAGGTCATCGCCGAGGTCACCGACGGGCCGGCTCATCTGGTGGGGCTGTCGATGGGCGGGGTGCAAGCTCTCGCCTACGTCCTGGCGCACCCCGATCGCGTGGCGTCCCTCGTCCTGGCCGACACCTTCGCGGCGCTTGATCCGAGCCTGGCCGAGGCCAAGATCGAGAGCATCCAGGCGGCCGTGACGGCCGAGGGAATGCCTGCCTACGCGGAGCGCTACCTGGCTGAGACCCTCGTCGGCGGAGTCCCCGCCGGCCGCCGGGAGCAGCTCCGCCGGGCGATCGCCGGCGTCCCGGCCGAGGCCTACCTCGCCTCCTCGGAAGTCTGCTTCCGGGCTGACACGTCGGCCGGGCTCGCCGGCATCACGGCTCCGACGCTCGTGCTCATCGGGGAGCACGACCGGAAGACGCCACGGAGCCTGTCCGAGGAGATCTGCGGTGGCATCGCCGGCGCCGAACTCCTCAGCATCCCGGGGGCCGGCCACCTGTCCAACGTCGAGAACCCGCAGGCGTTCACCGGGGCGGTCCTGAACTTCTTGGACCGGGTGGCCGAGCACCGCCTCCCCGAGGCGGTCCGGTGACGACGGCACTGATCACCGGGGGATCGAGCGGGATCGGCGCCGCCGTCACCGAGTCCCTGAGGGCGGACGGCACGCGCTGCGTGGTCGCCGATCTGCAGCCACCGCAGGAGCCGCTGGACGGCGTGGACTACGTCCGGGCCGACCTGGCCACGGCGGAGGGAGTGGAGTCCCTGCTGGACCACCTGGCCGGGACCGGCGTCTCCCGGATCGACCACCTCGTCCACTGCGCGGGGCTGGTCCACCGGTCGTCGTTCCGGGAGACGAGCCGGGCGGCCTGGGAGCGCGTTCTCCGCGTGAACCTCGACGGCGCGATCGCCGTGAGCCAGGCGATCGTCCCGCTCATGCCGCGCGGGGGGCGGATCGTGCTGTTCGCATCCGGCACCGTCTTCAAGGGCCCCCGCAACCTTTTCGCCTACGTCGCCGCCAAGGCCGGCGTCATCGGCTTCGCCCGGTGCCTGGCCAGCGAGCTCGGGGACGACGAGATCACCGTCAACGTCGTCAGCCCCGGGCTGACGGCCACCCCGATGGGAGAGCTACTGGCCGACACGGAGGCGGCCAACATCGCCGGCCGAGCCATCCAGCGGCGCGCCGTCCCCGACGACATCGTCGGCCCCGTGCGGTTCCTGCTCTCCGAGCAGGCCCGCTTCGTCACCGGTCAGACGCTGTGCGTCGACGGTGGCTCGGTCAAGCACTGACGCAACCAGAACACTGAGAGGACCTCGTGTCTAGCAACGACAGCACCATGAAGACCGTCCAGGCCGGAGGCTTCCGGACGTCCTACCTCGAGGCGGGGGACCCCGCCGCACCCACCGTCGTACTGGTCCATGACGGCGCCTTCGGGACGACGGCCGAACTCTGCTGGGGCCCGGTCGTCCGGCGGCTCTCGACCGACTTCCACGTCCTGGCACCCGAGCTCCTCGGCTGGGGCGGCACCGACAAGGTCGTGTTCCTCGACCGCTCGCCGTACGCGTTCCGGGTGCCACACATAGCCGCCTGGTGCCAGGAGGTCGGCGTCCAGGAGGCTGCCTTCGTCGGCGCCTCGTTCGGGGGTTCGCTCATCCTCCGCGCCCTCACCGACGCCACTCGCCCGTGGCCGGTGAGCCGCGCCGTCAGCATCTCGGGGACCGGCGGACCGTTCCGTTTGCCGGCCGGCACCCAGGCCTTGGGCGACTACGACCCGAGCCCCGAGGCAGCCGCGCGCCTGACCGGGCTACTGGTGGACGACGTCGGCCCGCTCGGCGCGCACGTCCAGCAGCGGTACCTGAACAGCCTCGTCCCCGGCCACTGGGAGGCGATGAAGGCCCCCGGACTCAAGAACCCCGCCGTCCAGCGTCAGGCCCCGGCTGACCCGTTCCTGGAGTCCCTCGCATCGGTGGACGTACCCCTGCTCTTCGTCGAGGGCCGCACCGACCAGCTGCTGGAGCGAGGCTGGTCCAAGACCCTCGCAGACCTCGCGCCGACCGCGACGGCCGTCCAGCTCGACCATGGGCACGAGCCCAACATCGACGCCCCGGACGAGCTGGTCGACCTGCTGCTGCCCTTCCTGAAAGGGGACTGACCCGTGCTGACGGTCACCAGCCAGCCGGCTGCGGCGACGCGCGCCTGGAACGGACTGATCATGGCCACCCTGACCGAGGACGAGCAGACGATCCGCCGCATGGTGGCCGACGCCGAGCTCCCGCCACTGCTCGCGGCACTGGCGCACCTCACCGGCGACATGTCGCTGATCCGGCCCGAGTTCCGGCCGCCGCTGCGCTCGCTGCAGGCCTCGATGGAGCCGCAGGGCGGAATGACGGCGGAGGCGCAGGCGGCGGCGCGGGAGGCAGCGGTGGCCGCCCTCGTTGCCTACCGGGACAGCGGCTGTCCACCGGCAGGGACGCGGTCACCGGAAGAGATCCATGAGCTCATGAAGTTCCTGACCGGCGGGGCGGGCGAGGAGTACCTGTCGCTGCTGGACCACGAGTTGAGCCTCGGGATCGACGTCGGCGCGCCCGCGTGGCGCACCTCCGAGATCGCCCCCGAGACCGACTTCCGCGTCGTCGTCATCGGCGCGGGAATGTCCGGGATCGCGGCGGCACACCGGCTCGCCCAGGCCGAGGTCCCCTTCGTCGTCCTGGAGAAGAACGCGGACGTCGGCGGGACGTGGCTGGAGAACAACTACCCGGGCTGCCGGCTGGACACGAACAACTTCGCCTACAGCTACTCCTTCGCGCAGCGCGGTGACTGGCCGCAGCAGTTCTCGGCGCAGAGCGACATCCGCGACTACTTCCAATCGGTCGCCACGGAACTAGGACTGCGGGACAAGATCCAGTTCGGCACGGAGGTGCTGTCGGCCACGTGGGACGAGAAGACGGCGACCTGGGACCTGCGGATCAGGACCGACGGCACCGTGCAGACGCTGACCGCCCACGCCGTCATCAGCGCGGTCGGTCAGCTCAACCGGCCGAACTACCCCGACATCCCGGGGATCGACTCGTTCCAAGGGCTGTCCCTCCACTCGGCGCGCTGGGATCCCGCACTCGATCTCTCCGGGCGGCGCGTCGCCGTCATCGGCACCGGCGCCAGCGCGTACCAGATCGTGCCGTCCATCGTTGACCAGGTCGGTGAGCTCGTGGTGTTCCAGCGGAACGCCCCGTGGATGCTGCCGACGCCCGGCTACCACGAGAACGTCGCCACCGGCCTCGCGGAGCTCTTCGAGCGCATCCCGGCCTATCACCAGTGGTTCCGCTTCTGGCAGTTCTGGATCGCCACCGAGGGCCGGTTGCCCCTGGTGGAGGTCGATCCGGAATGGAAGCGCCCGGAGTCGGTGTCCGCTCGCAACGAGCAGCTGCGTATCCAGTTGCTCGACCGGCTGAAGGGGCAGTACGCCGACCGGCCCGACCTGTACGAGAAGGTGGTGCCCACCTATCCGCCCGGCGCCAAGCGGATGCTGCGCGACAACGGCGTCTGGGCCGCTGCGCTGCAGCAGCCGCATGTCTCCCTCGTCACCGAGGGCATCGCCGAGGTCACCCCCACGGGCGTCCGGACCGCCGACGGCGTGCTGCACGAGGTCGACGTCATCGTCTACGCCACCGGCTTCACGGCCTCGGACTTCCTCGCCCCGATGCGGATCACCGGCCGAGACGGGATGGACCTCCATGAGCACTGGGCCGGTGACGCCAGGGCACACCTGGGCATCGACGTCCCGGGTTTTCCGAACCTGTTCATGCTGTACGGGCCGAACACCAACCTCGTGGTCACGGGTTCGATCATCTACATGTCCGAGTGCGCGACCGAGTACATCCTCGAGTGCCTGCGGCTCCTCCTCGAGGGTGGCCACCGGGCCATGGAGTGTCGCCCCGACGCCTACGACACGTACAACGACCTCATCGATCGCGAGAACCGCGCCAAGGCGTGGGGCGCCTCCGAGGTCACCAGTTGGTACAAGAACGCCAAGGGACGCGTCACGCAGAACTGGCCCTTCCCGCTACTCACCTACTGGCAGATGACGCGGAAACCCGACCCGAGCCAGTACGACATCCGCTGATCTCAGCGACTCCCCCACCGCACCCACGCACCCCGGAGGATCACCGTGCCCCTCATCCGCATCAGCCATGCCAGCTATCAGGACAGTGACCACAAGCGCTCCCTGGTCCGGGCGATGACCGACGCCTACGCCGCCGCCACGGGTACCGACCCGGCGAAGGTATGGGTCGTCCTCGACGAGGTCCCCAGAGAGAACTGGGCGACGGGGGGCATCCCGCTCGCGGATCGCTGACGGCCGGTGCCGCAGTGCCGTAGTGCCGTAGTGCCGCAGTGCCGCAGTGCCGCCCGACCAGCCGGGCGGCACTGCGTCCGAACCGCGCGCCTCACCGCCCCGACCGGCCCTCCTCCGAGCCACCCCGGGTCAACTGCCGTAGTTCGGTGACGACGTCGCTCGCCACCGACCCGAGCGACGTCAACGCCCCCGACACCAGCCGGCGGACGCTGTTCCTGTCCAGCCCCGTCCCTGCGCCCGATCCGACCGCCGGGTCCAGCCCCCGTAGCTCACCACCGGTGGCGCCGTGCTCGGCCAGCCCCGGCGACCAGCGCATCGCATCGCCGGACATCGACCAGTCACCGGTCGCGCCGTCGATGGATTGCGCCACCGAGTTAGCCACCGGGCGACCCACCGGGTCAGCCACCGCGTGAGCCACCGGGTCAGCCACCTGGTGCACGACCGGGTGTCCCAGACCTGCCATGACGCCTCCCTGTCCGGCAGTGGGCCCCCCGAGCCCGCCTCGATCCGCCGCTGCCAGGAGTCGAGCACCGTGTCGCCCCGGTGATCGCCGGCGCCCCGGCGGCAGCCGCGTCCGCGGCCCGTACTCGAGGGGGCGAGCTTCGCGTCCGCCATGGTCCAGCGCCCCCGCCAGCGTCGCCTTCAGCCCATCGACGGTGCGCGGGTCGTTCTCGCCCATGGTGCCCCCTCGACACCCAAGCGTCGCCACGCCGGCGGCGCCGGTCAAGGGCCCACGGCGTCGATCCAGCGCTACGGCAGCCGGGTGAGCACCAGCAGCGCGATGTCGTCGGCGCGGTGCGCGCCGGTCAGCTCGGACAGCAGCCGGTCGCAGAGCTCGCCGGGGTCCGACGTCCCCGCCCCCTCCACCGCGGCCAGGAGGTGCTCGAGCCCCTCGTCGATGTCGGCGGTCCGGCTCTCCACCAGGCCGTCGGTGAACAGCACGAGCGTGGCCCCGGCCGGCAGCACCCCGGCCCATTCCAGCGCCGGCGCCGCCGCCGGCGGGGCCCCCAGCATGCGGCTGGGCCGCACCGGCAGGAACTCCGCGGATCCCCCGGAGAGCACCAGCGGCGGCGGATGCCCGGCGGAGGCGATCCGCAACCGGCCCGATGCCGGATCCAGCTCCGCGAACAGCGCCGTCGCCATGCGTTGCAGGCCGAGCACCGACCAGCTCGCCTGCAGCCGGTCGATCATGGCGCTGGGCGACGGACCGTCGACCAGCAGCGCCCGGTAGACGCTGGTCAGCTGCCCCATCGTCGCCGCGGCGGTGATGTCGTGCCCGACGACGTCACCGGCCGCCAGCGCGATCTGCCCGCCGGGCAGCGGAACGACGTCGTAGAAGTCGCCACCGACCTCCACCCCCTGCGTCGCGGCCAGGTAGCGGACGGCGATCGACAGCCCGGGCACCGATGGCGGCGGCGGGGGGAGCAGGTTGTCCTGCAGCGTGTGCGACGTCCGCGTGTCCAGCTCGTACCGCTGCGCCTTGGCGACGACGAGCCCCATCTGCAACGCGAGCTGCTCGGCCACCTCGACGTCGGCGGCAGTGAACCGGCGCCCCCGCGCGTCGGCGGCCAGCGTGAGCACACCGAGGGCGCGGCCCTCCGCGACGAACGGCACGCTGATCAGGCTGACCAGCTCCAGCTCACGCACCACTTCGCGGTGCCGCCGATCGTGGGTGATCGCCTCCAACAGCTCCTCCGACAGCGACCGCACCCACACGGTCCGGCCCTCCTGCACCGCCTGCACGCTGGGGTGCGGCGTGCCCCGCTGCGGCAGGTGCCGGTCCCGCAGCTCGTCGGCCAGGGGCTGCCGGGCGGGATCGCGGTGCCGCACGATCCGCCGGCGCATCCCCTGCTCGCCGGCGAGGTCGACGGCGCACACGTCGGCGAGCCGGCCGGCCACCAATCCGGCCACCCGCTCGACGGTCTCGTCGACGTCCACCGCCTCGGCCAGCATCCGGGCCGCCTCCAGCAGGAAGGCCGCCCGGCGTGCCTGGCGGGCGGTCTCCTCGTACAGGCGCGCCCGCTCCAGGGCCTGTCCGGCCTGCCGGCCGAGGGTCCAGAGCAGGTCGACCTCCGCCGGCGCGGCGAGCCGCGCGTCGGCGGGCTCCTCCAGGCTGATCAGCGAGCCGACCCCGCTGCCGAGGCCGACGACCAGGACGCCGAGCCGCCGGCTGTCGGCGGACACCGGCACGACCACGAGCTCCGAGAGGCCCGCGGCGGACATGGTGGCGGCCAGCCGCGGCTGCCTCGACCGCAGGTCGTCGTCCAGCGGAACCGAACGCACGCCCTGCGCCAGTTCGAGCGCCAGCTGCCCGAGAGCGGCCTCCCGCAGCTCGGTGATCAGCTCGCGTGGCAGCCCCTCGACGCTCTCGGTGTGCAGCTCCGGATCGTCGTGCGTCCCCCGCTCGGCCGGCTCGTCGACCAGCAGCAGCGCCGCACCCTGCGCCCGCAGCGCCTCCCGGCCGCGCTCGACGATCACCCGGGCCACATCGCCCACCGTGGTGGCCGCCGCCAGGTCCGAGACGACCTTCTGCAGCGTGCGTGACCGTGCCTCGGACTCCTCCGCGGCACGCTGCGCCGCCAGCAGTTCCCGCTCGTAGCGCCGGCGCGCGGTGGCCTCGAACAGCGTCGCCCGCACCAGCACCTGGGCGCCCTCCGCGTCCCGCACCTCGACGGCGTTGAGGAGGCACGGCAGCAGCGACCCGTCGATCCGCACGATGTCGAGCGCGATCTCGCGCACCGCTCCCTGCATCCTCAGCAGCGGCCGCAGGTGCGTCTCGTGGAAGACCCGCCCGCCCACGCTGAGCAGGTCCTGGAAGCGCACCCCCACCACGTCGTCGGCCGATCGGCCGGTCCAGGCGCAGAAGGTGCGGTTGACCTTGACGATGCGGCCATCGGGCAGCGTCGAGAGGTACCCCATCGGCGCGTT
>JAOPWJ010000192.1 GCA_025965715.1 Blastococcus sp. | reverse complement strand
CCCTCGCGCTGGTCGGTGCCGGTTCGCTGCCACACAGCCCGCTCCGGCGCGGCGGAGCGGTCTCGCTCGCCGCCTGATCCCGGCGCGACACGCGCCCCGTTGCTTGACCTGGGGCGCGCGCGGTGCAAGACAGGAGCCGTGCTCCCGGTACCCGTACCTCCGTCCGATGGGCGGGCGGCGCCGGCGCACGTCCCGGGTGCCCACACCCGAGCCGGCAACGCCATGGGTCGCACCCGGGCCGGCCTGCTCGCCGGCGCCGCCCGCGCCTTCGGTGAACGGGGGCTGCGGCGCAGCACCATGCAGTCCATCGCCGCCGCGGCGGGCGTGGCCAAGGCGACGCTCTACAACCATTTCCGCACCAAAGACGACGTCGCGCGGGCACTGCTGGCCACCGAACTCGACCGGCTGACCCGGCTCGCCGCCCAGCTGCCGCTGCGGGAGGCGCTCGTCGCCCTCTCCGACGAGCTCGGGGGACACCCGGTGCTCCGCCGCCTGGTGGAGACCGAACCCGATCTGCTCATCGGGCTGCTCGCCCTGGACGGCGTGCAGTGGGCCGGGCTCGTCGGTCGCCTCGGCGCGGCGCTCGGCGTGCCGCAGGACGGTGCCGAGCTCGTCGGCCGGTGGCTGCTGGGCGTCGTCCTTCAGCCTGGCCGATCGACCACGCGGCGGGCGACGGCAGCGCTGCTGGTGTCCGCGATCGGCGCGCCGGCGGCCTGATCCTCAGCGCGCGGCGCGGGCGGCGGTCAGCTCGGCGCGCGTGGGCGGGTCGGCCCCCACGCGGGTGCAGTTGAGGGCCGCGACCAGCGCGGCGTCGTCGGCCAGCCGCCGCAGCCCGTCGTCGGAGAGCACCTCCAGCGCCGACCGGGTGGTGACTCCGGAGGAGAGGAGGCCGCTGAGGAGGCCCGCGGCGAGGGAGTCACCGGCGCCCACGGTGTCGGCCACCGTCACCGACGGCGGGGCGCACCGCATCAGTGGCCGGCCGGGACGGGCGATCCGAAGGGGTCCGCCGCCGTCGGTGACCAGCACGAGCGCCGGGCCCCGGGTGGCCCACCGCTCCGCCGCGTCGTCCAACTGCCCGTCGTCCAACTGCCCGTCGTAGAGGTCGCTGTCGAGCCAGGCGAGGTCCTCGGCGCTGACCTTGACGATGTCGGCGAGCGCCACCAGCCGGTCCAGTCGGGCCTGCACCACCGGCGCCGTGTTGCCGAGCGTCTCCCCGACCGGGCCCGCGGCGAGCATGGGGCGGATGTTGGGGTCGACGCTGACCAGAACTCCGTCCTCGTGCACTCTCGCCACGAGCCGGGCGATCGCCTCCGAGCCCGGGGCCGTCCAGCTGGAGATCGACCCGACGTGCAGGATCGCCGTCTCGGCGGGCAGGACGGCGGCGAGTTCCTCGTCGGTCCACTGCCAGTCGGCAGCACCCATGACGTGGAAGCCGTAGTCGGCCGACCCATCGGCCGCGAGCCCGACGACGGCGAGGCTGACCGGCTCGGCGGCGTCCACGAATCCGCCCATGTCGACGCCGGCCAGTTCGGCGTGCCGGCGCAGGTGCTGGGCCAGCGGACCGGTGCCGAGCCGGGCCAGCAGCCGGACGGGAACCTCCAGCCGACCGGCGGCGACGGCGACGTTCAGCGCGTTGCCCCCAGGGCGGGCGACGTACTGCGGCGCCGTCCCATCCCGGCCCGCGCCGGCCTCCGGAACGGGCAGCAGATCGACGACCAGCTCGCCGAGGACACTGAGCATCGGGTCGCCGCTGGGCACGGGGGAACCTTAGCCGCGAGGGACTCCCGTCGCCGCGTTCGCTGCGAAGCGGCGATACCTGGGACGATGATCGGGACGAGTACCGATACGAGCACCGCCGGGCCGGCAACTGCGCCGGAGCAGGAGGACCCATGCCCAACCCTTTCGTGAAGCTGTGGAGATACCTCACGGCCTCAGCCAACGCGCAGATCGACCAGCGCGCCGACCCGAAGATCCAGATCGCGCAGGCGATCGAGGCCGAGCAGCAGCGCCACCAGGCCCTGGCGAACCAGGCCGCCGCGGTCCTCGGCAACCAGCGGCAGCTGGAGATGCGGCTGAATCGTCAGCTGGGCGAGGTGGAGAAGTTGCAGGCGTCGGCGCGGCAGGCGCTGGTGCTCGCCGACAAGACCCACGCCTCCGGTGACGCGGCCAAGGCCGCCGAGTACGAGAACGCGGCGCAGGCGTTCGCCACCCAGCTGGTCGCCGCAGAGCAGGCGGTGGAAGACCTCAAGCGCAGCCACGACGAGGCGCTGCAGGCTGCGGTTCAGGCGCGGGGTGCGGTGGAGCAGAGCCGCATGCGCCTGCAGACGACACTGGCCGAGCGCACCAAGCTGATGTCCCAGCTCGAGCAGGCCAAGATGCAGGAGCACGTGGCCAGCTCCATGCGCCAGGTCAACGAGCTGGCTTCGCCGGGCAACACGCCCAGCCTCTCCGAGGTCCGCGACAAGATCGAGGCCCGCTACGCCAACGCCCTGGGGCAGGCCGAGCTGGCGCAGACCTCGGTCGAGGGCCGCATGCTCGAGGTGCAGAAGGCGACGCTCGACGTCGCCGGCGCCTCGCGGCTCGACCAGATCCGCGCCTCGATGGGCGGTGGCCCGGCCGCCGTGGAGGGCAGCCAGGCGGCAGCCATCGAGCAGGGTGCGCCGTCCCTGCCGACGGCCGGCACGGAGCACCGCGCGGCCCAGCCGGCCGATCGCCCCGAGCAGTAGTAGGGCGAGCCCGTCCTCCTCACCGCTCGGTTGCTCGCGCGGTAACCCTCTGGACGGGCCCACGGCGGGACCCGGCGGAGGGCCGGAGGGAGGATCGCGTCCGCGACGGAGTACCCCCCGCCGCGCTGGACGGCTCGGCGGGGGAGACCGCGGCGTGGGTGCGCTCGGTGCCGGCATCCTGCCCGGGATGCCCATGGGGGGCTCCGGTGCCCGCTTCCTCGCGTCGGGGTGCCCGACCGGCGGCGACGGCTCGAGGGCGGTCCCGGGAACTCCTGCCATGTGCCGAGCGGCGGCGTGACCGGGTCGCGGAAGGCATCGGGCGAGTCGGCGTCCATGTTCCACCGCTGGTGCCGCGCGAGGACGGTTTCGGGATGCCGGCCGACGCTGCACGCCCCGACGCCGTGGGGCAGGACGCCTGGACGGACTCCTTCCACCGCCACGTCACCTGCCGGTCCACGGCCTCTAGTAGAGGGTGACCGGCTGCGGGTGGTCCGGTTCGCCGGTGCGCGCCTGCGGGTCTATCGGCGAGCGCGCCGCCTGGCAGTGGGGGCACCACCAGGTGACCCGCTCCTGGGTGGCCGGTCCCTGTTCGCCGAGCAGGATCGGCGTGCCGCAGCGGCGGCAGGGCCGTCCCTTGCGTCCGGCGACCCAGTGGTCCTCGCCCCGGCGGGTACTGCCGGTCGTGCTCTGCTCCGGGTGGTGGCGATTGGCCACCATCAGCGTGCGCGCCCGCTCGACCAGCGCGGGGAGGTCGGCCACGTCGGCAACGCGGGCCCACGGGTGGACGCCGGTGAGGAACAGCGACTCGACCTTGTACAGGTTGCCGATGCCGGCCAGGTTCCGCTGATCGAGGATGGCGACGCCGATCTGCTCGTCGGGGTGCTCCCGCAGTCGGCGCAGTGCCTCGTCGAGGTCCCAGTCGGGGCCGAGCACGTCGGGGCCGAGGTGCCCGACGAGCCGGTCCTCCTCGACGGTCGGGACGAGCTCGACGTCGTGCAGTCGGTAGCCGACGCACGCCCAGTCGTCCGTGGCGAGGACGACGCGGATGTCGTGAGCCGGGCCCCCGCGCCATGTCGCGCCCGGCCGATAGATGTGCCAGCTCCCGTCCATCCGGAAGTGCGTGCGGAGTGTCCGGTCGTCGGCCAGCCGGATGAGCAGGTGCTTGCCCCGAGGGACGACCTCCCGCACGGTCACCCCGGTCAGGTCGACGGCGGCCAGCGAAGGGAGCCGGAACTCCCCGCGGCGCAGCGTCCCGCCGGCCAGCGCGGCCTGCATCCGCTGAGCGGCCAGCCAGACGGTGTCTCCTTCGGGCACCGGCTCAGTCTCCCTTCCGCGGATCGGCCCTGCTCAGACGGTGTGAGGCCGCTGACAACCAGGAAGAGCGGCGGGTCCGGGGGCGCTGGAGATCCCCGTGAGCGTCCCCCTACGGCGGCGCGTCCGCCTCGGTTCCGCTGAGCCGGTTGCCGAACCCGTCACCGTCACCGTCGCCCGGGTGGTTCGTCCCGATCGCCGTCAGGCCTTCGAGCGCTGGGCCGAGAACGTGCTGGGCATGGCGTCCCGCTTCCCCGGCAATCTCGGCGCCTCGCTGCTGCACCCCGGTCCGGACAGCTCCGAGTACCACCTGGTCTACCGGTTCGTGGACGACGAGTCGCTCGCCGCCTGGGAACGCTCCTCCGAGCGGCGGTCCGCGCTGGCGCACGTCGAGGAGATGGTGGACGACGAGCGCTATGCCCGGGTCGACGGTCTGGAGAGCTTCTTCACCCGGCCGGCGAAGCCGGGCCCCCGCTGGCGGATGACCGTTCTCACCGTTGCCGCCGTCTTCGGCATCACGTCGGTGCTGCAGCAGTTCGTGATGCCGCACGTGTCGAGCTGGCCGCTCGAGGCGCGGCTGCTGCTCTCCGGCATCCTCGTGGTGCTGCTCCTCGGCCATGTCGTGATGCCGGCGCTCACCCGCCTGTTCGCCCGATGGCTGCACCCCTCCCGGCACTGACGCGAGCGACCGGGCTGCGGGGCCTCTGCGGGGCTCCGGGGGTTTTCCTCGCGCTCGGGGGGCTCTGCAGGCGCCCCGGAGCGCGAACCCGACCCCCACAGCGCCGACCGACGGGCTGGGCGCGTCCACGGTGCTCGCCGGGCAGCGAGTGGGGACGGCTCCTCAGGCGCGCAGGCGCAGGCCCCGGGGGGTCGCAGCGAAACCGGCCGCCTGGAGGGCGGCCGACAGGGGTGTCGCCTGGTGCACCGAGGCGCCGTCGGCCTTCTGCACCACCATCCGTCCCAGCGCCCCGGCGGCGACCGCGCCGGAGAGGGCCGTGGCCGCCTCTTTGAGGGGCTGTTCGTCCTCGGTCCAGGAGAGCAGGGTCTTGCCGCCCCGCTCCACGTAGAGCACCAGCTCGCCGTCCAAGAGGACCACCAGGGCACCGGCCTTGCGCCCGGCGCGATGGCCGGACGCCTGCCGTCCCTTGCCGGCTCCCTCCCCGACGTCCACGCCCTCGACGTCGGTGGCGGCCGGGCGTTCCGGCCAGGGAAGCGCCGCCCCGTAGACGTTTGCCGGGTCGGTGGCCGCCAGCACCACAGCTCCACCCGGCACGCGGTCCGGCGAGGCGAAGCCACGCAGGCGGTCCACCGATCCCGGGGTACCGAACTGGGCCGCGCCGAGCGTCTCGACGAAGTAGCCGCGCCGGGCCCGGCCGTTCTCCTCGAACGCGCGCAGCACGGGATAGACAGCGGGGAATCCGCCGACCACCTGCTCGGCCATGACCGCACCGCGGGTCAGCACTCCGTGCCGTTCCAGAAGCGCCTCGGCCCGGGCGGTGGTCCGGCGGGTGGCGTTGGTGTCGCGGTCGGGCAGTCGTGACCAGCGACCGGCGACCGTCGGCGGTCCGGTGCGCGAAGGCATCGATGGGCGTCCCAACCGGGTGCGGCCGTACCGGCTGCGGTCGACCCGGGCCCGCGGGGCCGCGGGCTTCTGGCGGTGCGTGCCTCCGCCGGCCAGCCGGATACGGAGGGGGGCCAGGGTGTCGTTGGTCAACGCGCCGGCCCAGACGAGGTCCCAGACCAGATCGGCGAGCGCGTCGTCGTCGGTGGCGCCGACGAGGTCGGACAGCCCCCGGAAGAAGAGCGCCTGACCGCCCGCGAGCTGGTCGAGGATCGGCGCGCCGCCCTCGGGCGGCTCCAGCGGCTCGGGCAGCAGGAGAGGTGCGAGGTCGGCCGGTACGAGGGTGAGCCAGCCGTCACCGCCAGGCAGGCCGCCGGCCCCCGCCCACAGGATCTCGCCGGCGCTGGTGAGCTCGTCGAGCATGGCGGGCGAGTAGTCGCGCACCCGGGCCGGCAGCACCAGCGACTCCAGCGCGCTCGCGGGCACGAGCGTGCCGGCGAGCTGCTCGACCACCGCCAGGACGCCGTCCGCGCCCCGGAGCCGGCTGCCGACCGACTGCCAGGAGGGGGTGAACCGTGCCAGCGTGCCGATCGGCACCGGCTCGACCTCCTGGCGCAGCCGCGCAAGACTGCGTCGACGGATCGACCGGAGCACCTCCGTGTCGCACCACTCCTGGCCGGTGCCGCCCGGGCGGAACTCGCCACTGACGAGCCGGCCGGTACCGGTGAGCCGCTGGAGCGTCGCGGAGACCACCGCGATCCCGAGCCCCAGGCGAGTGGCCGCCTCCGCCGGCTGGAACGGACCGTGTGTGCGGGCGTGGCGGCCGATGAGATCGCCCAGCGGATCGGGCACGGGCTCGGTGAAGACCTCCGGCACCCCCACGGGCAGCGCCGTGCCGAGGGCGTCGCGCAGCCGGCCGGCGTCCTCGATGGCGACGTAGCGCTCCTGGCCGGCGATCCGGACCTGCAGTGCCCGCCGCGCGGCCACCAGCTCGTCGAGCCACCCCTGGGGAACGCCGCGGGCAGCGGCCTCCGCGACGGTCAGGTCGCCGACCAGGCGGAGCAGGTCGCTGGCAGCGTCGATGTCGCGCGGGTGCCGCTCGGCGGGCAGTCGTTGGAGCTCGGCCTCGATCTCGGCGATCGCCTCGGCGTCGAGGAGTTCTCGCAGCTCGGAGCGGCCGAGCAGCTCCGCGAGGAGTGACGTGTCCAGCGCCAGGGCCTGCGCTCGGCGCTCGGCCAGCGGAGCGTCGCCCTCGTACAGGAACTGACCGACGTAACCGAACAGCAGCGACTGCGCGAAGGGTGAGGCCGTGTCGGTCTGCACGTCGACCACCCGCACCCGGCGGGCGCGGACCTCCCGCATCAGCTCGATCAGGCCGGGAACGTCGTAGACGTCCTGCAGCACCTCGCGGGCGGCCTCGAGCGTGATGGGGAACGAGGAGAACTCGCTGGCCACGGAGAGCAGCTGGGCGGCGCGCTGCCGCTGCTGCCACAGCGGGGTGCGCCGGCGCGGATCACGGCGAGGGAGCAACAGGGCGCGGGCGGCGCATTCGCGGAACCGGCTGGCGAACAGTGCCGAACCGCCGACCTCGGCCGTGACCTCGCGCTCGACGTCGTCCGGGTCGAGCACGGCCAAGTCGGCCTCGGGCGGCTCCCCCGTGGTGTCGGGCAGCCGCAGCACGATGCCGTCGTCGGAGTGCATCGAGGCGACGTCGACGCCGTAGCGTTCCCGCAACCGCGCGCCCAGGACCAGCGCCCAGGGCGCGTTGACCTGCGCGCCGAACGGAGAGTGCACGACGAGCCGCCAGTCGCCGAGCTCGTCGCGGAAGCGCTCGACCAGCAACGTGCGGTCATCGGGCAGATGGCCCGTGGCCGCCTTCTGCTCGGCGAGGTAGGCCGTCAGATTGGCCGCCCCCCACTCGTCCAGCCCGGCGGCCCGCGCCCGCTCCAGCCCCGCCTCCGGGGTCGCCGACCCCACTTCACGGAGGAAGGCGCCGAGGGCCCGGCCGAGCTCGAGCGGCCGGCCAGGGGCGTCGCCATGCCAGAACGGCATCTTGCCCGGCTGGCCGGGCGCCGGCGTGACGAGGACGCGATCGTGGGTGATGTCCTGGATGCGCCAGGACGAGGAGCCCAGCAGGAAGACGTCGCCCACTCGGGACTCGTAGACCATCTCCTCGTCGAGCTCGCCGACCCGCCGGCCCCCCGTTCCCTCCGCACCGACGAGGAACACGCCGAAGAGGCCGCGGTCGGGGATCGTGCCGCCGCTGGTGACCGCCAGGCGCTGGGCACCGGCGCGTGCGGTGAGCGTGTCGGTGACGCGGTCCCACGTCAGTCGCGGCCGCAGCTCGGCGAAGGCGTCGGAGGGGTAGCGGCCGGCGAGCATGTCGAGGACGGCATGCAGGGCCGAGTCCGGTAGCGAGGAGAAGGCCGCAGACCGGCGTAGGACCGCGGCCACGTCGTCGACCGTGCGCGGCCGCTCGGACACCATCGCCACGATCTGCTGGGCCAGGACGTCGAGTGGGTTGCGGAGGTAGCGGATCGACTCGATCGCGCCGGCCTTCATGCGCTCGGCGACCAGCGCGCACTGCACGAGGTCGCCGCGGAACTTGGGGAACAGCACCCCGCGACTGACTGCACCGACCTGGTGCCCCGCCCGGCCGACGCGCTGCAGCCCCGATGCCACAGTCGGGGGCGCCTCGACCTGCACCACCAGGTCGACCGCGCCCATGTCGATGCCCAGCTCCAGGCTCGAGGTCGCGACGACTGCGGGGAGCCGCCCGGACTTGAGCGCCTCCTCCACGATCGCGCGCTGCTCGCGGGACACCGAGCCGTGGTGCGCGGCCGCGACCGGCTGGACACCGTCGGGAACGCCTCCGCCGGAACCGGCCTGGGCCATCAGCGCGCCGGCATTGGTTCCGGGCGGTACGACCTCGCCGGTGGCGCGCTCGTAGGCCAGTTCGTTGAGCCGGCTGGTGAGACGTTCGGCGAGCCGCCGGGAGTTGGCGAACACGATGGTGCTGCGGTGGGCCTGGACCAGGTCGAGGACCCGCTCCTCGACCGCCGGCCAGATCGACGTCCTGGGCTGGTTGCCCGCCGCTGAGCCTTCCAGCTCACCCGTGGGCTGACCCAGCTCGCTCATGTCCTCGACCGGCACGACGACCGAGAGGTCCCACTGCTTGACCGAGGGCGGGGCGACCACCTCCACCGGGCGCCCGCCGGCCAGGTAGGTGGCGACCTCCTCGATCGGGCGCACGGTTGCCGACAGCCCGATCCGCTGTGCGGGCCGGTCGAGCAGTTCGTCCAGCCGGTCGAGGGACACCGCCAGGTGCGCGCCGCGTTTGGTGTCGGCGACGGCGTGCACCTCGTCCACGATCACCGTCTCGACGCCACGCAGCGCCTCGCGGGCCGCGCTGGTCAACAGGAGGAACAGTGACTCGGGCGTGGTGATGAGGATGTCGGTCGGACGCCGCGTGAAGGCTCTTCGCTCGTCGGCCGGAGTGTCGCCGGACCGGATGCCGACGCGGATCTCGGGCCGCTCGAACCCGAGCCGCGCGGCGGCCTGACCGATGCCGGCCAGCGGTGCCCGCAGGTTGCGCTCGACGTCGACGGCGAGGGCCTTGAGCGGAGAGACGTAGAGGACCCGGCACCGGCGCTGGCCGTCGGCCGACGGAGCTACGGCGGCCAGCCGGTCGAGCGACCACAGGAAGGCCGCCAGCGTCTTGCCCGAGCCGGTGGGGGCCACGACGAGGGCGTGCTGCCCGCTGCTGATCGCGTCCCAGGCGCCCTCCTGGGCGGCCGTGGGGGCGACGAAGGCGCCGGTGAACCAGGCCCGGGTGGCCTCGGAGAACCGGTCGAGTGCGGACACGCCGTTCAGTGTCCCCGCCACGTAGGACACTTCGCCGGTCCGAGCCGCGGCCGGCGCCTCGACCACCCGTCCGGGGATCTCCGGGACGCCGGCCCCGCCGGGAGGACGCCGTCGTCGACCGGTCTCCGGGTAGCAGCGCACCGGGCGCTGATTCCGGCAGACTGCCGGGCATGCGCACCCGCTCGACGGCGTCACGGAGCGGTGCGCCGGAGGCCGACGTCGTCGCCGTCCAGCGGCGGACGCTGGGCGTCCTGAGCGGCGGGGTGGCCCTCGGCGGCCTGGGCGTCACCGTCGGGATCACCGTCGGTGGCCTGCTGGCCCGCGACGTCGCCGGCACCGACGCGGCCTCCGGCGTGGGGCAGACGGCGGGCGTGCTGGGCGCCGCGGTCCTCGCCGTGCCTCTGGCCCGGATCAGTGACCGCGCTGGACGGCGGGCAGGGCTGGCCGTCGGCTACTCCGTCGCGGTGGTCGGGGCACTGATCACCGTCTGGGCGGCGGCGCTGTCGTCCCTGTTGCTCCTGCTCGTCGGCCTGTTCGCCTTCGGCGCGGCGACCGCCAGCGGACTGCAGGCGCGGTACGCCGCCGCTGACCTGGCGCCAACCGAGCGGCGCGGCCGGTCCCTCGCCCTGGTGGTCTGGGCGACGACTCTCGGGTCGGTCCTCGGTCCGAACCTCGCAGGCCCCGGCGCGGATCTCGGCCGCCGCCTGGGCCTCCCGGCCCTGGCCGGGGCGTTCGCCGTGTCGTCCGCCGTCTTCGCCGTCGTCGCGGTCGGCTTCGGGCTGCTGCTGCGGCCCGATCCGCTGCTGCTGGCCCGTCGACTGGGCGGAGCCGGCGGCGGCCCCCGGCCCCGCGGGGCCACTGCCGCGGTGGTCCGGGTGGTCTGGTCGGCGCCCGGCGGCCGCCTCGGACTCACCACCATCGTGGTGTCCCATGCCGTCATGGTCGGCGTCATGGTCATGACGCCCGTGCACATGGGGCACGCCGGTGGCACCCCGGGGACGACGCTGCGGATCATCGGCCTGGTCATCAGCGTGCACGTGGCGGGCATGTACCTGTTCTCGCCCCTGGTGGGCCTGCTGGCCGACCGTGCGGGCCGGGGCGCCACCGTGGCCCTGGGCGGCGCGCTCCTCCTGGCCGCGGCCGGACTGGCCGGGACGGCGGCACCGGACGCAGCGCTGCAACTGGGGGCCGGGCTGTTCCTCCTCGGGCTGGGCTGGTCGTGCGGGCTGATCGCCGGTTCGACCCTGGTGACGGAGTCGGTCGGTCCGGACCTGCGGCCCACCGCCCAGGGCGGCACCGATCTGCTCATGGGACTGGGGGCGGCACTCGCCGGGCTGGCCGGCGGCCCGCTGCTGGCCCTGGGCGGCTTCTCCCTCGTCACGACGGTGTCGGCGGCTCTGGTGCTGCCCCTGGGGGTCGTGTGGGTGCAGACGACGCGGGTGGGGCTCAGCGGCCCCGGTAGTTCTTGATCAGCACGATGATCGCCACGAGCAGCGTCAGGGCGATGGCGGCCTGGAGGAGGGCGTCCCAGCCCGCCGAGCCGGTTCCGGGGAACACGCCCCGAGACTAGGCGATGCGACTCCTGCGAGGTCGGCGCGTTAGCGTCGAGGGCGTGCGCCTGCAGGAGTTCTGGGTCCGGCTCGACCGCCATTTCGGCTCGATGCGCGCGCGGAGCCTGGCGCACGACCACGTCTTCGCCGCCCTTGGTGGGCGTACCGCGATCGATGCGATCGATGCCGGCGTGCCGGTACGGAAGGTGTGGCTGGCCATCTGCGAGGAGTACGAGGTGCCGCCCAAGGAGCGCTGAGCCGACGGTCGCAAGTCGTGGGCGTGTCGCCCTAGCAGTCGAACAGGTGTTCGTCCTACAGTTGCTTCCACAGGCCGGTCGACTCTCCACAGGTTCGCCGGACCGCCACAAACTGTCGGTGTCTCGTCCTAGCGTCGGTCCCGACCCGCTTCCCGCGAACCGAAGGTGAACACGATGGCAACGCTGGACCGCGACAAGGCCCTCGACATGGCCCTCGCCCAGATCGACAAGCAGTTCGGC
>JAOPWJ010000188.1 GCA_025965715.1 Blastococcus sp. | reverse complement strand
CGCCCCCTCACAGCCGGCACCTATGGTGCGCCGGGGTGACGGTGCCCAGCGACATCAGCTCGTCGAGGCTATGCGCCTGCAGCACGAACTTGCGGATGTTGACCGCCATGTGGCGGCGGGTGATGTCGGGGATGACGTGGAGCCGCGAGCCGTCGGGCATCATCGCGTCGACGAACGGGGTCGACATGTCGATACGTCGACCCGAGGTGCGCAGCATCCGCTCCACCAGGTCGGCCAGCTCGCCCGGCGCCAGGATGGTGGTTGTCAGCTCGCTGCGGCCGCGCCGGGCGATGAACACCCGGCCGGGCTCGTTGACCCAGATCTCCTCGATCTCCGGGTCCTCGAGGTAGCGCTGCAGGGGGCCGAAGCCAGCCACCCGGTCCAGCACGTCGCGCACGACGGACTCCGGATCGGCGATCGGCGGTAGAGCCGAGTTCAGCGACCGCTCGGAGTACACGGCGACCACGTCTCGCACCAGCACCCGCACCGGGCCCGGGTCGGTGAACGGATCGAGCCCGCGACGCTGGATGAGCTCGCGGACCTCACCGTCAACGACGTCCAGAGCGGTCGGCACGGCACCCCCGTCGAGTCCGGTCGAATGGCGACGAAATCGACCGGACTGTAAGAGAACGGAAGAGTCCGCGGGCCGGGATCGGGCGATCTGTGGACAGCCACACGCTGCGTAGCGACATCTCCCACCCGGTTGGGTGAATCGCCGCGCCGACCGGCGGCCACCGGTCGCCAGGCGGCACGGCAGCGCCCATGGGCACTTCGGCAACGCCTCCGACGTTCAGCTGAGCAAGGACGAACCTGGAGGTGGGTGCGCCATGCGACACCACGGCAAGCACTCCAGTCAGACCCTCGCGTCCTGGCTCTTCGTCGTCCTCCTCGCCGGTACCGGGTGCCAGGCCGGAACCGCGTCCAGCAGCGCCGCAGCGCCGGAGTCTCCCCAGGAGAGCAGAGCCATGGAGCCCTCGTCCGCCCATGCCGGCGTCACCACCGTCGAGTGCGGGCAGCAGTTCCAGCCCTCCGCCGCAGGCGCACTGGCGCTGACCGGACGGTTCCCCGCCCAGGTGCCGGCCAGCCAGCAGACCGTCGGTGGCACCGTCGAGGTGAGCACACCGGAGAACCTGAAAGGGGTGACCCAGCCGGGCGCCGACGTGTTCGTCGTCCGGGAGGGCCGCGTCGTCGCCCAGCCGGTCACCCAGGACGCCGTGGGCATGCTCTGGGCGACGGCTCCCGGGGAGACGAAGTCCGTGCCCGGAGAGGTGGCGCTGACCGACTGCGGGTCGGGCGAGGCACTGCCGCCCGGCAGCTACGAGCTGTACGCCCGCGTGATGATCATCCCGGACGACGGCGGGATGGTGGAGTCCTTCGGCGGTCCCTGGCCGCTCGAGATCCAGTGACGCGAGCGGGCCGGGAACCGCACTGCGGTTCCCGGCCCGTTCTGCGGCGGGGCTGGTCAGCCGGTCACGATGGAGACGCCGTAGGTGGAGGCCACCTTGTTCCACGTCTCCGCGTAGGAGGTGCTGCCGTTGCCCGCGATGACGTGACCGCGGATCCAGGCACCCGAGCTGTTCTTGGCGTAGAACGGCGAACCCGAGTCACCGCCCTGGGAGAGGTTGCCGCCGGTGAAGGCGATGACCGGTGACTTGCAACCGGTCGTGGTGCAGACCTGAGCCGTGACGCTCGTGGCGGTGTGACCGCAGTTCTCGCCGGTGGTCCGGCCACTGTGGCAGTAGTCGGCGTAGCCGACGGTCGCCGAACCTGCCGCGACCACCGGAATGCTCGAGGTGCTCGTCGTTCCCCCGGTGAAGACGCGGCCGGCGTACGACGATCCGCCCATGAGCTCCATGTCCTTGGCGTCGAAGGTCAGCGACGCCAGGTGCCGTCCGGAGACGGTGCCGTAGAAGCGGGCCTGGGACTCCGTGGACACCGACGTGCCGTTCGCGTAGCAGTGGCCGGCTGTGACCATGCTGACCGTTGCGGCCGAGTTGCGGACCGCGTAGCCGGACGAGCAGATCGACGAGCCGTTCGAGATGCCGCCACCGCCCCAGTACGACGGGACGTCGTCCCGCCGGTGGAACGCGTCGGAGGTGGCGACGCGCCGCAACTGCACCTGGCCCGCGGCTCGCGCTTCCGCGGCTGCCAGACCGGAGGACCCGACCAGCGTGGACACCACGCTCGCGGGAGCGTTCGTCTCGAGGACGATCCGGCCGGTAGCCGGGTTCACGTAGCTGCCGAAGGTGTAGGCGGTGCCGTTGCCGGCGACGTAGGCGGCGATCCGCTTCTGGATGGCGGTCAGTGCGTTCGAGGCCCCCGCGGGGAGCGCTCGGGCGGTGACGCCGTGCTCCGGCGCCGAACTGCTGCTCGCGGTGCCGCCCGGCCCGGGCCCGGGCTTGCCGGGCGCTCCGGACGCGGAGGTGGTGCTGAGCAACAGCCCCAACAGAACCGCCACGATGGCGGTCAGAACTCGTTTCGTCGTGGACATGTCGATCGATTCCCCCTCGGGGTTCCGCGATGTGGAGTCGCGGACTGTGCGCCGGGAGCCGGCGGCTTCCGGGTTCGACTGTGAGGCTGAGCCGCTGTGCGGCGGCCGAGGAGAGGCGGGGGCCCGGCTGCGACGAGGCAGGGGCGAGAACGGCCGGCGGATGGGAGGCGCCGCCGACGGTCAGCTCAGACACTGCTGGAGGCGACCGGCTCCTGCTCGCCCACCTCCAAAGGGCGCACCCTTCGATCACCGGGGCGCGGACCCCGTGCGGGCCCCGTGCCCGGAGCCGCACAGTCGGCGCGGGGGGCGGCCGGTGCGCTGGTCCGCGGAGATCGGCCATGACGGCCACCTTTCGAGGACGGCGGACCGGCGGGGAACCGGACGTCCGTCACCCGAGAGAGGGCCGGGTAGCGCGTCTGGAGACACCGCGGGCGGCGTCCGTCTGACTCGGCAGGGTTCTCAGCAGCACCGCACGGCCGCGCCCCACCCCGGAGCGCAGCTGTGGTGCCCGCGGTCACCGCGGCGGGTCAGCCCGCCGCCGGCCGGCCACCGGGCCGCGTCTCCCGCGTAGCAGACCGGGAGCGCCAGGAGCCCCAGGGTGACGACGGCGAGCACCCCGAGCACCGGCTCGGGCACGTCGTCGGCGACCACGGCAGCGAGCGCGCGCCGCGTGTGCACCTGCCCCTGGCCGGAGAGTCGGGCGTGGCCCCGAGCCTGGTTCTGCGGGACCCCGCGGCGTCGGAGCATCACGGGGTCCCGTGCGCGGCGGCCGCGCGACGGGACGCGGGCTACGCGGGGTGTGCCGCGCAGCCGGCGTCGTGCCCGTCAGTGGACGGCCGCAGCCGCGTCGACGATCCCCTCTCCGTAGAGGCCGTTGTAGTCCGCGTTGCCACGGCACCGGGCGTTCCAGTCCGGTGTCCGCCCCTCGTCGGTGTAGATCTCGACACCACCGCGGGGGCAGGCGTGGTCATCCGCCGAGTGAGCGAGCACGCGAGCCACGGTCGAAGGGGCGAGGGAGTATCCGCCGTGGCCGGTGGCGCGCCCCTTGGCCTCGATGATCAGCGCCGCCACGCCGACGACGTGGGGCGACGCCATCGAGGTGCCCTGCAGGTAGGTGTAGAAGCCGCACGTGCCGTGACGGCAGTACTTCACCGAGAAGTCGTCGACCGGGTTGCCCTTCGCGTCGGCCAGACCCTGCTCGATGGCTGCCTTCAGCGGGTAGGACGAGAGAACGAGGTTGCCCGGCGTCTGGAACTGCGGCGTGCCGATGTAGTCGCGGAACCAGCCACCCGGTGCCGCGATCTCCACGTCGCCGAATCCGTAGTTGGAGTAGTCCGCCTTGGTCGTCGACGGGCCGACCGCCGTCACGCTGATCACCTGGGGTGCCTCACTGGGGAGGTTCAGGCAGGTGTTCTTCACGACGCGTGGCCGGGCGGTGTCCGGCGGGTAATCCGGACTGGTCTCGTCGATCCGCGTGGGAGCGGCCAGGTTCTGGTGCTCGTTCCCGGCGGCGGCCACGAGCGTCACCCCGCGGGAGTGGGCATATTCCACCGCGCCCAGCACCAGTTCGCTGATGAGCCGCTGCTCGGTCAGTTCCGCATCGGTGACCGTGCCGCTGATGTACTCGCTCCGCGACGTGCAGTTGTAGAGCCACGGGTCGGTGTAGAAGCTCATGTTGACGACGTCGAGGCGGATGTCGCCGGAGTAGACCAGTGCCTTGACCGTCTCGTACAGGAAGAAGTAGCCGGAGTCCTGACCTGCGCGCACGTTGACCAACGTCGCGTCGGGGGCCACGCCGCCGATTCCGAAGTGGTTGTCGGCGCCTGCGACGATGCCGGCCACGTGGGTGCCGTGCCCCTGGTTGTCGACGTTCGCCGGGTCCTTGCAGTCGCGGTATTCGCACGGGCCGTCGATCGCGGGGATGTCCGTGGTGAAGTTCCGGGACCGCGTGCCGTCGAAGTTCGGGGCGATGTCGGGGTGTCGCGCATCGATGCCGGTGTCCATGATCCCGACGTCGACGCCCTTGCCGGTGGCGGTGCGCTGGGCAGCCTCGGCCCCGATCTGCTTCATGTCCCACTGCCGGTTGGCCAGCGGCTCGGACGACGTCGTCGTCGATGCCGAGTCCTCGACCGAACCCGCCCGGCCGGCCTGCGCTCGTTCCGCCGCGGTCGGTCGCTCGCCGGCGAAGCGGTGCGGCATGCCGAGCCGGGACGTGCCGACCGAGTGGTTCCGCGCCGCGCCGCGAATGCCACCGCGCGTGCGCACCTTGTCCACGAAGGCGGCGTCGTCGGAGCTGACCAGTGCCAGACCGACCTGCGCGGTGACGTCCTCGACCCGTCCACCGGCCGCCTCGATCGCGGCCCTCGCGGCTTCCTGCGTGCCGCTGAACGAGACGACGTACTCCCCGCTGCCGTGCGAGGACGCCGACTGCGCCGCATCCCGCGGCGCTCCGTTGGCCGCTGAAGCCGTCGCAACCACTGCCGTCAGGGCGACCGTGAGGATGCCCAGCATCCTCACCGGGCCTCGTTGCTTCGAGCGATGGGACCTCATGGCGCACGCCTTCCCGGAGCCGACTGAAACGACGGCCACTGTGACAGCCGTCACTTCTGCGGAAGTAAAGCGATTCGCCGCCCGCCTGTCGAGACCCCGCCACGCCTGTCCAGAGCAAGGGGGACACGCTCCGGTCGGACCGCCGAGGAGGCCGTGGGGCCTCCGGGCGCGCGCGCCCAGGGCTCGGCGCGGGCTCGCCCCTCCGGCGGATCACCTCAGGCGGCCCCGGTGGTGAAGACCCACGTGGTCGCCGCGAGCGGGTTGCCCGCGGTGTCGCGGACGGCGCCGGTGAGGGTGACCCGGTACGCGGTGCCGGCGGCCAGGTCGGCGGCCGGGTTCAGCGTCGCCGCCCGCGTCGTCGCGTCGTAGGTCACCGCCGCCGCAACGGCCACCCCGCCGGCGTTCTTGAGCGTGAACGTCGTCCCGGTGACGCCCTGCACCGCCTCGCTGAAGGTCGCGGTCACGTTCGACGCCACTCTCACGCCCGTGGCGTCGGTCCCCGGCGTCCGCGCCGACACCGCCGGGCCCGGGCCGGCCAGGAACGTCCAGCTCGTCGTGGCCAGCGGGTTGCCCGCCAGGTCGCGGATGGCCGAGGCGCCACCCGTCAGCGTGGCCGTGTACCGGGTGTCCGCGGCCAGGTCGGCGTTCGGGTTCAGCGTTGCGACCCGCGTCGTCGCGTCGTAGGTCACCCCCGCCGTCACCGCCGCTCCTGCGGCGTTCCTGAGCGTGAACGTCGTCCCGGAGACGCCCTGCACCGCCTCGCCGAACGTCGCGGCCACGTTCGACGCCACCGCGACGCCGGTGGCGTTGGCCGCCGGCGTCCGCGACGAGACGACCGGAGCCGTGGTGTCGGGCCGGGGTATGACGGCGTTGGACGGCGCCGACGCCGGTCCGCTCCCGACGGCGTTGGACGCGACGACGGTGAAGGTGTACGTCGTCCCGTTGGTCAGGCCGGGAACCGTCGCCGTCCGGGCCGAGCCGGAAACGCTGACCCCGACGCCGCCCGGGCTCGCCGTCACCCGGTAGGACGAGATCGCGGAACTACCGTCGGCGGCGGGAACCGCCCAGGACACCACCGCCGCGGCGTTGATGGCCGTCGCCGCCACACCGGTGGGGGCACCGGGCGCGGAGGCAGGAACCGACTGCCAGGTGGGGTCCGTGTCCACCCCGACGGCACTGGGAGGAACGGTCGCCTCACCGGTGCCGTCGGCCCGCATCACCGCGATCTCGTAGCCCGTGGTCGAGCCGTAGGCGTTGGTCCCGAACGCGATCTGGCTGCCGTCCGGCGACCAGGTCGGCAGCACGCCCGCCTCACCGGCGCCCATCAGTCCGGTCTGGCCGGTGCCGTCGGAGTTCATGCGCCAGATCTGGCCGCCCCGCTCGTAGACCAGCGCCGACCCGCTCGGCGCCCAGTCGGTCGCCTTCTCGGCGGCGGTGGTCGTCGTCAGCCGCGTCCGCGCCGTTCCGTCGGGCGCCATCGTCCACACGTCGAAGCCGGCGATGTAGGCGATCCGGCTGCCGTCGGGTGACCACGCCGGCGCGCTGCCGCCGTCGGTGGCGGTGAGCAGGCGCACCTTGCCGCCGCCGTCGGAGTTCATGACCCACAGTTCGCCGTAGTTGCTGTAGGCGATCCGGCGTCCGTCCGGCGACCACGTGGGTTCGGCGCCGGCCCAGCCCTCCCCGGTGGTGCGGGGTCCGGGGGTCAGCAGTGTCTTGGCGGAGCCGTCGGAGTTCATGACCCAGATGTTCTGGTGGCCCTCGTCCGTCTCGTCGCCGGAGTAGGCGATGCGCCGTCCGTCCGGCGACCACGCCGGGTCCACCTCCGACTTCGGGTGCGACGTGAGACGGAGCTCTCGCGTTCCGTCCGCGGCCTTGACGTAGATGTCCGACGACCCGTGCCGGGTGGTCTCGAAGGCGATCAACCCCCTCCCCCCGGGCGTGGCTGCCTGCGCCGTCCCGGAACCCGACACGGCGACGCCGCCGGTGATGACCAGCCCCGCCACCAGTACCGCCACCATGCCCGACCTACGCCGCTGCTCGGCCATGCCGCCCTCCGCTGTCCTCGCCTGTTACTGGGGAAGAGAAACAGCGGGGGCAACGGATACACCTGCCTGCAGCGCAGGGCGGTCCCACCTCCGGGTCATCCGCCGCCCGGCCACGGGGGCGTCGTCATCGGGCCGCACCCGTCCGGTCCACGGTCGAGCCCGCACCGGGCACACACGTGGGACCGGACGCCGTCCTCGGTACTGCCCGCACGCAGTCGTGCCAACGGAGTACCCCGCAACGTCAGAACGGCACCCGTTGCGTCGCGAGCACCATGACGTTCCACCTCGACTGCGGAGTTCCGGCTGTCAGGCGGGGCGGTCAGCCCTGTCATGTGCCGGCTAGGGCGAACTACCGTCCCGGCGCTGCCGACTGCACGGCGCATTCGTCTGCCCCGCGCACAGGGCTCGCCGGCGCGGATCCCGGTGGCTGCTCCTGGCGTCTCTGATGGGGACGCAGCCGAAGAGTCAGTCGCCGCACCGTCACCTATGGACCCGGAGGCACACCCGGGGGGATAGTCCCCGACGCACAAGGCGGCACCCACAGCAGGCCGGTCTACCACCTGCCTACTCCCGGCATGAAGCCGAATCGGGGACGACCTACCGGCGGCGCCGCAGCGCAGTGCCAGACGCTGACGCCACACCCGCGGCCTCGGCGTGCCCGACCAGCCAGGGGAGATCCATGAAACTTGCCAGAGCCGCCCGCCTGTCGGCTGTCACCGCCGCCGCGGTGCTCGGTGCCGCCCTCCTATCCGGCCCCGCGCAGGCCGCGCCACAGCCGGACAGCGCGTCGGGGCGGTACCTCGTCGTCGCTCGTTCCGCCGCCGACTACGCCGACCTGCGGAACAGCATGGCGCGCAGCGGAGCCACGGTCGTCAGTGAGCTCCCACAGATCAACACCTTCGTCATCTCAGGCACGAGCGACGCGCGTTCCCGAGTGCAGGCCGATCCGAGGGTCGAGGCCATGGCCGCCGACCACATCGCGACCATCGACAGTGCGGAGCGTCCGGCCCCGAACCTGGCCGCACCCGGCCTGCGCAGCGCTCGCCAGGTCGACCTGGCGCCCGCCAGCCCGGCGGCGCAGGCAGGCATCAACCCCGACCCCGCCTTCGACCACCCCGGCCTGCAGTGGGACTTCCGCCGCATCGGGCTGCCGCAGGGGTGGCAGACCACAGCCGGCCGTCCGGCCGTCACCGTGGGCGTCGCCGACACCGGCCTGGACTTCACGCACACCGACCTCAAGCAGAACGTCGACCGGGTGATCGACTTCACCGCGACCGAGGATCCGCCCCTGTGCAAGACATACTTCGGCGCCTCCGACCGGGATCTCGCCCGTGAGTTCGGCGGGCCGGCGACGACCGACTGGAACGGTCACGGCTCCTGGATCGGTGGCAACATCGCCGCCACACTGAACGGCACGGGCATCAACGGGATCGCACCGAAGGTCAGCCTGGTCGCTCTGAAGATCTCCGGATGGTGCGGATCCGCCTACGACTCGACGATCCTCTCCGCCTTCCTCACGGCGGCGGACTCGCAGCTGGACGTCGTCAGCATCTCCTTCGGGGGATACCTGGACCGGTCCGATCCCGACCAGGACTCGATCTACGGCCTCTACGAAGACGTCGTCAACTACGCCCGGCAGCGCGGCACGACCATCGTGGCCTCCGCGGGCAACGATCACGTCCGGGTCGGCGACGGCGGACGGGTCCTGTCCCACGGTTCGCTGACCACCCCGGGCGACCCGGTCGACGACCTGTACGGCCTGTACCAGACGCCGGGCGGTATCCCCGGCGTCGTCGACGTCTCGGCGACGAACAACGTGGTGAACCGGTCGTCGGCCAACTGCCCGCCGGGCACCACGGGCTCCGCCACGGACCCCAACGCGACCTGCAAGCCGAGCAGTGACCGCCACCAGGCGGCCGGGCCCGGCAGGACCGATCAGCTGGCCTACTACAGCAGCTACGGCCCTCGGATCGACATCGCGGCACCGGGCGGCGCACGGAAGTTCAACCTGCCCAACTTCGACCGGGGCGGTACGCCGGGCTTCCCGTACACCACCCAGGATCGGGACAACGTGTGGGAGGACTTCAGCACGACGTCGAACTGGGCGGTCGAGATCCCCTGCTTCACCTTCACGGACGCCGACTCGGGCTTCCCGCCGAAGCAGTGCTACTCGACGATCCAGGGCACGTCGATGGCTACTCCGCACGTCTCGGCCGCCATCGCTCTCACCGCGAGTGCGCACTCGAACCTGCGTCACGACGTGGCAGCCCTCGTCGCCAGGGTCAAGGCGCAGGCGGTCGACCGGTCGAACCTGACCCGGGCGCTCTCCGCGACCGACAAGTCACCCGGGGACCTGAGCGGCGTGCCCTGCCGCACCGGGTACTGCCACCTCGAGGGTCCGGTCATCTCGAACAGGGAGGCCTACGGAGCAGGGCTCCTCAACGTCGCGCGACCGTGATCCCCGAACCGCGACGACGGTAGAACCCGCGTCGTAGCGCGCAGCTGTGGCCCGGACCGACCAGGTCCGGGCCACAGCTGCGCTCCGTTCGTCGCAGCGACACGGGGCGGTCAGCTGAGCACCCAGCGGAAGTGGGTCAGCTCCGCCCGGAGCTGCTCCGCCCGGAGCTGCTCCGCCCTGCGCTCCGCCAGCCCCTCGGCGAACCCGGTGGCGTACCAGTTCGGTGCGTTCTGCTCGAGCCCGGCGGGTGGCTCCCCCGACCCGCCGGCCCACAGCAACCGGGCGAACTCGGCGGGCGACCGGCCGAGACAGGGTCCGGGGGCCACGCCGGTGAGGGGGTTCCCGGCCGGCTCGAAGGCGGCGGCGAACCGGCCATCGACGCGGCCCAGTTCCTGCGCCTGCGCCAGCAGTTGCCCGTACGACGGTGCGCTGCGACCGGTCACGTCGGCTCCCTTCCGGGGACGGCGGACCGGGGGGATGCCTGGCCGCCCGTCACCGAGGAGAGCGGCGGGCGGGGCCGCCGGATACACCCAGACCACGATCGGCTCGAACCGAACAGCGGCGTCGTCTCCCTCGGGCTGGACACCGCACGATCGACGTGGTGGACGAGAGCTCCGAGCCGGCGACCCCGCGCACCCGAGCGGCGCCGACCACCTCGCGGTCAGCGGCACGTTGCCGGAGTCGGCCGGGGGCGAGTTCGCGGGCCGGCGCAGGAAGTCGACCTGAGGTTCACCGCCGTGCAGCGCAACGCCGGAGCACGCTGACCGTCAGGCGACCTGGCTGGCGAAGACGACCACGTTGTCCTCGTAGTGGCCGGACGCGCCGTCGAACGGGCCGCCGCAGGTGATCAGCCGCAGTTCCGGCCCGTCGGTGTTGCCGTAGACCTCGAAGGTCGGGAAGTCGTCCTTGGGCACGACCCGGACGTCGTCGACCCGGAAGGCGACGGTGCTGCCGTCCGCGCGGGCGACCTCGATCCGGTCGCCGGCGGTCAGGGCGCCGAGGGCGTAGAACACGGAGGGCCCGTTCTCGGCGCTGTCGACGTGGCCCTCGATGACAGCGGGGCCGGTCTCCCCCGGCCGCGGTGAGCCCTCGAACCAGGCGGCCTTGTCGTAGTCGGGGCCGGGCTGCGGCACCTGCAGCGTGCCGTCGGAGTTGGCGCCCAGGGTGAGCAGGTCGGAGCGGACGTCGATCGACGGGATGCTGATCGACACCGGAAGGGCGGCCGGCTCATGAGCCGCGCTGGGGGCTGAGCTGGTGGGCGCGGGCGCAGCACTCGACCTCGGCGCGGTGGAACTGGCCGGCATCGACCGCTGGGCGGCGGACGGTAGCGGCGGGTCGGCGACCTGGCCCAGGAGCCCCACCGCCACCGCGGCGCCGCCCCCCAGGAGGAGCAGCACCGCGAGGACGACCAGGGCCGTACGGCCAGGACGCCGGGCCGGGGAGGGGCTCTCCCCAGGTCCGGCGTCCCCGGTCATCAGCTCTCGGTGGAGGTGCGGCGACGGGCGATCAGGACGGCGGCACCGCCACCGGCGACGGCGAGCGCACCGAGACCGATCAGGCCGGCGTTCTCGGTGCCGGTGGTCGAACCACCACCGGTGGAGACGCCACCGGCGGGCATGTCAGTCATCTGCGAGGCGGTGAGCACGCCGCAGATGGCGGGGTCGGTGGCCTCGCCGGGCAGCGTCGGGTCGAGGTCGGACATCCCGCGGTCGCCGGCGCTGTAGGCACCGTCGCCGTCGTAGTCCACACCGTGCACGACGACGACGGCCTGACCGTTGAGGATCGCCTGGGCGACGTCCTCGGTGACCGTCACGTCCCCGCGGGAGTAGTTGATGTCGTCCCCGGTACCGAAGCGGTCCACGGCGAGACCGGACGCCGGTGAGGTGTCCCCGGACTTGGTCAGCGAGACCACGATCTCCCCGTAGGCCGGCCCACCCTCGGTGGTGGTGAGGTGGTCGCCCTCGTTGGTCTCACCGTCGAGCGCGGCGGCATTGTTGTCCCCCGCCCCCGGGCACTCGTGGCGGGCGTCGGCCCCGAAGTGGATGTGCGCCGCGTGAGGAGCCGCATCGCCGGCGAGCAGGCCCTGGGCGGCGAGGGTGAACGACAGGCTCGTTCCGTTGATCTCGACCATGCCCTGGCCGCTGGCACCCTCGACGGGCTGGCCTTCGATGGGCGTCAGGTCGGCCATGGCCGAGCCCTCGGCCGCCATCGCCGGACCGGCGGTGGCGAACAGCGCCGCGAACCCGATGACCGGGGCGGCGATGGCAGTACGGGTCATGCTCTTCAAGGGAGTCCCCTAACGGTCACCCCTGCGCGCCGCGGATGTGGGCGTCGTCAGGGTCGTTCGTGTCCACGCTGGTTGGTGCTTGCACAGGGACTTCGCAGGTTGCGTGGCCCCTGGATGCGCATCGGGAAGATTTCTTCTGGCGGCCGGCGGGAAGCGGCCGAGGTCCGAGTGACGATCGACGCCGCGAGGCCGGGGATCGGGGGCGGCGGTGGCAGTACGCGTCATGCCATGAAGGTGATCTCCTCACCGTCACCCTGCGGTGCCCGTCGTTGGACGCCGTCCGGGTCGTGCCGGTCCGTACGGACCTCTACTCCCCCACGCCGGATTGCCCGCAACTTAATGACTTCATACGTAATGACCAGGGATTTCTGGACGCGGTTCCGACGGCGCGGGCGCATCCCACAGAGGGCTCGGTCGCCCAGCCCGCAGCGCCACCCGGGGCCGGCAAGCGGCGGCCGCCACTGCTGGCCTGTTGCTTCCGGGAGTGCTCTGTTCAGGCGGTCCGCGGCGTAACCTCCGGCGCACGGAGCCGCGACGGTTCCAGACGAGGGAGCGACCACACCATGGGTGACAAGTCCCCGAAGCACGACACGGCGAAGAAGCCCAGCGGGAAGTCGATCAAGGAGAAGCGGCTGGAGAAGAAGTCCAAGACCGACAACTCCTCGCAGATGGACAACCTGACCCACGGCAAGAAGCACTGACCGGCTCCGGGCGGAAGCGCCCGGGCCGGCTCAGGCCGTCGCGAGCAGGCTGGCCAGTTCCGCGTCGAGCACCGGCGCCAACCAGCGCGCGTAATCGATGGTCACGTGGTTGTCGTCGCGGTAGACCAGTTGGTTGCCCACGATGTCCGGGCACCGGGTCGCCGTGCAGAAGAGATCGGTCAGCTGCGCGTACATGCCGCCGCCCGCCGCCGTCGCCTGCGCCTCCGCGGTGATGCCCACGTCGTTCACCGCGGCGCCACGCGCCGGTGCGCACGCCGACGCCGTGTCCAGGTGCTCGGACAGGCACGCGGGCACGACCGCCAGGGGGTCGGGGACCGGCCCGAGCACGAGGACGCGGGCACCGGTCGACCGGAGCTCGCTGACGAGTCGCGTCAGGCTGTCCAGCCACGCCCGGTCGTACACCGTGAACCCGTAGTCAGGGGTGTACCGCCGGCTCATGCTCACGACCACCACCGCGGGGTGTTCCGCGCGCAGCCGGTCCATGACCTGCCCGCGCCACTGGACGCATTCGGCGTAGTCGCGGCCCAGGTAGGGGCTGTAGATCGGAAGGTCCATCAACGGGCAGGTCACCTTGCCCATGGTCTCCAGCCGCCAGTGCCGCCCGGTGGCGATCTGCTCCATCGCCGGCTGCCACATGGCGGCATGGGAATCGCCCACCAGGGCGACCCGCGTGGCCGAGGCGGTGTCACCGGAGGCGCACTCCTTCTGGCCGACGTAGCGCCAGGACCGCACGCAGCCGTTGACGAACACGTCGGGCTTGTCGGCCGGGGCATCGGCCAGCGGCGGTGTCAGGTTCGCGGGCACCGCTTGCACATCCGCCGACGCGGCGACGGCCGCCTGCACCTGCGCGGTCAGTCGCCGCAGCGCCGCCTCCTCGGGGCTCTGGCTGGGTGCGGCGGGCGGCGTCGAGGTGCCGGCCGCGATCCTCGGCGTCCGCGCCTCCGCGCCCCGGCCGACCGGTGCGGGGACGGAAGCCAGGGCGATCAGTGACGCACACACGCCCACCGCGGTCAGCCCACCGCCGAGCAGCAGGCTTCGACCGGGCGCACGGCGCAGCCGGCCGAACCGGATGGGATCCTCGACCGCCCTCAGCGTGGCCACGGCGAGGACGCCCGAGAGCACCGCCGCCACCAGCCGCCCACTCGGTCCGAGCCCGTGCCCGACGACGGCCGGCGCCAGCAGGAGCACCGGCCAGTGCCACAGGTACCAGGAGTAGGAGATCCGGCCGATCCACTGCATCGGGGGCAGGGCGAGCAGCGCGCCGACGCCACCTCGCGGTCGGGCGGAGCCGGCCGCCACGACCAACGCCGCCCCCAGCACCGGCACCAGTGCGGCGATGCCCGGATAGGCGGTCGCCTCGTCCAGCCGCAGACAGGCCGCCCCGATCAGCGCGAGGCCGAGCCAGCCCGCCGGTCCCGCCGCCGCTGACGGCACCCGCCGCCAGACCCCGACGCCGAGCGCGACGAGCCCGCCGGCGGCCAGCTGCCAGGCGCGGGACGGCAGCGAGAAGAACGCCCAGGGCGGCAGGTCGGCGGTCCACCGGAGCGACACCGTGAACGACGCGGCGGCCAGTACGGCGAGAACGAGCACCGGGGCCCGCACGCTCCTCGGAACGTCGGCGCGGCGGGAGCGCGCGGCGATCCAGGCGGTGGCGATGAGCAGCGCCGGCCAGACGAGGTAGAACTGCTCCTCCACGCCCAGCGACCAGTAGTGCTGAAAGGGCGAGGGCGCATCGGCAGCGAGGTAGTCGGTGCCCTGGACGGCGAATCGGTAGTTGGCCACGTACAGCGCGCTGGCGACGCCGTCCCCCAGCACGGTGCGTGCCGGCAGGGGGGGCAGCAGCCAGGTCACCGCAGCGGCCGTCGCGGCGATCACGAGCACGCCCGCGGGCAGCAGCCGGCGGGCCCGCGCGCCGTAGAACCGGGCCAGCCGGACGGTCCCCGTGCGCTCGACCTCCCGCTCCAGCATCCCGGTGATGAGGAAACCGGAGATGACGAAGAAGACGTCCACGCCGACGAAGCCACCGGGCAGGCCCGGAACCCCCGCGTGGAACAGCACGACCGCCACTACGGCGACCGCCCGCAGTCCCTCGATGTCGGCGCGGAACCGACCGTCGGCCGGAACCCCCGCCACCGCGGACTCCTGACGGCGCACCGTGGTGCCCTGGACTAGCGCCCGGGGAGGACGGCGTCGATGAGGTGCGGGCCGGGCTCGGCCAGCGCCTGCCGCAACTGGTCGGCCAGTTCCTCGGCCGTCCTCGCCCGGGTCGCCGGAACCCCCATGCCCGTGGCCAGCGCGACGAAGTCCAGCCCCGGCCCGCCGAGGGTGAGCAGCTTCGCCGCCCGGTCACCGTCGCCCCGCGCCCCGACCCGGGACAGCTCGTGCTCGAGGATCGCGTAGGAGCCGTTGTCGCAGATGATCGTGGTGATGTCGAGCTGCTCGCGGGCGTAGGTCCACAACGCCGAGATCGTGTACATGGCACTGCCGTCGGCCTGGATGCCGATGACCGGCCGGTCGGGGCAGGCGACCGCCGCGCCGAGCGCCATCGGCAGCCCGTCGCCGATCGCTCCCCCGGTCAGCGACAGCCAGTCGTGCCGCGGCGCCCCGGAGGTCAGCTCGGTGAGGCCCACGCCGGAGGTCAGCGCCTCGTCGACCACGATCGCGTTCTCGGGCAGCAGCGCCCCGATCACCGCAGCCATGGCCCGCGGGGTCAGCTCCCCGACGGGCAGCTCGGGACGGGAGGCCTCGAGCACCTCCGGCTCCGCATCGGGTGCGGCGATCTCGGCCAGGGCCAGCAGTGCGGCGACGCCGTCCTCACCCGGCTCGGCCAGGACGTGCACGGTGCAGTCCTTGGGGACCGGATGGCCCGGCATACCCGGATAGGCGAAGAAGTGCACCGGCGACGTCGCACCCACCAGGACCAGGTGCGCGGTTCCCTCGAGCGCCGCGATCGCCATCTCCGGCGGATAGGGCAGTCGGGTCACCTCGGGCAGGCCGGCGCCGCGTACCGCCCGCGCCGGGAACGTCTCGGTCATCAGGCGGGCCCCCGTGCCGGCGGCGAGCTGTCCGGCGGCGAGCAGTCCGGCGGCGGTGACGGTGTCGCCACCGAGGAAGAGCACGGTCGGCTGGCCCGAGGAGAGCACCGTCGCGACGTCCCGGATGACCGAGGGCGCGACCCGGGACGCCGGGCGGACGGGCACCGGGTCGGCCACCGCCGCGCCGTCCTCCCAGGACACGTCGGCCGGGAGGACGAGCGTCGCGATCCGCCCGGGCGCGGACGCGGCGGCGGCCACCGCGTCGGCGGCGTCCGCGGCGACGTCCGCGGGTGACAGCGAGCGCCGCACCCAGCCCGACACGGTGCCGGCGATGGCGTCGATGTCGGACTCCAGCGGCGCGTCCAGCCGCTTGTGCGACCGCGCGTGGTCGCCGACGACGTTCACCAGCGCCGTGCGTCCACGCCGCGCGTTGTGCAGGTTGGCCAGCCCGTTGCCCAGGCCCGGGCCGAGGTGCAGCAGCGTGGCGGCGGGGCGGCCGGCCATCCGCGCGTATCCGTCCGCCGCGCCGGTCGCGACGCCCTCGAACAGGGTGAGCACGCCCCGCATCTCGGGGACGTCGTCCAGTGCGGCGACGAAGTGCATCTCGGAGGTGCCGGGATTGGCGAAGCAGACGTCCACGCCGGCTCCGACGAGGGTCCGGATCAGTGCCTGGGCGCCGTTCACCGAGTGCTCGCTGACCGGGCCTCGTGCACCTCGAAGTGCGTGAACGTGACCCCACCGGTCGCGAAGTTGGCCAGGTCCTCGCCCGCCGCCCGGCCCTCGGGCGAGGCCAGGGTCTCGTTCATCGCCTGCTGCGACTCGAAGTCCAACTCGGCAACCAGGTAGGGCGCGGGCTGCGCCGGGTCCAGGGACCGCGGATGGCCGAACGTCAGCCGGAGGACGCCTGGCTGTCGCAACGCCAGCGGCGTGTGGGTGTCGCGGTAGTAGTCGTCGAACGCCGCCGGATCCTGCGGCTGTCCGTAGCTGACCAGGAGCCGGTGCGCCACGCTGCAACCTCCAGTCCCCCGGGCTCCGCCGCCCGGACCGGTGCCTCAGCCAACCAGTTCCCGGGGCTGGGGCGCGAGCCCAGTGCGGGTTCAGAAAGTGAGCACCAGCCGGCCACGCACCCCGCCACGCTCCAGCAACCGGTGGGCCTCGGCCGCCTGGTCGACCGGGAAGGTCCGCGCCACACGCAGTGTCAGGACGCCGTCCTCCGCCTGCTGGCGCAACCGGTCGAGGGCCGCTCGGTCCTGGGCCACCCGGCGCACCAGCGTCGGCAGGACCCGCAATCCGCGCCGCCCGTCCCCGCGGTAGCCGCGCACCGTCGCCACCGCACCGCCGTCCCGCACGGCGGGCAGCACCAGCGCGTCCTGCACCGCCCCGTCCGCCAGCGCGTCGACCCCCTCCGGAAAGTGCGCGCGGACCACGGCGGCCACGTCGTCCCCGCGGCGGACGACGACATCGGCACCCAGCCCCCGCACCAGCTCCTCGTCGGCCTCCGAGGCGTCGGCGACGACGGTCAGCCCGCCGGCCTTGGCCAGCTGCACGACGTAGCCGCCGAACGCACCGGCCGACCCCGTCACGGCCAGCACCCCTCCCGGTCGCAGCCCCAGCTGGTCGAGCGCCAGCCGCGCGGTGAGGGCGTTCATCGGCAGCGTCGAGGCGGCTCCCGCATCGGCTCCACGCGGCGCCCGCACCACCGAGTCCCCGGGCAGCACGAGGTCCTCGCGGTAACCGCCGTGCGCGCCGGTGGGTACGACGATGCCCATCGCGAGGTCCCCGACCGCCAGGTGGTCGACGCCGTCGCCCAGCTCGGTGACGGTGCCGGCGACGTCCATGCCCGGCACCCACGGCGGCGTCTTCACCGGATCTCGGTCGGCGTAGGCGCCCGACCGGGCGTAGGTGTCGGTCGGGTTGACCGTCGCGGCGGCCACCCGGAGCCGCACTTCTCCGGCGCCCAGGGGCTCCGGTGGTACGTCGACGACGGACAGGGCCTCCGGCCCGCCGAATTCCATGACCCCGGCTGCGCGCACCCCATCTCCCTAACACGGGTGCGGCCGCCGCGCGGAACGGGCGACCCGGCCGAGACTGTCGCCAGCTGCAGGGGGCCGGCAGCGCGGGCCGGTCCAGCACGCGCGCCACCGCGCTCGTCAGCCCCGCTCCTGGAAGACGGGGGCCGACGTGCGCGACGCCGCGGTCAGCGCCTGAGGGCGTACTCCTTGAGCAGGCCGCGGCTGATGATCGTCTTCTGGATCTCGCTGGTGCCCTCACCGATGAGCAGGAACGGCGCCTCGCGCATGAGCCGCTCGATCTCGTACTCCTTCGAGTAGCCGTAGCCGCCGTGGATGCGGAACGACTGGGTGGTCACCTCGGCGCAGTACTCGCTGGCCAGCAGCTTGGCCATGCCGGCCTCGACGTCGTTGCGCGAGCCCGCGTCCTTGAGCCGTGCCGCCTTCACCATCAGCGCGTGCGCCGCCTCCACCTTGGTGGCCATCTCGGCGAGCTGGAAGGCGATCGCCTGGTGCTGGGCGATCGGCTTGCCGAAGGTCTCGCGCTGCTGGGCATAGGCGATGGCCAGCTCGAAGGCGCGGATCGAGATGCCGCAGGCGCGGGCGGCGACGTTGACCCGACCGACCTCGACGCCGTCCATCATCTGGGCGAAGCCGCGCCCCGGCGTCCCGCCCAGGACGTCCGCCGCCTCAGCCCGGTAGCCGTCGAACAGCAGCTCGGTGGTGTCGACGCCCTTGTAGCCCATCTTGTCGAGCTTCCCGGGAATGGTGAGACCGGGCTTCACCTCGCCGAAGCCCGACGGCTTCTCGATCAGGAAGGTCGTGAGGTTCTGGTGGGGCTTCTCCGCGCCCTCGTCGGTACGCACCAGGGCGGCGACGAGCGTGGAGCTGCCGCCGTTGGTCAGCCACATCTTCTGGCCGTCGACGAGGTAGCCGCCGTCGTCCTGGCGGGTGGCCTTGGTGCGGATGCCGGCGACGTCGGAGCCCAGCCCGGGCTCCGACATGGAGAAGGCACCGCGCACTTCACCGGTCGCCATGCGCGGCAGGAAGTGCTGCTTCTGCTCCTCCGTACCGTGCTGGATGATCATGTAGGCGACGATGAAGTGCGTGTTGATGACGCCGGACACGCTCATCCAGCCGCGCGCGATCTCCTCGACGACGAGCGCGTAGGTCAGCAGCGACTCACCGAGGCCCCCGAACTCCTCGGGAATCGTGAGCCCGAAGATCCCGAGCTCCTTGAGCCCGTCGACGATCTCCTGCGGATAGATGTCGCCGTGCTCGAGCTCCTGCGCCTTGGGGATGATCTCCTTGTCGACGAAGCTCCTGACCGTCGACAGGAT
>JAOPWJ010000184.1 GCA_025965715.1 Blastococcus sp. | reverse complement strand
ATCCTGTCGCGGGCGCTGACGGTCGCCGTCCAGCGCGGGCACGTCCCGCGCAACGTCGCCGCGCTGGTCGACCCACCCGCTCAGAGGCAGAGCGACCTGGCGACCGCGCTGAACCTGGACGAGGCGCGCGCCGTCCTCGAGGCTGCGATCCACGTCCGCAACTCCGCCCGGTGGACGGTCGCGCTGGCGCTCGGCCTCCGCCAGTCCGAGGCGCTGGCGCTGCAGTGGAAGGACGTCGACCTGCTGAACAACACCCTCACGGTCCGGCGGAGCATCCACCGGGTCCGCGGCGGCGGGCTGACCTACGAGGAGCCCAAGACCCGGCGCAGCCAGCGCACGCTCGCCCTGCCGATGCCTCTCGTCGGCGAGCTGCACCGGCACAAGGCCGCGCAGCTCGGCGAGCAGATGCTGGCCGGCTCCGAGTGGCACGACGAGGACCTGGTCTTCGCTCAGCCCAACGGCCGGCCGATCGACAAGAAGACCGACTACGACGACTGGACGCGCCTGCTGCAGCTGGCCGGCGTCCGTCACGTCCGTCTGCACGACGGACGCCACACCGCCGCCACTCTGCTGCTCAGCGAGAACGTGCACCCGCGGGTGGTCATGGAGCTGCTCGGCCACAGCCAGATGCGCACGACGATGGACATCTACAGCCACGTCATGCCGGCCCTGGCACGCGAGGCCGCCGACCGGATGGGAACCCTGCTGCTGCCAGGTAAGGGTGGGCAAACTGCAACCACAACTGCAACCAGAGACGACTCAGGCCGCCCTCCCGAAGGAGAACGGCCTGGTCACACGGGTGGAGCTGAGGGGCCTCGAACCCCTGACCCCCACACTGCCAGTGTGGTGCGCTACCAGCTGCGCCACAGCCCCTTGCCGGCCCGGTCTGGTGTTCCGGGCCGTTGGCCACTGTACAGGGGTGCGACGGTGGCCCGGTGCAGGGGTGGAGGCGTCGCACGGCGCGCCGCCACCACCTCAGCAGCGGTCAGACCTGGTTCATCTTCGCCACGCGGAGGTGGTTGCCGAACGGGTCGCGCAGGCCGAAGTCGACGCCGTAACCACGGTCGACGGGCTCCTCGGTGATCTCCACCCCCCGCTCCTGGAGCTCCGTGTGGGTCTTGTACGCATCGTCGGTCTGGAAGAACAGGTGGCCGCCGGCGGCGCCCTTGGTGACCAGGTCGCGCACCTGTGCGCCGGTCTCCTCGCTCATGGCGGGGGCACCGGGCAGCGCGAGCAGGACCTGCCGGTCCGACTGACCTGGGAGCGCGACGGTGAGCCACCGCATGGGACCGAGCTCCATGTCGTTGGTGACCTCGAAGCCGAGCTTGCCGACGTAGAAGTCGAGCGCCTCGTCCTGGTCGAGCACGTAGATCTGGGTGATGGTGAGTGACGTCAACATGCGCAGAACGCTAGGGGCCCCACCTCGGGAAGCGCTTCTCCGAAACTGCTCAGTCCAAGGAGCTCGGCCTCAACCACGCCATCGCGAAGCACGACGGCACCGGCGGCAGCGGGCCGCGCTGCCGGTAGACGCTGGGCGGCTCCCCGACGATGTCGCGGAACACGCGGCTGAAGGTGCCGAGCGAGGAGAACCCCACGGCCATGCAGATGTCGGTGACGCTGGAGTCCCCCGACCGCAGCAGGAACATCGCCCGCTCGACCCGACGCCGCTGCAGGTAGCGGTGGGGCGTCTCCCCGAACGTCGCCCGAAACGTCCTGATGAAGTGGGCCGCCGAGACGTGCGCGACCCGCGCCAGGGTCGGGACGTCCAGCGGCTCGGCGTAACGCCGGTCCATCGCGTCGCGCGCCCGCAGCAGCCGGCGGTTGGACTCCTCGACCGCCCGGCTCACGTCGCCGATCGAATCACGGGGTCACGCCTCAGAGCGAGACGCCTCGATCGTTCAGCCATCCGATGGGGTCGATCTTCTTGCCGTCCTCGCCGCCCACGCGTACCTCGAAGTGCAGGTGCGGGCCGGTGGAGCGTCCTTCGTTGCCCAGCAGGGCGATCGTCTCGCCGGCGTCCACGTACTGGCCCGGCTCGACCAGGATCTCGACCATGTGGCCGTAGACCGTGACGTCGCCGTTCTCGTGGAGGAGATAGACCGCCTTGCCGTACCCACTGGCGACTCCGGCGCGGAGCACCACACCGTCGGCGGCGGCGTACTCCGGGGTCCGCATCGGCGCGGCGAGGTCGATGCCCTCGTGGAAGCTTCCCCAGCGGGCCCCGAACGTGCTCGTCAGCCGAGCGCCGCGGATCGGCACGACGGTCTTGGGTCGCGCCGCCTCGGCGGCAATGGCCGCAACCGCGGCCTCCTCCTCCGCCCGCGCCGCGCGCGAGGCCGAGACCTCCTGAAGGCGCGCCTTCGCCTCGGCAACCGTCACCGACGCCTGCGGCTTGACCTCCAGGCCGACGTCCTCGGTGAGCAGTGCCTGCTGGGCGTCGAGGACGGAGGTCGCCTCAGCCGACGCCTGCGGGGGGCTCTGCAGGCCGAGGACCGCGGCGGCCAGGCCGCCGGCGAGCAACGCGCTGAGCAGCAGGGCCGGACGCCGCGACGCCTGCCTCGTCGGCCGCGAGCGCCGTCGACCGGTCTCGGCGGCAGGACGGACGGCGACCAGGAGGTCGGTGGGGTCTTCCTGGCGGAAACGAGCGTCCATGCACCTGCCTGTCCTCGGAGAGCGGACCCGTTCGTCACGGATGTGAGCGGTCACATCCAAACACTCCGTGACGCTTTCGTGACCGGTCGTTCGGCGCGTCGGCCCCGGACACGCCGCGAGCGGTGCATCACACGCCTCGGCAGTCACACCGGTTACTTTCATCGATGTCATTCGGAGGACGTCGCAGCCAGGGTGATCCTCCCCATACACCCGTCCGGGCGGTGTCGGTTTCAGGAGCTCATCGACCGGGCATGCTGTCCTCCCCCGGCGTGAAAAAGTCTGCGCTGGCCTGACGTCCCGCGCCCTGGCGCACCGGGCGGCGCGGCGTCGGGACCCATTGCGCAACCGGCAGCACACGCCGTGTACTGCTGCTCACGGTCGGCGATGTTTTGGAACGACCGCGTCCCGCCGTACGTTGCCTTATCTGCAGACACTAGGAGGGATGCGATGACGCACGCCGAAATCCTCGGATCCCTCCGTGGGGCACCCTCGCCGCCCCTCCTGGGATCGGTGGTCCAGACACGGGCCGCCGACATCCGACCCCTCACCGACGCGACCCTCGGGCACCACGGCGAGCAGCTCACCGTGCCCACCTACGACCGCTCGGCGCTCACGCCGGCCGTCGTCCATTTCAGCGTGGGCGGCTTCCACCGAGCCCACCAGCTCCTGTACTTCGACGAGATCGCCGAGCGCCGCATCAGCAACGGCTGGGGCGTCGTCGGCGTCGGGCTGCACAGCCGTCACATGAAGGACGCGCTGGCGCCCCAGGACCACCTTTACACCGTCGTCGAGCGCAGCCCCGACGGTGAGCGGGCGCGCGTCGTCGGCGTGATGGTCGACTACCACTTCGCCCCCGACGACCCCGCCACGGTGCTCGACCTGCTCACCGACGAGCGCACCCGCATGGTGTCGCTGACCATCACCGGCAACGGCTACCGGCTCTGCCCGCAGACCGGCGTCTTCGACGCCGACGACGAGGACATCGCCTGGGACCTGCGCGAGCCTTCCCGGCCACGCACCGTCTTCGGCTACCTCGTCGAGGCGCTCGACCGCCGTCGCCGGGCCGGGCTGCCACCGTTCACCGTCGTCTCCTGCGACAACATGCATCGCAACGGCGATGCCGCCCGCGCCGCCGTCGTCGGTTTCGCGCGGCTCCGCGACGAGCTCCTCGCCCGCTGGATCGCCGACTTCGTCGCGTTCCCCAGCAGCATGGTCGACCGGATCACCCCGCACACGACCCCCGAGGAGCGCGAGGCGGTGGCCCGGCGCTACGGCGTCGACGACCGCTGGCCGGTCATCACCGAGCCGTTCTCCCAGTGGGTCATCGAGGACACCTTCAGCAACGGCCGCCCTCCGCTGGATCAGGTCGGCGTCCGGTTCGTCTCCGACGTGGCCCGGTACGAACTGATGAAGACGCGGCTGCTCAACGCCAGCCACTGCGCCCTGGGCTACCTCGGGTCGCTGGCCGGTCACCGGACCATCGACGAGCTGATGGCCGAGCGCGTCTTCGCCGACTACGTCAGCGAGATGATGGACGTCGAGGTGACCCCCCTGCTGCCGCCGCCCGACGGCATCGACCTCGACGACTACAAGCAGGCACTGCTCAAGCGGTTCGCCAACCCGGCCATCGCCGACCAGCTCTCCCGCCTGTGCCGTCGCGGCTCGACGAAGATGCCGCACCACCTGCTGCCCTCACTGCAGCAGGCGCTCGCCGAAGGCCGCCCGCACGCCTTGCTCACGCTCGCCGTCGCCGCCTGGTTCTGCTACCTCCGGGGCACGGACAGCCGGGGCCGGCCGGTGGTGATCGACGATCCGCGGGCCGACCTCCTGCAGTCACTCGTCCGCGAGGGCTTCGGCACCGATCCGCGCCCGCTGCTGGGCCTTCGGTCGATCTTCGGCACCCTCGGCGCCGATGAGTCGTTCGTCAAGGAACTCGAGCATTCGATCGAGCAGCTGCAACGGGACGGCGTCCGGGTCACCCTGGCCGACCATCTCGGCAGTTCCGAGAGACCGCGCAGGTGACCGCCGTCCGCCCCGATCCCCGCTCGAGAGGAGCACACCCCATGCCGACCCTGCCGACTCCGCTCCTCGAACGGCTGGAATACCTGCTCTGCGACGCCGACGGCAACCTCTTTCCGTCCGAGGAGCCGGCCTTCGACGCGTCGGTCGAGGTGACGAACGCGTTCCTGACCGAGATCGGCAGCGACCAGCGCTTCACTGCCGAGGAGCTACGCCTCGCCTCGACCGGCATGAACTTCCGGACGACGGCGCTGCGCCTGGCTGCCGAGGTGGGGGTGACCGACGTCGACATCGAGCCCTGGGTCACCCAGGAGAAGCGGGCGGTCAGCGCGCACCTCGCCGCGACGCTCCGACCGCACGCCCCGACGTCGGCCGCCCTCACGGCCATGGCGCAGTACCTGGCCCTGGCCGCGGTCAGCTCCAGCGCCCTAGCCCGGCTGGCCGGCTGCTTCACCGCCACCGACCTCGACGAGCTGATCCCGCCCGATCGCCGGTTCAGCGCCGAGGACTCGCTGCCCACCCCGACCAGCAAGCCGGATCCGGCCGTCTACCTGCACGCCTGCGCCGAACTGGGCATCGCGCCCGAGGCGGGTCTCGCCGTGGAGGACTCCATCCCCGGGGTCCGCTCCGCGGTCGCGGCCGGCTGTCCCACCGTCGGCAACCTGCTGTTCGTGCCCCTCGCCGAGCAGGCGGAGCGCGCGGCGGCCCTCACCGAGGCCGGCGCCCTGACCGTCGTCTCCTCGTGGCAGGAGCTGGCCGACCTCATCCTGCCCACGCTCGCTGCCCGCGACAGCTCAGGCGGTGCGGACGGCGAGCTCCTGACGACGGGAACCGCCCGATGAAGATCGTGTTCACCGCCTTCCGCGGCCACTTCTCCGACAGCCCGCGCGCCATCTACGAGGGGCTGCGGGCGCGCGGGGTCGACGCCGACATCACCTGGCTGTCCGCGCCGCACACCCAGGCCGGCTTCCCGGCCGACGTGCGCACCGCCGGGTTCGGCGAGCCGGAGTCGATCGCGGCGCTCGAAGCCGCCGACATCGTCGTCTCCAACGACCACATCCCGCTCGACTGGAACAAGAAGCCCGGCGCCACCTACCTGCAGACCTGGCACGGCACGATGCTCAAGCGCATCCACAACGACGTCCTCTGGGCCCCCGAGGGCCGACTCGCCTACCTCGAGCACGACATCGCCCGTTGGGACCTGCTGCTCTCGCCCAGCTCCGTGAGCACCGACCGCCTGCGGGGGGCCTTCGGGTACGCCGGGCCGATCCACGAGACGGGCCTTCCGCGCAACGACGTCCTCAGCTCGCCTCGCGCGGCTGAGCTGCGGGCAGCGGTACGGGCCGACCTCGGCATCGCCGACGGCCAGACGGCCGTGCTCTACACCCCGACCTGGCGCGACGATCTGGTCTTCAACAAGACCGGCGCGCGGGACTTCGACTTCCCCGTCGACCTGGACGACTTCTCCGCCCGGCTCGGCAGCGACCACATCCTCCTGCTGCGGCTGCACAACATGGTGATGGACCGGCTGGAGATCACCGAGGGGTCGGCGGTCCGCGACGTGTGCGGCCACCCGGACATCTCCCTGCTCTACCTCGCCGCCGACATCCTGGTCACCGACTACTCCTCGACGATGTTCGACTTCGCGATCACCGGGAAGCCGATCCTGAACTTCACCTACGACCTGGACTACTTCCGGGACGAGTTGCGCGGCTTCTACTTCGATCTCGCCGAGGCCGCCCCGGCGCCCCTGCTGGGCACCAGCAAGGAACTGGTGGCTGCGATCGCGGACATCGACGCGATCACCGCGGAACACGCCGGCCGCTACGCCCGTTTCCGGGACACCTTCACCCACCTGGAGGACGGCGCGGCCACCCAGCGCGTCCTCGACCTGCTCTTCCCGTCCGGGCTGCCGACGGACGGCAAGAAATGACGCACCACCGTTTCACCCACCACCGGTATGAACCATGAGGGAGATGAGAACCGTGCGGACCTCTGATCGAGTTCTGAGCAATGTCCTGCGGGGACGCTCCCCCGCCCGCTCCACCTTGCTGCGCACCGCCCCGCCGCCGCTGCAGGTGGTGATCCTGGCCGCCGGCATGGGCACGCGCCTGGGCCGTGATCACCCCAAGCCGCTCACCCCGCTCTCCGACGGGCGCAGCATCCTGGAACGCCAGCTCGACGGCCTCCGGTCGGTGCTGGGCGAGGAGGTACCGGTGACGGCCGTGGTGGGCTTCCGCTGCGAGATGATCATGCAGGCCGCCCCCGACCTGACCTTCGCGTACAACCCCGACTTCGCGACCACCAACACCTCGAAGAGCCTGCTCCGCGGCCTGCGGAACTCCCGGGACGGCGGCGTGCTGTGGCTCAACGGCGACGTCGTCTTCGACCCCGCGGTGCTCGGCCTCGTGCTGCCCTACCTGCACGCGGACCAGAGCTTCGTCTGCGTCGACACCAACACGGTCGCCGACGAGGAGGTCAAGTACACCCTCGACGAGCAGGGCTTCGTGCGCCAGTTGTCGAAGACCGTCGTCGGCGGGCTCGGCGAGGCCGTCGGCATCAACTACGTCTCGGCCGCCGACAAGCCGGCGCTGATCGAACACCTGGCCGCCTGCAACCTGCAGGACTACTTCGAGCGCGGCATGGAGACGGCCATCGAGACGCACGGCGTGCGCTTCCGACCGATCGACATCTCCCAGTTCGCCGCCGTCGAGGTCGACTTCGAGACCGACCTGAACCGGGCGAACGCCCTCCTGCCCGGCGCGCTCCTGTCCGGGGCCGCCGACGTGGGGTGACCGACCTCAGCTGAGCCGATCCGGCCGGTGCCCCGTCAACCGACGGGCACCGGCCGGTCCGCGTCGTGGCCGGCCCGCGCGGCGCCGGTCTCGTGGAAGCGCCGCACAGCGGCGATGCCGCCGACGGCGAGCCCCGCTCCCAGCGCGACGAGCACGGCCACCGCCGCGCGGGCCGGCAGCTGTGGCCCGTGGGACAGCGCGTGTGCCGACCAGAGCACGTCCACGTCCGGCAGGCCCTGCACCAACAGGAGCCAGCCGAGGACGACGGCCAGGAGGCCGGCCATGCCGCCCCGGCCCCGGCGGGATGAGCGGAAGCCGATCCCGGCGACCAGCACGGCCATGACTGCGGGCAGCAGCGCCGCGGCGATCGCGCTCCCGTGCGAGGACACGCTGGCCGGCGGCTCGGGGGTGAACGACGCGTGCCACAGCGCGGCCGCCCCACCCACCAGCATGAGCACGCCCAGCGGACGGGCGGTCCGGGCGAGCAGCCCCGCCGCGGCGCCCAGGAGCAGCAGCGCCACGTAGGCCGGCCACACCAGCCAGGGCGACGGCGGCGGGCTCCAGGTCAGCTGGCCGGCGACCTGCACGTCGGTGTCTCCGGAGCGCAGCGGGACGGTCCAGTCGAACACCACGTGGCTGCGGGACGGGTCCGCGGCGGCCTGCGGGGGCAGAACGCCCTCGCTCATCCAGTGGGTGCGGTGGTCGTGCCACACGTAATGCGGCTCGGTCGAGATCCGAACCCAGCGCGGCTCGGCCGCCGCCTCGGCGTCCGGGGGTAGGCGTACCCGTCCGAACCGGTCGAGGTTGATGTAGGTGGCCGGACTGCGTGCGTTGCGCCAGACACCGTCGGGACCGATGCGGAGATAGGGCTCGTCGGAGTAGCCCGGGACCAGCACCTCGGTGCCCGTGTCGTTCACCAGCTCGAACTCGTCGCCGAACTGCAGCACCCGCACGTGCAGCCCGGGCACCTCGGGGGTCACCGACAGCACCCGGCCGTCGAAGTCGCTGCCGGCAGCTCCGCCGCCGACGTGCGCCGAAGCCGGTCCGGCGATGCCCAGCAGGCCCAGCAGGCCCAGCAGGACGACCAGGGCCCGGGCCATCGCGCGGGTCACGCCGCCCCTGCGACCGCTTCGAGGTCGTCGGCGATGTCGCGCGCGGTGTTCCCGGCGTCGAACGCGACGTGCGCCTGATCGTCGGATCCGTACAGCAACAGCAACGAGGAGTGCAGCCGCCCGTCGTCCTCGGCCAGCGGCACGCCCGCGGACAGCTGTGCCTGGTCGACGACGTCCCGGCTGCCGGTCAGGCCGACGAAGCGGACCGGCAGATCGGCGTCGAAGCGCCCCAGGTACTCGGCGAGGACGTCGGGGGTGTCGAACGCCGGATCGGTGGTGACGAAGACGACCTGCACCTGCTCGGCCACGTCGGCGTCCAGACCCCGGAGCGCGACCGCCACGTCGGCCATCGTCGTCGGGCAGACGTCGGGGCACCGCGTGTACCCGAAGAAGAGCAGCGTGGGCCGCCCGTCCGTGGCGGCGCGGAAGTCGTATTCCGCGCCACTGGTATCGGTGAGCGTGAACGTCGGCCGGCGGTAGGGCTCGGCAAGATCGAGTCCGGCGTACTGATCCTCGGGCGCCACCACGGCCGCCGGCCCCGACGAGTGGTCGTGCCCCGCCTCGTCGACGGCCGTGCCGGAACCGCTGCACCCGGTCAGGAGCAGACCGGCCGACAGCAGCACCGCGGACACGGCCCGGTGCAGGGGACTGCGAACGGCGGACCTCACGAGGACACGGTACGTCGGTGGGCCCGCCAGCCCAGGAACGCACCGGTGGCGCCCATCAGCAGGGCGAGGATGGAGAAGAGGAGCGCCAGGCCGCTGGGGTCCCGGGCGATCACCTCACCGTGCGAGTGCTCGCCGACGGCGGCTGCCGCGGTTGGCGCCGCCCCCGTCGCCGTCGCCGTCGCGGGAGCGCTCGCCGTGCCGTCGGCTGCCAGGTCCAGCGTCGGTGCCGGCAGTTCCGGCTCTGGCTGCCCGTCGACCGTGGGCTCGATCCAGGCGGCCTCAGTACCGTCGCTGTAACTCTGCACGACAGGGAAGACGACCTGCCCGACGTCGGGGAAGGGGCCGCCGGAGAGGGCGAACTCCTGGAACTCTCCCGGCCCGATACCGCCGCCGTCCGCGGCCTGGAACTCCACCACCGAGACGTAGGACGTGATCTCCCGACCCCCGCTCTCGACCGGCTGGGACAGGTCGGCGGTTGTCCTGGTGACCGTCCAGCCGGGCAGCGGTTCGGTGCTCAGCGAGGCCATCGCCGCCTCCTGCGGTATCTGGATCCGGATCGCGACGGTGCTCGCCGTGTCGCTCTCGTTGGGCACGCGGAAGGTGACCTTCCCGAACCCGCCCGGCGAGGCGTCCTGGGACGACACCGACACGTGCGCGGCGGCGACCCCGACGGAGGTGGCCAGCACGGCGATTCCCGCCGTCAGCACCGTCAGGGAGCGGGCGAGGGTACGCGGGAGAGACACAGGACTCCTGTTCATCGAGGGTCAGCGCACCGGGAAGACGGTGGACGCCGTGGTGGCGGTGAACTCGTCCATGCGGACGGTCACGGTGAGGGTCCAGGTGCCGGCGCCGGGCACGTTCATCGCGTCGCCGACGTAGTGGCCGGGCCCGGCGGGCAGCAGCTCCACCGGAAGGGGTCCGATCTCCTGATCAGGCTCGGTGAGGGTGACCTTGATGTCGGCGGGCTGGGTCAGTTGCCCGCTGTCGTCGAACAGGTACACGTGCAGGGTGTTGGCTCCGGGCCGCGCGGGGTCGACCGACACCTGAACGCTGCCGTCGGGGCCCGCGCTGCCCTGCAGGGGGAGCAGCACGTCGACCGGCTGCGCGATGGCGGCACGGGCGGGCGGGGTGCCGACCAGCACCGCCGAGAGGGCCAGGACGACGGCGGCGAGCCCCAGCTCCACCAGCACCGAACGGCGCAGGACCGGCAGCTGCTCCACCGCGCCCTCGGACTGTCGCCGGACGCGGAGTTCGGCGGCCTCCTCCTCCGCGGCCGAGGTGCTGCCGCGGTCGTCGGCGGTCGCGGCGAACGCGTGCGCGGTCAGGCTGCGGCGCCCGGCGGGCCGTGCGCGGCGCACGCCGAGCCGCTGCTGCACCCATACCCGGGAGACGCCGGCGGCACCGAGGATGACGGCGACCAGGACCAGCTTCGCGACGAGCACCCAGCCGTAGGTGGTGCCGACCAGGGCGACCGGTTCGGCCACCTCACGGACGGCCTGCAGGGTTCCGGTCACGACCAGGACGACCACGGCGGCGAACGCCAGCCGGGAGAACCGCGGCAGGACGGCAGCCAGGTCAGCCGGTGCGGTCGTCGGCTGCAGCAGCACCGCGAGCAGCGCTCCCAGCCCGCCGAGCCACACCACCATCGCCGCGACGTGCAGCACGGTCACCGCGACCGCGAGACCCGGCCACGGCCCGGCGACCGGATGACCGACGACAGCGGTACTGCCCACGAGCCCGGCCGCCAGGACGCCGGCCGCGACGAGCCGGCCGCGCGACGGCGGAACGCCGGATCGCCAGACCGGTCGCAGCACGAGGGGCAGCGCTACCGCCAGGACGAGGCGCGCCAGGAGCGCCCAGCCGTTCCCCGAGCGCACGGTCGCCGCGAGCAGCGACGGGTCGAGCACCGAACCGATCCACGAGCCGGCCGCGTACGGGCCCTGCAGCAGGAAGCTCGCGGCGGCCCCGACGGCCACCGCCACCGCACCCCAGGTCGCGTGCCGACGCAGACGGTCCGACGCCCAGCCGCCCGGCCAGCACAGCAGCGCCAGCGCCGGCACGCCGACCGCCACCGCGAGACCGGCGAAGCCGAGCCAGCGGAACACCGGAAGTGCGGCGGCGACCCCCGGATCGGTCGAGTCCTCCCCCGCCGTGCCGGTCGGCACCAGCTCGCCGTCGCCGACGACGAAGGAGTACGCCCCCGAGATCGGATGCGAGTCAGCCGACACGACCCGGTAGGTGACCAGGTAGCCCCCGTCGGCCAGCCCGTCGCGCAGCGGAACCCTCAGCGTCGAGCCCTCCACGGCGGCCGCCCCGGAGTCCACCCGGCCTCCGTCCGCGGCGAGCACCCGCGCGTAGCCGGCGCCGAGGGAGACGCCCTCGCTGAACTGCAGCGTCACCTCCGCGGGCGCCGTCGGCAGCCGGCCGCCCTCCGCCGGGTCGGTCGAGACCAGGGTGGCGTGCGCCGACGCCGGGCCCGCGACGACCACGCCGGTCAGCAGCCAGCCCCCCAGCAGCGCGACCAGCAGGACGCCCGCGCGCCTCACGCGGGAACCCGTCGCGCGCTCGAGGCATGGTGCGTCCGGCGGTGCGCACCATGCCAGGCGACGAGGGCCACGACGACGGTTCCGCCCACGAGGAGCAGGTGGGCCACCGCCCGGTCGGCGTGCACGTGCCCGGCAGCCAGGTCGGCGACGGTGACCGGCACGAGCAGGGCCGCGAACGAACCGAGGAAGGGCAGCGCGCCGGCCGCGAGCCCGGGAACGCCGGCCACGGCCAGGAAGGCCGCCGCGACGGCGAAGTTCCAGGCGCCGGATTCGTGCGCCATGTGCACCGGAGCGCTCATCGCACCCGTACCGGAGGTCAGGGCCGGCCACGCCAGCCCCGCCTGCGCGATCGCGACGGCTCCCAGCGCCATCCGCAGCGCGGTGCCGGCCAGCCGCGAACGGGCGGCCGCGGCGGTGCCCGGCAGTTCCCGCGGCAGTGCCCCGAGCACCGTGGCGGTCAGATCCGGAACCACCGGGGACGGCGCCAGGCGGGCGCGGCGGGTCACCTGCGTCACGTCCTCCGCCCACGTCGCGCAGCCGGGGCAGCGGTCGAGGTGGTCGTCGAGCTCGCGGGCGGGCATCCCGAGGGACTCACCGTCGAGGCGCGCGGAGATCGCCTCGCGGAAACGGGCACACTGCATGGAGTAGTAGTCGCTTCCCGACGCCGTCCGGTTCCCGGCCGGTCGCACCGATTCCGATGGAGACATGGACGAGCTCGATCGCCTCGCCACCGACGCCGCAGGAGGCGACCCCCTGGCCGCGGCGGCGCTCGTCCGTCGTACCCAGTCCGATGTCTGGCGGCTGTGCTGCGCCTTGGGCGACCCTGCTTCGGCCGACGACCTGACGCAGGAGACCTACCTGCGCGCGTTCGGCTCCCTGCACCGGTTCGAGCACCGGTCGTCGGTGCGCACCTGGCTGCTGGTCATCGCCCGGCGGGTCTGCGCTGATGCCGTGCGGGCCCGGCGTCGAGGACGGCTGACCCTCGTCGGGGACGAGCATCTCGAGGCGCTCGCCGGGGGCGACGGGGGCGATGCCGTCGCCGAGGGCGCCGCGGTCACCGATCTGCTGGCCCGCCTCGACCCCGACCGGCGGGAGGCGTTCGTCCTCACCCAGCTGCTCGGGCTGCCCTACGCCGAGGCCGCGGAGGTCGCGGGGTGTCCCGTCGGCACGATCCGCTCGCGGGTCGCGCGGGCACGCGCGGACCTCGTGGAGTCCCTCCGCCGGGTGAAGGACGACGACCACAGGGGCGACGCGGCTCACGCCTGAGCCGGTCGGGGGGCCGAGGCCCGGCCGCGGGACCTATGCTGCGCGACGGCCGTGTGTCCACCAGCCCGGCGGCGACCGGTCCCGACACCAGATCCGGAGCTATCACGTGCGCTTCAGCCTGACCCCCAAGGACTCGAGCTTCTACCCGCTGTTCACCGCCTCGGCGGAGAACCTGGTGGCAGCCACCGACGTCCTCAGCGAGTTCATCCACGACCACGCACGCCGCCCGGAACTGGCCGAGAAGCTCCGCGACCTCGAGCACGCCGGCGACCAGACGACGCACGCGATCTTCCGGCAGCTCAACACCAGCTTCGTGACGCCGTTCGACCGCGAGGACATCTACAACCTCGCCAGCGACCTGGACGACGTCATGGACTACGTCGAGGCCGCCGCCGACCTCGTCGTCCTCACCGGGCTGGGCACCCTGCCGGCGGAGATGAGCCAGCAGACCGCGCTGCTGCACCGCGCCGCCCAGACCACCGCCGAGGCGATGCCCCGGCTGCGCACCCTGAAGGACCTCTCCGACTACTGGATCGAGGTCAACCGGATCGAGAACGAGGCCGACAAGCTCTACCGCCGGCTCCTCTCGCGCCTCTACAGCGGCGAGTTCGACGCCCTCGAGATCCTGAAGCTCAAGGAGGTGGCCGACCAGCTCGAGGAGGCGGCCGACGCGTTCGAGCACGTGGCGAACGTGGTCGAGACCATCAGCGTCAAGGAGTCCTGAGCCCGGATGGACGGGCTCCTCCTCGGACTGGTCGTGATCGTCCTGGTCGCGCTGGCGTTCGACTACACCAACGGCTTCCACGACGCGGCCAACGCCATCGCCGTCGCCGTCTCGACCAAGGCGCTGACCCCGCGGGCGGCGCTGGCCCTGGCCGCGGGGATGAACCTGGTCGGCGCGCTCATCTCGACGAGCGTCGCCAAGACCGTCGGCGAAGGAATCATCGACGCACCGAGTGGTGGTGGCGGCCTGGAGATCGTCTTCGCCGCCCTGATCGGCGCGATCACCTGGAACCTCATCACCTGGTACTTCGGGCTGCCCTCGTCGTCCTCCCACGCCCTCATCGGCGGCCTCGTGGGCGCCGCCCTGGCCGCCGCCCACTCGGTGAAGTGGATGGGGATCCTCGAGAAGGTCGTCATCCCGATGGTCCTCTCGCCGCTGGTCGGCTTCGGGCTCGGCTACCTGTTCATGCTCGGCATCCTGTGGACCTTCCGGGGCGCGAACGTCAGCCGCGCGAACCGCGGCTTCCGCTACGCCCAGATCGTCAGCTCCGCCTCCATGGCACTGGGCCACGGCATGCAGGACGCGCAGAAGACGATGGGCATCATCACGCTGGCGCTGTTCACCGCCGGGGAGATCGACACCTTCGAGGTCCCCTTCTGGGTGGTCCTCGCCGCTGCCGCCGCGATCAGCGCCGGCACCTACTCCGGTGGTTTCCGGATCATGCGCACCCTTGGCCGCCGGATCATCCAGCTCACTCCGGCCGGCGGCTTCTCCGCGCAGACCGTCGCCTCCAGCGTCATGATCGCCACCGCCACCGTGTTCGCCGTGCCGGTCTCCACCACCCACATCACCACGACGTCGATCATGGGTGTCGGTGCCACCCGCCGGCTGTCGGCCGTGCGCTGGGGCGTCGCCGGCAACATCGTGCTCGCGTGGATCGTCACGCTCCCGGCGGCCGGCGGCGTCGCGGCGCTGGCCTACTTCGTCACCGACTTCGTCATCGGCTGACCCCGTGACCGGCGCCGTCGACGGCGAGCCGGTCGCCCTCGGCACCGCCCGCGGACGGTGGCTGGTGGCCGTCACGGTGCTGGCCTCGGGCATGGCCTTCCTCGACGCCACCGCCGTCCAGGTCGCCCTGCCCTCCATCGGCCGTGAGCTGGACGCCTCGCTCGCCGGGCTGCAGTGGACGGTCACCGCCTACACCCTGGCGCTCGCCTCCCTGATCCTGCTCGGCGGTTCGCTCGGCGACCGGTACGGACGGCGCCGCGTGTTCCTCGTCGGCGTGGCCTGGTTCGCGGCGGCCTCGCTGCTGTGCGGCCTGGCGCAGGACACCGCCCAGCTGGTGGCCGGCCGGACCGTGCAGGGCATCGGCGGCGCGCTGCTCACGCCCGGCAGCCTGGCGCTGATCCAGTCATCGTTCCGGACGGTCGACCGGGCCCGCGCCATCGGGCTGTGGTCCGCCCTGGCCGGCATCGCCGGGCTCGTGGGTCCCTTCCTCGGCGGGATCCTGGTCGACGCGGCCAGCTGGCGGTGGGTGTTCCTGATCAACGTGCCGGTCGCCGCGGTGATCCTGGCCGTCGGGGGCCGACACGTCCCCGAGAGCCGGGGCGGCGAACAGCACGGGCGCTTCGACGTGGCCGGGGCCGTGCTGGGGGCGGTCACCCTCGGTGGGCTGACCTACGCGCTGATCGCCTCAGGTGTGGATCCCGTGCGCCCCGACGTCCTGGCCGCGGCGGCGGGAGGGCTCGCGGCCGGCGTGGGCTTCGTCGTCCGCGAGCGCCAGGCGCGCGAGCCGATGCTGCCGCCGCGGCTCTTCGCCGACCGTCAGTTCACCGGCGCCAACCTGGCCACCTTCACCATCTACGGCGCACTGGGCGGCAGCTCGCTGTTCCTCGTGCTGCAACTGCAGACGGTGCTCGGCTACGACGCCACCGCAGCCGGAGCCGCCATGCTGCCCATGATCGCGCTGCTCACCCTGCTGTCCGCGCGGGCGGGGGCACTCGCCCAGCGGATCGGTCCGCGCCTGCCCATGACCGTGGGCCCGTTCCTCACCGCGGCCGGCGCGCTGTGGCTGGCGGGGGTGGACGGCAGTGCGCCGTACTACGTCGAGATCCTGCCGGGCTCGCTACTGCAGGGCCTGGGCATGGCCACGACGGTGGCTCCGCTGACCGCCACGGTGCTGGGCGCGGCGCCCGATGCCCTCGCCGGGATCGCGAGCGGCGTGAACAACGCCGTCGCGCGCGCCGCCCAGCTGCTCGCCGTCGCGGCCCTACCGGTGGCCGTCGGCCTCTCCGGCGACGACTACACGCAGCCGGCGGCGCTCACCAGCGGCTTCCGCGCGGCGATGCTGATCTGTGCCGCGCTCTTCGCCGTCGGCGGCGCCGTCTCGTGGCGCACGATCCGCGGCGACGTCCTGCACGCTGCCTGAAGGCGGCCGGAGGCATGGCAGTCAACCGATCGATCTGGTAGACATAGTGCCTGTGAACCGGCCGGCTGCGCCGCTCCTCGTGAGCAGACGACACGTCGACCTGATGCGCGTCTGCACCTCCACCTGCCCGGGCTGACCCGCCGCGCCGTCCCCGGCGCCTGCGTCCTTACTTCCGCGCGCCACCTGCGCCCCGAGACCCGGAGTCCAGCCCGTGAAGACCCTCGTCCTGCTCGCCCTCGTCGGCCTGGGCGCCCAGCTCGTCGACGGCAGCCTGGGCATGGCCTACGGCGTCACGTCCAGCACGCTGCTGCTCGCCATCGGCACCAACCCCGCGGCCGCCTCGGCGACGGTCCACCTGGCCGAGATCGGCACGACGCTCGCCTCCGGTCTGGCGCACTGGCGGTTCGGGAACGTCGACTGGAAGGTCGTCGGCCGGATCGGTGTTCCCGGCGCGATCGGCGCCTTCGCCGGCGCCACCTTCCTCTCCACGCTCTCGACCGAGGTCGCGGCGCCGGTGATGTCACTGGTCCTGCTCACCCTCGGCATCTACATCCTCGTCCGCTTCACGCTCCGCGGGATCGACCGCCGGAACATCGGCAAACCGTTGCGCAGGCGCTTCCTCGCCCCCCTGGGCCTGGTCGCCGGCTTCGTCGACGCCACCGGCGGTGGCGGGTGGGGCCCGGTCGGCACGCCGGCGATCCTGGCCAGCGGCCGGATGGAGCCGCGCAAGGTCATCGGCTCGATCGACACCTCGGAGTTCCTGGTCGCGATCGCGGCCAGCCTCGGGTTCCTCGTCGCGCTCGGGTCCCAGGGCGTGAACCCCGTCTGGGCGGCCGGCCTGCTGATCGGCGGTCTGATCGCGGCGCCCATCGCCGCCTGGCTGGTGCGGCACATCCCCCCGCGCATGCTCGGGTCGCTGGTCGGCGGCGGGATCATCGTGACGAACGCCCGGACCTTGCTGAGGAGCGACTGGATCGACGCCTCCGATCCGGTCCGGTACGGGGTCTACGCCCTGCTGTACGCGATCTGGGCGCTGGCCGTCGTCCATTCCTACCGCCAGTACCGCAAGGACCGGGCGCTGGAGTCCGCGGAGGCGGTCGCGACGATCGCAGTGGTCGACGAGGCCGAGCCGAACGTGGCCGGCGACGCCGGGCCCGTGGTCGTGCACCAGATCCCCGCCGGCCGCCCCAGCGCCCCGCAGGACTGACCGCCGTCCCCACGGGACGCGCCGCGCGGAGAGTCTCCTACCGGGCCGCGAGCAGCTGGCGCTCCACCTCCGGGGGCAGGCCCGGCAGGTCACGGCCCGGCGGCACGTCGGGACGGTCCGACACCCGCTGCCACGCCCAGGTGTCGGCCACGGAATCGTGGAGGGGGCGGCTGGGCAGTCCCAGCTCGCGGGCGCGGGTGGTGTCGACGTCCCACGCCGTACGGGCGTCGCCGGCGGGCAGCCAGAACGGCAGGTGCACCCACGGCTGCACGCCCGCGGCCAGCAGCTCCTCCTCGGCCACGGCCACCCATTCGGCGTCGCCGCCCGTGACGTCGCGGCACAGGTCGAGCACTTCCCCCAAGGTCGTCATGCCGGCCGACCCGGTCGCGTTGACCGCACCGGAGCGGCCCTGCTCGGCCATGTCGACCAACCAGGTTGCCAGGTCCCGTGCGTCCACCATCGCCATCGGCTGACCGCGGGCATCGGGAACGACGACCCGGCCACCCCGGGCGACGCGGTCCAACCACCAGCCGAGCCGGTAGAGCGGGTCGTAGGGACCGACGATCAGACCGGCGCGGGCGGTGAGGAACCGGTCGCCCAGCACCGCGGCCAGGGTCCGCTCGGCGTAGGCCTTGATCGGCCCGTAGTCGTCGTCGGCGGTGTCCCAGGTCGGCTCGTCGTCCTCCCGGCCGATCGGCCCGGGCGGCCAGTCGCGGTAGGCGTTGAGGCTGCTGACGAACGCATATCCCCGGAGAGCCGAGCCGCCGACGCCGTCCAGCGCGGCAGCGGCGTTGTCGGCGGCAGCGCGCGTCTGGCACGAGGTGTCGACGACGAGCTCCGGCTGCCACCCGTCGAGTGCCGTCGCCAGCGCGGCGGGATCGTTCCGGTCACCGCGCAGCGCACGGGCACCCTCGGGCGGCTCGCCGGAGACGCCGCGGGTGAACGTGGCCACGTCGTGTCCACGCTCGAGCGCGGCGACCGCGACGTGCCGGCCGAGGAAACGGGTGCCACCGAGGACGAGGAGCCGCATGACCTCACCTCAGCCCAGCCGCTCCCGGCGGTCCAGCCGGTTCGCGAGCGGCGGAATCACATCGCGCGGGTGCGCGGCAGCTCAGGGACCTGCGGCAGCGGCGTGGAGCGGGCCGCGGCCAGCACCATCTGCGGCGAGCGCGGCAGGCCTCGGCGTGTGCACAGCCGCAGCGCCCGGGCGCCGGTGAGGACGTCGGTCTCCGGTGGCACGACCAGCAGGTCGGCGCGGCGGGTGCCGCCGGCCCAGGTCAGGCAGACCACGAGGGGGTCCATGCTGCGGAAGCCGCCGGTGCGGACCACCCGCCCGGAGACGACGATCTTGCGCGGCACCGACTCCCACGCCTCGAGCGGATAGGTGAACCGCTCGACCCGCACGTCCCGTCGCCCGAGCTCGGCGATCAGCTCGGGAAGCTCCACCCCGAGGTCGCGGCTGCGGGGGAACCAAGCCCCGTCGAACGGCGAATCGCCTGACCCCGCGTCCGCTCGAAGACTCACCCGGACGTCGATCCCGCCCCGGAAACCCGTGGGCTCCAGAACCGTACGGGTGATGGTCGTCATCAGCGCTCGGCCGCCTTTCGTCGCTCGCCGCGGACCCGGACACACAGATCCGACATGAACGTATGTCGCGGTCCCCCGCGTCCCCGGCGTGTCCGCCCCGCGCGGGTCGCCGTCCTCCGGCCCGTCATCACCAACGGTGACGTGACCGCCACGGCGGAGCGCCTGTGGCCCCGTCCCGGGCCCCACCCTGAGCTGGCCCAGGGTGGGGAGGACAGGGTCCTCGGTCAGACCGGCTTCGGCTTGCGGTTCTTGGCCTTGCCGCGCTCGGTCTGGTCCAGCACGACCTTGCGGATGCGCACCGTGGCCGGGGTGACCTCGACGCACTCGTCCTCGGCACAGAACTCCAGCGCCTGCTCCAGGTTCAGGATGCGCGGCGGGATCAGCCGCTCCAGCTCCTCGGAGGTGGACTTGCGCATGTTGGTGAGCT
>JAOPWJ010000159.1 GCA_025965715.1 Blastococcus sp. | reverse complement strand
CCTGAGCCAGGATCAAACTCTCCGTAGATGATTTGATCGCAGCTGAGACCGAGAGTTGGCACTCTCGTTCAATCAACCAAAGGAACCCAATGACCCAATCCACAAAGGACCAGGCCAAGGGGGATTTGTTACTTGGCACTGACTTTCGGCACGCTGTTGAGTTCTCAAGGAGCGGACGCGCCCAGAACCCGGCCCGTGAAGGCCCTCGTCTGAGGCGATCTCTCGTTGTACGCCGCACAACGGTCAGGTCCCGCAGGATCTTCCCGCCGGGCCCCAGACGGGGTCTCGCGCGGCGCAAAGAGAAAGTTACGGCCGTCCGGGGGCGGTGTCAAACCGTTGGTGCGTGACCCGCGACACCCGTGCGGCACGCCTTCGACACGTGCCCGACACACCCCAGGAGGTCGCGCTGGTCAGGCCGTGGGTCCCACCCGCAGGACGCCCGCCACTGCCCGCTTGCCCCGTCGCAGCACCAGCCACCCGCCGGGCAGCCATGCGTCGCCGGCTGGCACGGCGTCGGCATCGGTGACCCGCTCGTTGTTGAGGTACGCGCCGCCTTCCTTCACCGTGCGTCGCGCCTCGGACAGACTGCCCGCGAGCCCGGTGAGCTGCAGCAGCTGGGCGATCGTCGGGACGTCGCCGTCCACGGAGACGCTGCCGGCCTCCCTGAGCGCGGCACCCAGGACGTCGGCCCCCAGGGCGCCGAGTTCGTCACGGCCGAACAGGGCGCGTCCGGCAGCCTCGGCCTGGCGGAGTTCCTCGGGCCCGTGGACGAGCAGCGTGAGGTCCTCGGCGAGGACTCGCTGCGCCGTCCGGGCCGCGGGCCGCTCGATGCTCTCGGCGATCAGCGCCTCGAGTTCCTCGGCCGGCCGTTCCGAGAACAGCGGCAGCCAGGTACGCGCGTCGGCGTCCCCGGCGTTGAGCCAGAACTGGAAGAACGCATACGGCGAGGTCAGTGACGGGTCCAGCCAGACCGTGCCGGACTCCGACTTGCCGAACTTGGTGCCGTCGGCCTTGGTGACCAGCGGCGTCGACAGCGCGTGCACGGACGCGCCCTCGGTACGCCGGACAAGGTCGATGCCCGCGGTGAGGTTGCCCCACTGGTCCGAGCCGCCGGTCTGCAGCGTCACCCCGTTGCGGCGGAAGAGCTCCCGGAAGTCGTTGGCCTGCAGAATCTGGTAGCTGAACTCGGTGTAGCTGATGCCGGCCTCGGAATTCAGCCGCGCCGATACCGCCTCCTTGGCCAGCATCCGGCTGACCCGGAAGTGCTTGCCCAGATCGCGCAGGAAGTCGATCGCGCTCAGCGGCGCCGTCCAGTCGAGGTTGTCGACGTAGACCGGCCCCTTCAGACCGTCCGCCTCGGCCGGCAACTCGAGGAATGGCGCCACCTGGCGGCGGATGCTGTCGACCCACGCGGCAACGGTCGCCGGGTCGTTGAGCTGGCGCTCCGCCGTCGGCCGCGGATCACCGATCAGCCCGGTGGCCCCACCGACCAGCACGACGGGCTGGTGACCCCCTCGCTGCAGCGCCCGCAGCACCATGAACTGCAGGAGACTGCCGACGTGCAGGCTGGGTGCGGTCGGGTCGAAACCGCAGTAGTAGGTGACCGGCCCCTCCGCGAGGTGCCCGCGCAGCGCGGCCTCGTCGGTGCTCTGGGCGATCAGGCCGCGGCGGTGCAGCTCGTCGATCACGTCTTCCGTCACAGGGCACCATCCTGCCCGGCGCTGCGGCTCTGCAGCCCCCCGCCCCGTCCACCCCGGCGACTTCCCCCCGCCCGGAACAGGCTCACCGACGGCGAGTCGGTCTCCCAGAACCGCCACGGCAGCTCGGTCGCCTGGCTGATGCCGACCCGTGGTCCCGCGGACACCGAGGCGGGCGCCGGTCCCCGGTGCAGCCGCACACGTGATCCCCGGTCGAGCAGGTCGGTGCCGCGGTCGCCGGGCCCGATCGCCAGCGCCTGCGTCAGCCGGGCCGGGCCACGCGCCAGCTCCCGTGCCGCCCGAGCGGCGGGACGGCGGAGGTGCGCCAGCTCCTCCCCCACCACGACCTCGCCGGCCCGTATCAGCACCGCCGAGCCCCGCCCGGGCGGCCCCACGACGACGTTGGCGCACCAGTGCACGCCATAGCTGAAGTACACGTACAACCTGCCCGGTGGGCCGAACATGATCTCGGCCCTCGGGGTGGGGCCGCGGTGTGCGTGGGACGCCGGATCCTGACCCTCACCGGAGTACGCCTCCACCTCGGTCAGGCGCAGCGCCACCCGTCCCTCCGGCCGGTCGGTGACCAGCCAGCACCCCAGGAGGGACGGCGCCACGACGTCGACCGGCCCGAGCAGGTCCGCCTCGGCAAGCAGGGGACCCGGCTCGGGCCGGGGACGGTCGGACGGCGATGCGGTCAGAGTGCGGCCGCCACGGGCGAGGACGACGCCCACTCGCTGTGCTGCCGCGCGATCACGGTCAGGCTCGCCAGTTGGCCGGCCACTCGCTCGGGTGCGGTGCCGCCGCGGGCCGAGCGGGCGGTCAGCGCCCCGGCCACTGACAGGACCGACCGGACCTCGGGGGTGAGCCGTGCGTCGATGCGCGCCAGCTGGTCGTCGTCCAGTTCGTCGAGCTCGAGGCCGGCCTGCTCGCAGAACGCCACCATCTCGCCGGAGATCTCGTGCGCCGACCGGAACGGCACCCCCTGCCGGACGAGCCACTCTGCGACGTCCGTGGCGAGCGCGAAACCTTGCGGCGCGGCCGCCTCGAGCACCTCCGGGCGGAGGGTGAGCGTCGCCATCATCCCGGTCACCGCGGGCAGCAGAAGGAGGAGTTGTTGCATGGAGTCGAAGACCGGCTCCTTGTCCTCCTGCAGGTCGCGGTCGTAGGCCAGCGGCAGGCCCTTGAGCATGGTGAGCAGGCCGGTCAGGTTGCCGACGAAGCGACCGGATTTCCCGCGCGCCAGTTCGGCGATATCGGGGTTCTTCTTCTGCGGCATGATCGACGACCCGGTCGCCCAGGCGTCGTCGAGCCGCGCCCAACCGAACTCCGTCGACGTCCAGAGGACGACCTCCTCCCCCAGGCGGGACAGGTGGACGCCGATCAGCGCCGCGACGAAGGCGAACTCGGCCGCGAAGTCGCGGTCGCTGACCGCGTCGATCGAGTTGTCCGACGCGCGGTCGAACCCCAGCTCGGCGGCAACGGCGTCGGGGTCCAGCGGCAGCGACGACCCGGCCAGCGCGCCAGCGCCGTACGGGCTGACTGCCGCGCGACGGTCCCAGTCGACGAGGCGGTCGACGTCCCGGGTCAGCGCGTGGGCGTGTGCGAGCAGCTGGTGGGCGATGAGCACCGGCTGGGCGTGCTGCAGGTGGGTCATGCCCGGCGCGGCGACGTCCCGGTACCGCCCGGCCAGGCCGACCAGCGCGGACTCCAGCGATGCGAGGGCGCCGACCAGCGTGCGCACGTGGTGGCGGAGGTAGAGCCGCAGGTCGGTGGCGATCTGGTCGTTGCGGCTGCGACCGGCGCGCAGCTTGCCGCCGAGCTCGCCGAGTTTCTCGGTGAGGCCGCGCTCGAGGCCCTCGTGCACGTCCTCGTCGGACTCGATCGGGAGGAACGTGCCGGCGGCCACCTCGGCCGACAGCTGGGTGAGGGCGCCCACCATCGCGGAGAGCTCCTCGTCGGTGAGCAGCCCGGCCCGGTGCAGCACCCGGGCGTGCGCCCGGGAGCCGGCCAGGTCGAAGGGCGCCAGCTGCCAGTCGAAGTGGGTGGATTTGGAGAGCGCCGCCATCGCCGGCGAGGGGCCGCCGCCGAAGCGGCCGCCCCAGAGCCGGGTGGAGGGAGCCCCGAGGGGTGTGCCGGGTTCGGCGGCAGATGGCACGGGTGTCACGCGCCGCCGCCGTGCAGCCGGTGGTCCCGCGCCGTGGCGAGCTTCGTCGGCATTCCCCACAGCTGGACGAAGCCACGGGCCAGGCCCTGGTCGAAGGTGTCACCGGTGTCGTACGTGGCGAGGTTGAAGTCGTAGAGCGAGGCCTCACTGCGCCGTCCGGTGACCGTGGCCCGGCCGCCGTGCATGACCATCCGGATCTCGCCGGTGACGTGGTGCTGAGACTCGGCGATGAAGGCGTCCAGCGACCGCTTGAGCGGGGAGAACCACAGACCGTCGTAGACGAGCTCGGCCCAGCGCTGGCCGACGGTCCGCTTGAAGCGGGCCAGGTCGCGCTCGACGGTGACCGACTCCAGCTCCTGATGCGCCGTGATCAGCGCGATGGCACCGGGGGCCTCGTAGACCTCACGGCTCTTGATGCCCACCAACCGGTCCTCGACCATGTCCAGCCGGCCGACGCCCTGGGCGCCGGCGCGGGCGTTGAGCTGCTCGATGGCCTGCAGCATGGTGACGTGCCTGCCGTCGATCGTCGTCGGCACACCGGCGGTGAAGCCGATGGTGACCTCGTCCGGCTCGCGGGCCACGGACGGGTCCTGGGTGTACTCGTAGACGTCCTCGATGGGACCGTTCCAGATGTCCTCGAGGAACCCGGTCTCCACGGCGCGGCCCCACACGTTCTGGTCGATCGAGTACGGCGACTTCTTGCTGGTCGCGATCGGAAGGCCCTTCTCCTCGGCGAAGGCGATGGCCTTGTCACGGGTCATCCCCGAGTCCCGGACGGGGGCGAGCACCTTGAGGTCCGGCCCGAGAGCGCCGATACCCACCTCGAAGCGGACCTGGTCGTTGCCCTTGCCGGTGCAGCCCTGGGCGACCATCGAGGCGCCGTGGTACTTCGCGGCGGCGACGAGGTGCTTGACGATCAGCGGCCGGTACAGCGCGGAGACCAGCGGATACCGGTCCATGTAGAGCGCGTTCGCCTGCAGCGCCGGCAAGCAGAAATCGTCGGCGTACTCGTCGCGCATGTCGGCGACGATCGACTCGACGGCGCCGCAGTCGAGGGCGCGCTGACGGATGACCTCCATGTCCTCACCGCCCTGGCCGACGTCACCGGCGACGGCGATCACCTCGGCGCCGGTCTCCTCGGCGATCCATCCGATGGCCACGGAGGTGTCGAGCCCTCCCGAGTAGGCCAGGACGACACGTTCGGTCACGATGCACTCTCTTTCACGTTGTCGGTTGCGAGGTCGGTCTTCAGTTCGGGGTAGGCGGCGGGCGTGCCCTCGGCCAGCGCGCGGAGGCGGTCGGCCAGGGCCGCTCCCCCGTCGGGCCGGCGCGACACGACGAGCAGAGTGTCGTCCCCCGCGATCGTGCCCAGGACGTCGGGCAGCCCCACCTTGTCGAGGGCCGAGGCCAGGAACTGCGCGGCCCCCGGCGGGGTGCGCAGGACGGCGAGGTTGGCGCTGCCCTCGGCGTTGGTGAGCAGGTCGGCCAGCAGGCGGGTGAGCCGGGCCGGCACGGCCTGCGCGGGTCTGTGCGGGGCGTTCTCCGGCGGCAGCACGTAGCTGGCCGGGGCCCCGTCGGTACCCCGCAGTTTGACCGCGCCGAGCTCGTCCAGATCACGCGAGAGCGTCGCCTGGGTGACCTCGATGCCCGAGTCGGCGAGCAACGTGGCCAACTGGGTCTGCGAGGTGACCGGCTGGGCGCCGATGAGTTCGGCGATACGCGCCTGGCGGGCCGAACGGGTGAGGGCGGCGGTCATGCCCGTTCCAGCAACCACAGGAGCAGGGCCTTCTGGGCGTGCAGGCGGTTCTCCGCCTCGTCCCAGACGGCGCTCTGCGGGCCGTCGATGACGGCCGCGGCGATCTCCTTGCCGCGGTATGCAGGCAGGCAGTGCAGGACGACGGCGTCGCCTCCGGCCCGCTCGAGGGCGGCCTCGTCGAGCGCGTAGGGCAGGAAGGGCGCGATGCGGGTGTCGTACTCGTCCTCCTGGCCCATGGAGACCCAGGTGTCGGTGGCCAGCACGTCGGCCCCCTCTGCGGCCGCGGCCGCGTCGGCGGTCCAGAGCACGGAACCGCCGGTCTCCGCAGCGATCTCCGCGGACCGCTTCAGGACATCGGGAGCTGGCTGGAACTGCTCCGGCGAGCCGATCCGCACGTGCATGCCGGCCGTCGCGCCGCCCAGCAGGTAGGAGTGCGCCATGTTGTTGGCGCCGTCACCGAGGTAGGTCAGCGACCGGCCGGTCAGCGAGCCCTTGTGCTCGATCACCGTCTGCAGATCGGCAAGGATCTGGCACGGGTGGTAGGAGTCGGTCAGCGCGTTGACCACCGGCACCCGGCTGACCGAGGCCATCGCCCCGATGCGGTCCTGGCCGAAGGTGCGCCACACGATCGCGGCGGCCTGCCGGTCGAGCACCCGGGTGGTGTCCTCCACCGGCTCGCCGCGACCGAGCTGGCTGCTGCCGGCATCGATGACCAGCGGATAGCCGCCCAACTCGGCGACGCCCACGGAGAAGGACACCCGGGTGCGGGTGGAGGGCTTGTCGAAGAGGACGGCGACCGTGCGCGGCACGCCGTTGGGCGCGGTGAGCGGGGTGGGCGCGTCGGCGGTGTGTCGGGTCTTCTTGAGTGTCGCGGCCAACGCCAGCACCTCGGCCTGCTCGGCCGGGGTGAGGTCGTCGTCCTTGAGGAAGTGCCGGATCATGTCGTCTCCAGTGACGAGTCGAGCGCCGCGGGCAGCGCCGCCACGAAGGCGTCGATCTGCGCGTCGCTGAGGACGAGGGGCGGCGCGAGCCGGATCACACCGGGGGCCACCGCGTTGGTGAGGTACCCGGCCGTGCGCAGGTGGATCTCCAGCGTGGCGGCGACGTCGGCGGTGAGGACGACGCCCAACAGCGCGCCCTTTCCACGGACGCCGCTGATCCCGGCATGCCCGAGGCCCTGGATGGCGGCCGTGAACCGGTGCTCGATCTCCTTGGCGCGCTCGAGCAGCCCCTCGTCGCGGATGGTGTCGAGCACGGCAAGGGCGGCCGCGGCGGCGATCGGATTGCCGCCGAAGGTGGAACCGTGGGCGCCGGCGGTCATCAGGTCGGCGGCGTCGCCGAAGGCGAGCGTGGCGCCCATGGGCAGGCCCCCGCCCAGCGCCTTGGCCAGCGTGATGAGGTCCGGAGCCACGCCGTCGGCCTGATGCATAAACCACGAGCCGGTGCGCCCGATGCCCGTCTGCACCTCGTCGACGGCGAAGAGGGCACCGGCGGCCGTCGCGGCCGAGGCGGCACCGGCCAGGTAGCCCGGAGGCGCGGCCACGACGCCGCCCTCACCGAGCATCGGCTCCATCAGCACCATCGCGGTCTGCTCCCCGACGGCGCCGGCCAGCGCCTCGCCGTCCCCGTAGGGCACGTGGCGCACGCCGCCGGGCAGGGGTGCGAACGGCGCGGCCTTCGACGGCTGTCCGGTCAGGGCGAGCGCGCCCATCGTCCGCCCGTGGAAGGCGCCCTCCGCCGTGATGACCTCGGGCCGGCCGGTGAGCCGGCTGATCTTGAAGGCGGCCTCGTTGGCCTCGGCACCCGAGTTGCAGAAGAAGACCCGGCCGGGACGGCCGGCGAGCTCGAGCAGCCGCTCGGCCAGCGTCAGACCCGGCTCGTGCATTGCCAGGTTGGAGACGTGTCCCAGAGTCTGCGCCTGGGCGGTGATCGCCTCGACGACCTTCGGGTGCGCGTGTCCGAGGATCGTCGTGGCAATGCCGCCGAGCAGGTCGGTGTACTCGCGGCCGTCGACGTCCCAGACCGTTGCGCCGGCGCCCCGCGCGAGGGCCACCGGCGGGGCCTTGTAGTTGCCCATCATCACGGCCGACCAGCGGCGGGCCAGCTCCTCCGTGTGCGTCATGGTGCTGTGCCCTCCTCTTTCTTGTCGGCCGGGACGACCATCGTCCCGGTGCCTTCGGTGGTGAACATCTCCAGCAGCAAGGCATGCGGGAGGCGCCCGTCGACCACGGTCGCGCGCGTCACCCCGCCCTGCACCGCCCGCAGGCAGGCGGCCATCTTCGGCACCATCCCGGAGTCCAGCGTGGGCAGGATCCCAGCCAGCTCACGGGCGTCGATCTGCTCGACCAGGGAGTCGCGGTCGGGCCAGTCGGCGTAGAGACCTTCGACGTCGGTGAGGACGACGAGCTTCACCGCACCGAGCGCGACGGCCAGCGCCGCGGCGGCGGTGTCGGCGTTGAGGTTGTGCAGCTGACCGTCCGCGTCGGGACCGACGGTGGAGATCACCGGGATGTGCCCGGCCTCCAGGAGCGCGGTCACCGGCGACGGGTCGACGGCGACGACGTCACCGACCAGGCCCACGTCGACCGGCTTGCCGTCCACCAGCGCGTGGGTGCGGGCGGCGGTGAACAGTCCGCCGTCCTCACCGGAGAGTCCGACGGCGCGGCCGCCGTGCTCGTTGATCAGGCCGACGACCTCCGGCCCGACCTGGCCGACCAGAACCATGCGGACGACACCGATCGTCTGCTCGGTGGTGACCCGCAGGCCGCCCCGGAACTCGGTGGGGATGCCCAGCCGCGACAGCATGGCGCTGACCTGCGGACCGCCCCCGTGCACGACGACCGGAAGGATGCCGCAGGTCCGCAGGAACACCATGTCCTCGGCGAAGGCGCGGCGGCACTCGTCGTCGACCATGGCGTGGCCGCCGTACTTCACCACGACGACGTTGCCGTGGAACTCGCGCAGCCACGGCAGGGCGCCGGTGAGGACGGCGACCTTCGCCGCGTCGCCCTCCGGGTCGTGCGTGCGCATGACCCGACTGGTGCCGACCTTCCTGCGCGGCGGCATCTCGTCGACGGCGACGTCCGGCGGGGTCGGATCCTGGGCGGTGCTCATGGGCGCCGGGTCCTGGGCGGTGCTCATGTGGAGTACGCCGAATTCTCGTGCACGTAAGCGACGGACAGGTCGTTCGTCCAGATCGTCGCCTGCTCGCTACCGGCGTTCAGGTCGACGTCGATGGTGATCTCGCGACCGGTGAGGTCGACGCCCTCGCGGGGGTCGCCGATCGAGCCGCCCCGGCAGACGGTGACCCCGTTGATGGTGACGTCGACCTGGTCGGCCTCGAACGCGGCGTCCGTGGTGCCGATCGCGGCAAGGACCCGGCCCCAGTTGGGGTCGCTGCCGAACAGCGCCGTCTTCAGGAGGTTGTTCCGGGCACAGGCCCGGCCGGCGGTCAGGGCGTCCGCGACGCTGGCGGCGTTGCGGACGGTGATCGCGATGTCCTTGGTCGAGCCCTCCGCGTCGGCCAGCAGTTGCATGGCCAGGTCGGTGGCGGCCGCGGTGAGCGCCTCGGTGAACGCCTCGGCGCTCGGTGAGACCCCGCTGGCGCCGCTGGACAGGACGATCACCGTGTCGTTGGTCGACAGGCAGCCGTCGGAGTCGACCCGCTCGAAGCTGACGGCCGTTGCCTGTTTCAACGCGGCGCCGAGCACGTCGGTGGGCACGACGGCGTCGGTCGTGAGGACGACGAGCATCGTCGCCAGGCTCGGGGCGAGCATGCCGGCGCCCTTCGCCATGCCGCCGATGCACCAGCCGTCCCGCTGCTGAACGGTCGTCTTGGGCACCGAGTCGGTGGTCATGATCGCGCGGGCGGCGTCGGGGCCGCCGTCCTGACTGAGCGCCGCCACCGCGGCCGTGATGCCGGCGGTGAGCTTGTCCATGGGCAGCCGGACGCCGATCAGGCCGGTGGAGGCCACCGCGATGTCGATGGCGCCGATCTCCATGGCGGCGGCGGCGTGCTCGGCGGTGGCGTGGGTGTCGCCGAACCCCTCCGGCCCGGTGCAGGCGTTCGCGCCCCCGGAGTTGAGGACGACCGCCCGAGCACGGTCACCGGCCAGCACCTGGCGGCTCCACAGCACCGGCGCGGCCGGAAAGCGGTTGGTGGTGAAGACGGCCGCGGCGGCGTCGTCCGGACCGTGGTTGAGCACGACGGCCACGTCGAGGTCACCGCTGGACTTGAGGCCGGCCGCGACACCGGCGGCGGAGAACCCCTTGGGTGCGGTGACGGTCACTGGGCATCCTCTGGTGGGGAGAACGTCATGGTGCAACTCCTACGAGGGGCAGGCCGGTGGTCTCGGGCAGGCCGAGGGCGAGGTTGGCGCACTGCAGTGCCGCTCCCCCGGTGCCCTTGGTGAGGTTGTCGACGGCCGCGACGACGACGAGCCGACCGGCGTCGGGGTCGACGGCGATCTGCAGCGCGACGGTGTTGGCGCCGAGCACCTGGGCCGTCGTCGGCCACTGGCCCTCGGGCAGCAGGTAGACGAACGGCTCGTCGGCGTAGGCCTTCGCGTAGGCGGCGCGGGCCGCTTCGGCGTCCGTGCCGGGGGTGAGCCGCGCGGAGCAGGTGGCGAGGATGCCGCGGCTCATCGGGACGAGCGTCGGCGTGAAGCTGACGCTCACCGGCGCGCCCGCGGCCTGCGACAGGTTCTGGATCATCTCGGGGGTGTGCCGGTGCACGCCGCCGACGCCGTAGGCGCTGACCGAACCCATGACCTCGCTGCCCAGCAGGTGCGTCCTGGCCGACTTCCCGGCGCCGCTCGTTCCGCTGGCGGCGACCACGACGACGTCGGGCTCGATGAGGCCTGCGGCGAGCGCGGGCGCCAGCGCGAGAGTGACCGAGGTGGGATAGCAGCCGGGGACCGCGATCCGGCGCGCGTCCGCGAGCTTCTCCCGCTGGCCGGGCAGCTCCGGCAGTCCGTAGGGCCACGACCCGGCGTGCACGCCGCCGTACCAGCGCGCCCACGCGGCCGGGTCGTTCAGCCGGTGGTCGGCGCCGCAGTCGATGACGAGGGTGTCCTCGGGCAGCTGCGCGGCGATCGCCGCGGACTCGCCGTGGGGCAGTGCCAGGACGACGACGTCGTAGTCCTCGAGCGCGTCGGCATCGCTGGGCTGGACCGTCATCTCCGCGAACGGCAGGAGGTGGGGCTGCAACTCGCCCAGGCGTCGGCCGGCGCTCGCGTTGGCGTGCGCCCCGGCCAGGCGGAGGTTCGGGTGCCCGGCCAGCAGCCGGCACACCTCACCGCCGGCGTAGCCGGTGGCGCCGGTGACCCCTACCGTCCACGTCTGCGCACTGCCCATGCTGCATGACTATACAGGGTCATGCATGGCTCATTACCGCGGCATCGTCGGCCCGATGTCGCCCGGTGGGTCTCGTCGGCCCCGAGGGAAGGCCCCTCACCGGCCGCGTGCGCCGGCGGGAGATGGGGCAAGAGACGGCGCATGGACCCGTTCGATCGGATCGTGATCATCTTCAATCCGCAGAGCACCGGCGACGCACCCCGATCGGCCGAGCAACTCCGCAACGAGTTGGCGCACCGGCTGCCCGCGGTGCCGCTGGAGCTCAGCCCCACCCAGCACGCAGGGCACGCCCGGGAACTGGCCCGGGACGCCGCCGCCACAGGCCGCCCCCTGCTCGTCTCGGTGAGCGGGGACGGCGGCTACAACGAGGTCGTCGACGGGGTCATGCAGTCGGGCAACGACCGGGCCGTCTGCGCGGTGCGTGCCGCCGGGAACGCTAACGACCACCGCAGGGTCACCCGCGAACGGCCGCTGGTCGACGCGATCGTGGCCGGCGACGTCCGCCGGATCGACCTGCTCCGGCTGACCGTCGGCACGGAGCCCGCGGCCCGGATCCGGTACGCGCACTCCTACATCGGCCTCGGTCTGACCCCCGTCGTCGCCGTCGACCTGGAGAAGGGCGGCAAGGGCTCGTGGAAGGAGATCCTGGCGACAGTGCGGGCGTTCTCGCGTTTCCGCCCCTTTCCCATCAGGCTGGAGGACGGGCGGCGGCGCAGTATCGACAGCCTCGTCTTCGCCAACATCGGCGAGATGGCCAAGTACGCGAGCCTGAGCGAAGACGGTCGTCCGGACGACGGCCGCTTCGAGGTGATCACCCAGCGCCGTACCGGCAAGCTCCGGGTTCTGGGGACCGCGGTGCGGGCGGTCACCCGTGGCCTCGGCCCGCAACCGTCGGCTACCCACTACGGTTTCACGACTCTCGCGCCCATGCCCCTGCAGTTGGACGGTGAGCTGATGGAGCTGGACGCGGACACCCCGGTCGCCGTCGACATCGCGCCCGGGGCCCTCGCCACGATCTTCTGACCCAGCACTCAAGGCCGAGGATGAGGGGGCCCCGCGAGGCCCTCGACCGAGGTCAGGCCCCGCGTGGCACGTGCCGACGGTCAGGCGAGCGGGTCGTCGTCCCCGTACGGGCGAAGGCGTAACCGGCGGGCGTCGTCCTCGAGGGTCATGCCGGCCAGGGTTCCCGGGTCGTCGGCCCCCACCCTCATGAATCGGCCCGACCACTGATCGAGCTCGCCGCCGGCGATCGCCGCGACGAACTCCACCACCCGCTCGGGTGGCGTCCAGTCGGTGAAGCCCTTCCACATGCTCATGGACCGCGTCATGTCCGTCTCCACGACACCCGGCGAGAGGTCGAAGGCGTGCACGTCCGAGCCGTCGAGCGCACCGGCCAGCGCCTCGGTGATGCGCATCAGCCCCGTCTTGCCGACGCCGTAGGCGGAGAACTCCGGCCGCACCCGCAGGCTCTGGCCACTGGCGATGTTGACGATCCGGCCCCGGTTGCGCAGGACCATCCACGGCACGACGGTGCGGCACAGCAGGAAAGGCCCGAGCAGATGGCTGGACACGACCTGCCACCACTGGTCGGGGTCGGCCTCCCACAGCGGCTCTTCCGCGGGATCGAGCAGGCCCGCGTTGTTGACCAGCAGGTCGACCTGCCCGAGCTCGGCGACGACCCGGGCCACGGCGTCCTGCACCGACTCACGGTCGGTCACGTCCGCGGCCACCGCCAGCGTGCGGGCGCCGGTGGCGGCAGCCACCTCGTCCATCGCCGTCCGCAGCCGGTCCTCGCCGCGCGCCAGGCCGGCGACCGCCATGCCGCGGGCGGCCAGCCCCGCGACCAGATGCCGTCCGATACCCGTGGACGCCCCGGTGACCAGGGCGACCTGCCCGCTGAGCGCGGTCATGGCCTCGTCCGGAGGCTCACGGCGAGCGTGCGAGGCGTGAGCGGCACGAGTTCCTTACCCACGCAGCTCCGCTCCGGTGCGCTGCGAGGCAGCCGCCACGGCGGCGTCCCGGACCGTGGTGGCCTCCTCGCTGGTGAGCGTGCGGGCGGGAGCGCGCAGGGTCAGCGCATAGGCCAGGGACCGTGATCCTGCCGGTACCGGCGGGCCCGTGTAGACGTCGAACAGCCGCAGCGACTCCAGCAGCTCCCCCGCGCCCTCGCGCAGCGCCTCGTCGACCTCGGCGGCCGGCACGTCCTCGCCGACGACGAGGGCGAGGTCGATCAGCACCGGCGGGAACGTCGAGATCGGCGGCCCGACCGGCACCGCGGCCGGCGGCAGCGCGTCGACGTCGAGCTCCATGACCGAGGTGCGGGCGGGCAGCTCCAGTGCTGCGCAGACCCGCGGGTGCAACTCACCTGCGTAACCGACGACGCGGTCGCCGACCAGCAGCTCGGCGCACCGGCCGGGGTGCCAGGGCGCCTGCTCCCCCGCGCGGACGGTCAGCTCGACGCCGGCGGCGGCCGCGACCAGACGTGCGGCCTGCACGGCGTCGGCCCACCCGGCCGGGCGCCCCGGCCCCCACCAGCCGCGCGGTTCGCGGGAACCGGCGAGCGCCACGGCGACGTGCCATGGCTGCTCGGGCACCGCGCCCAGCAGGGCGGCCAGCGTCTCGTCGTCCGGACGCCCCTCCACGCCGGGCAGCGGGGCCGGGCTCCGCACGTCGCCGGGGAAGACCCGACCGTGCTCGAACAGCGCGAGGTCGCGCTGCCCGCGGGACAGGTTGCGGGCCAGGGCCGCGAGCAGCCCCGGAAGGAGCGTCGTCCGCAGCGCGGGCTCCTCCTCCGACAGCGGATTGCGCACGATCACCGTCGACCGGCGCCGGTCGTCGTCCGCCAGGCCGAACGCGTCGAACACCGGCGTCCCGACGAACGGGTAGGACGGCGCCTCGACATACCCGGCCTCGGCCAGGGTGCGGCCGACCGCCCGGCGGCGGCGCTGGACGTCGGTGAGCCCGCGCCCGGGCGGCGCGGTGGGGAGCACCGAGGGGATGTCGTCGTAGCCGGCGAGCCGGATGACCTCCTCGATGAGGTCGGCGGGGTCGGTGAGATCGGGCCGCCACGGCGGCGGCGTGACCATCAACGGGTTGCCGGTCGAGTCGACCGCGCAGCCGACTGCGCCGAGCAGCTCGACCACCTGGGCGGCGGTGTACGGCACCCCCGCGACGCGGGCCGGCTTGGCGGCGTCCAGCTCGATGGTCGGCCGGGGCGCGCGGGTGTCGACGTCGACGACGCCGCCGACCACCCGGGCACCGCCGTACTCGGCCAGCAGTTCGGCGGCGCGGGCCAGCGCCACGACCGTCAGCTCCGGGTCGACGCCGCGCTCGAACCGCTTCGCCGCCTCGCTGGGCAGCCGGTGCCGGCGCGCGGTCCGGGCGACACCGGTCGGCTCCCAGTGCGCCGCCTCCAGCAGCACGGCCGTCGTGCCGTCGCCGATCTCCGTCGACGCCCCACCCATCACCGCTGCCAGGCCGATCGGACCCGACTCGTCGGTGATCAGCAGGTCGTCGGAGGTGAGCTTCCGCTCCACCCCGTCCAGGGTCGCCAGCGTCTCGCCCTCGCGGGCCAGCCGGACGGTGATCGGACCGGTGACGGCGTCCCGGTCGAAGGCGTGCATCGGCTGGCCGAGCTCGAGCATCACGTAGTTGGTGACGTCGACGGCCAGCGAGATGCTGCGGACACCGGCCTGGGCGAGGCGGCGGCGCATCCACCAGGGGCTGGGCGCGGTGGGGTCGAGCCCCTCCATCGCCACCATCGAGAACCGGTCGCAGCGGTCGGGGTCGGCGACTGTGACGTCCCACGCCCGCTCGCCCGCCCAGGCCGGAGCGGTGCGGGTGCCGGGGTCACGCCACGGCGCGGCCAGGCCGGTGCCCATCTCGCGGGCGATCCCCCGCATCGACAGGCAGTAGCCGCGGTCGGGGGTCACGGCGAGCTCGATGACGACGTCCTCGAGCCCGACGACGGGACCGGCCGGGGTGCCGGGCGGCGGCACGTCGTCGCTGCCCGACCCGAGCACCAGGATGCCGGCGTGGTCGTCGCCGACGCCCAGCTCCCGGACCGAGCAGATCATCCCGTCGGAGACGTGGTCGTAGGTCTTCCTCGCGGCGATCTCGAAGCCGCCCGGGAGCACCGCGCCGGGGAGGGCCACCACGACGGTGTCGCCGACGGCGAAGTTGCGGGCACCGCAGACGACGCCCCTCGCCTCCGCCTCGCCGACGTCGACCTGGCAGTAGCGGATCGGCTTCTTGAAGCCGGTCAGCTCCTCGATCTCGAGCACCCGACCGACGACGAGCGGCCCGGTGAGCTGCTCGGGTCGGTGGATCTCCTCGACCTCGAGGCCGAGGCGGACGAACGCGGTGTCGAGGTCCTCGACCGTCGTCCCTGCGGGGATGTCGACGTACTCGGCCAGCCAGCCGATGGGGACTCTCATGACTGCTCCACTCCGAATGCCTGTGTGAAGCGGACGTCGCCCTCGACGATGTCGCGCATGTCGCCGACGCCGGAGCGGAACTGCAGGGCGCGCTCGATGCCCAGGCCGAACGCGAAGCCCGAGTACTCCTCGGGGTCGATGCCGCAGGCGATCAGCACCCGAGGATTGACCATGCCGCAGCCACCCCACTCGACCCAGCGGGGGCCGTCGCGGTGCTCGGGGAACCAGACGTCGAACTCCGCCGACGGCTCGGTGAAGGGGAAGTAGGACGGCCGCCACCGCGTCGTCGCCTGGTCACCGAACAGCGCGCGGACGAGGTGGTCGATCGTGCCCCGCAGGTGCGCCATGGTGATCGCCCGGTCGACGACGAGGCCCTCCACCTGGTGGAACACCGGCGTGTGGGTCGCGTCGAGCTCGTCGGTCCGGTACACCCGGCCGGGCGCGATCACGTAGATCGGCGGCTGCCGCTCGAGCATCGTGCGGGCCTGCACCGGGCTGGTGTGGGTGCGCAGCACGAGGCCGGAGTCCTCGGGCGCCACGAAGAAGGTGTCCATCATCGTGCGGGCCGGGTGGTCGCGGCCGATGTTGAGCGCATCGAAGTTGAGCCACTCGGCCTCGAGCTCGGGACCGTCGGCGACCTCGTAGCCCATGCCCACGAAGATGTCGGCGATCCGGTCGGTCAGCGTGGTGAGCGGGTGGCGCGCCCCACGAGGGGTGCGGTCCCACGGCAGGGTGACGTCCACGCGTTCCTCGGCCAGCACCCGGGCGTCCCGCTCCGCCTCGAGCTCGGCCAGTCGCTCCTCGTACGCCTCCTGGACCGCCTGCCGTGCGGCATTGACCCGCTTTCCGGCGTCCGAGCGCGCGGCCGGTGCCAGCGCGCCCCGCTCACGGCGGGCCAGCAGCACCGGTGCGCGGTCGCCGAGGTGCGCGGGGCGGACTGCGGCCAGCGCCTCCAGGTCCCCCGCCGCCGCGAACGCCGTCCGCGCCGCGGTCACCGCCTCGTCGAGGGCCTCGGGCGAGAGGGCGGCGACCTGCTTGGGGTCGTAGGGATCGTTGGCGCCAGACACGGGACTGCATTCTGCCCGGCCGCCCCTGTCCGCCGCGCCTGGGATACCGGCCGCCACTCTCGTCGGCTCGCAGGCGGGTGCTAGAACGGGGACAGGTGCCTGACGGCAGGCACCGGGATCGGAGGCTTCGCGTGGCAGTACTGCTGGCGCTGGGCTGTGCCGCGGTCTACGGAGCCGCCGACTTCCTGGGTGGCATGGCCAGCCGGAAGACGTCCGTCTTCGGCGTGGTCGCGCTGTCCCAGGTCTCCGGCCTGGTGGCGCTGCTCGCGCTGCTCCCCGTGCTCGGCGGACCGGTGACCTCCGCCGACCTCCTGTGGGGCGCGGCATCGGGTCTGGCGGGGGCCGCCGGCCTGGTCCTCTTCTTCCGCACCCTGGCCCGCGGGGTGATGAGCGTGATCGCCCCCGTCACCGCCGTCACCGCGGCCGCCGTGCCCGTCCTGGTCGGGCTGGCCGGTGGCGACCGCATCGGCCTCTGGGCGGCGGTCGGCATCGTTCTGGCGCTCGCCGCGGTCGTCCTCGTCTCGGCCGAGGACGGGCTCTCGGCACTGCGCTCGGCGCGGCCGGCCAGCCTGGCGCCTGCCCTGCTCGCGGGCTCCATGTTCGGCCTGTTCTTCGTGCTGCTCGACCGCACGTCCGACGATTCCGGCCTGACCCCGCTGGTCACCGCCAGGCTGGCGTCGGTGGCGCTGGTGGTCGCCGTGGCGCTCGCCGGCCGGCAGACGCTGCGGGTCACTCGGCCGGCCCTGCCGCTGGTGCTGGCGTCAGGAATGGGCGACATGACGGCCAACGCCCTGTTCCTGCTGGCGACCCAGCAGCCGGGTCAGCTGGCGATCACCGGGGTGCTGGCCTCGCTCTACCCGGTGAGCACCGTCGTCCTGGCACAGCTGGTACTGCGCGAGCGCCTGGTCGGCGCGCAGCTGGCCGGCCTGGGCACCGCGGTGGCGGCGGTCGTGCTGATCACGCTCCCGGCGTGAGCCAGGGTCAGCCGGCCGCACCGTCCAGGACTCGACGGTGCGGTGACGTCGCCCTCCGAGCTGTCGCCGCCCTGGTCGACGCTCGGAGCGTCGTCCTCAGGGCTTGGCCGGCGGCAGCAGTGCACCCAGGCCAGCGTGGGCGAGGGCGGTGAGCTGCTCGACCAGCTCGGGTGCCGGCACGGTGCGCGCGCCGGACCACCAGTGCGCTGCCAGCTGCACCATGCCGACGACGCCGTACGCCCATGTCATGGCCGCCGCCGTCGGCCGGCCGGCCTCGGCCAGACGCTCGGCCATGGCGGTGCCCAGCGCGTCGGCGATCTGCCGCTCGGTGGCGGCCACCAGGTCGGTCCGCCCCGAACGGCCGACGTGGGCGTAGGCGAAGCGGTAGAGCGCCGGCTCGTCCTCGATGATGGCGACGAAGGCGGCGATGACGGCGTACAGCCGGGCGCGGTCGTCACGGTGGTCGCGGGCCAGCTCGCCCAGCAGCCGGGGCAGCAGGACGACGGCCGAGATCCGCTCGAGGACGGCGTCGACGAGCTCGTCCTTGTCGCTGAAGTAGCGGTAGATGACTGTCTTGGAGACGCCGGCGCTGCGGGCGACGTCGTCGACGGCGAACTCCGGTCCGGCGAGGCGCACCGCCTCCACCCCGGCCGCCGTCAGCTCCTCCCGGCGGGCCCGCCGGTGCTCGGTCCATCGCGAGCGGCGTCCGTCCGGGGCGGGCGTCCCCCCGGGCGATGGCGGGACATCTGCCGTCCCCCGAGGTGCCTTACCCGTCTGTTTCGTGTGTTTCACGGTTACGGGCACCTTCTCTCACGGCCACGCTCGTCGATCCGGGAACTCGCCGTCCACCGCCACGTTGCCGTCCGGCACCTCCGCGCCAGCCCTCGGGCACGAGGCCCATCGGCCGCCAGGAGCTGTCGGTCCGGCCGCTCGGTCCGGCTGCTCGGACGTGCTGCTCGCGTCGGCTGCCCGGGTCGGCGGCTCGGTCGCCCTGCGACCCGACGTGGGCATCGACTGGGCCGCGACGATCCCGGCGGCTCTCTACGTTCTGTCACCGAGTGTCCACGCCGTACGGCAGGCCGCGGTGGCACTCCTTGAATGCGGAAAAGCGCGTCACGCTCACCATCCACGAGTACTGCTCGAGCTCCGGCGCCGGGATCTGGTTCGAGTGTCTGCTCATGCAGCAGATGCCGCGCGCCATTTACGGCGACGACCCCGGCTCAGTCGCACGTGCAGTGCGTCCTGGCCGAGATCGCCGAGGAGTGCCTCCCGCCCCGCCGATGCTCGCCCGTACCCCCGAGAGCTTCGGCGCGCCGTCTATCCGCCTTCGCCGCGCCCCGGGCCCCGGCGCTCGCCGCTGCGCCGTCACGGGACGGCCGTGGCCTCGTTCGCCCGATCGTGGCGGACAACTCGTCCGCTCCCGTCATCCAGCGGCTCCCCGCAGGGTCCCGCCGCGAGCCTGCGCGTGGTGAGGACAGCAGCAGCGGGACGTTCCTACTGGGCGAGCTGGGTCGTGTAGAGGCAGATCGCCGCGGCCGCCGCGAGATTGAGGCTCTCCGCTCGACCGCGCATAGGGATGCGGACCCGGGCGTCGGCCAGTGCGGCCAGCCCGGGCGGCACTCCGCGGGCCTCGTTGCCGAACAGCCACAGCACGGGCCCGGCGAGCTCGGTCGTCAGCTCGTCGAGGCCCACCTCTCCCCTGCCGTCGGCGGCCAGCACGGTCACCCCCGCACCCTGCACCGCCTCGATGAGCGGACCCAGCGGCGCCCCTCGAACGACGTCGACGTGGAAGAGACTGCCGGCGCTTGCCCGCACCGCCTTGCCGCCGTAGGGGTCGGTCGATCCGGCGCCGAAGACGACCGCCCCGGCACCACAGGCGTCCGCCGTCCGCAGCACGGTGCCCGCGTTGCCCGGATCGGCGAGCTCGGCAAGACCGACGGCCAGCCGTGGCGGGTTCGCGCTGAACGCCTCGACGCCGACGTCCCGGAGCCCGCACACGGCGATGAGCCCCTGCGGCGTCACCGTCTCGGACAGGCAGGCCGCGGCCTTCTCGGTGACCAGCCGTATCCGCACCGCCGTCGTCGCCAGCAGGTCACGGTGCGCGGCCGCCGCGGCCTCGGTGGCGAAGACCTCGTGAACCCCCGACGGATCGGCGAGCGCCTCGGCGACGGCCTGCCGGCCCTCGGCGAGGAAGAGCCCGGCGGCGTCCCGCCCGGCCCGGCGGGTGAGCTTGCGGGCGCCGACGATGCGGGCGGAGCGCTCGGTGAGCAGATCGGTCACTCCGGCGCTCCTCTCCCGGTGAGCCCGGGGACGCGGCTGACGAGGACGGCGTTTCCCGTCGACGTCGCCGCCCCGGACGGCACCGCGGTCGCCCGCCCCGACGCCGACGCCGCCGGTGCCGGCCACGGGGACCCGGTCACCGACGGCGTCGGACATGCGTGCTGCAGAGTCGGTCCGACCCTCAGGCTGCCTGGCCCTCGGTCGCCCGAGCGGCGGCGACCGCGGCGCGCGCCGTCTCCACCAGCGCGGCGAACGCGGCCGGCTCATTCACGGCCAGCTCGGCGAGGACGCGACGGTCCAGCTCGATACCGGCCAGATTGAGCCCTTGGATGAACCGGTTGTAGGTCATGTCGTTCAGGCGCGCCGCAGCGTTGATCCGGGTGATCCACAGCTTACGGAAGTCACCCTTGCGGACCTTGCGGTCGCGGTAGGCATAGGTCGCCGAGTGGAGCAGCTGCTCCTTGGCCTTGCGGTACAGGCGCGAACGCTGACCGCGGTAGCCGCTGGCGGCCTCGAGGGTTGCGCGGCGCTTCTTCTGGGCGTTGACCGCCCGCTTCACGCGTGCCACGTGAGAGCTCCTGTCTTTTGGTTACGGGGAGGGCGGTCAGCGACCGAGCAGCTTGCGCATACGGCTGGTGTCGGCCGGCGAGAGCACGCCGGTTCCCGAGATGCGCCGCTTGCGGGAGGACGACTTGTGCTCGAACTTGTGCTGGTTGTTCGTGTGCTCGGCCACCAGCTTGCCGGTGCCCGTGACGCGAATCCGCTTGCTCGCGCCCTTGTGGGTCTTCTGCTTCGGCATGTCCTCGTCCTGTTCGTCTGTGTCGGTACGTCGCCGGCCCTCGTGCAGGGCCCCGTCGCGAGCTTGCGCGTGCCGGGGCAGGAGGGCCCCTTCTTCAGGCGGTGGGGGCCTGCTCCTCGGACGACGACTGCTTCTCCGCCTTCGCCGTGCGGCGTGCGGCGTCGCTCGCTGCCTGGTTCCGGTGCGGTGCGATCACCATGACCATGTTGCGGCCGTCCTGCTTCGGGTTGGACTCGACGACGCCCAGCTCCTGGACGTCGGCCGCCAGCCGCTGCAGCAGGCGGTAGCCCATCTCCGGGCGGGACTGCTCCCGGCCGCGGAACATGACGGTGATCTTGACCTTGTCGCCGCCCTTGAGGAAGCGCTCGACGTGGCCCTTCTTGGTCTCGTAGTCGTGCGGATCGATCTTGAGGCGCAGCCGCATCTCTTTGATGACGGTGAGCGCCTGGTTCCGCCGGGCCTCGCGGGCCTTCTGCGCAGACTCGTACTTGAACTTCCCGTAGTCCATGAGCTTGGCGACGGGCGGCTTGGCCATGGGAGCGACCTCGACGAGGTCGAGCTCCGAGTCCTGAGCCAGGCGCAGCGCTTCGCCGATCGACACGACGCCGACCTGCTCGCCCTCGGGACCGACCAGTCGGACCTCGGGGACACGGATACGGTCGTTGATGCGTGGCTCGGTGATGGCCTCTCCTCTGCTCTTGCATGGGAGGAGTCGCGCCCGTCCCGGATGCCGAGAGAACGAAGGCCCCGGGAGCATCAGCTCACGGGGCCCGACTCTCCGGTGTGCACGCACCGGGAGGCACGTGCACGACGCGACAGCCGACCGATGGCCGGCTCTCGCGATCCGGGGACCTGGTCGCCTGGACGGCGTCAGGTGGGAGCGGGCTCCTCTTGGATCAGTGGCCCGGGGTGGGGCCACTGGATGGTTCGCGCGCCTCGATGTAGCGGGGGGAGGCTCACCCACCCTACAGCGTCGCCGGCCCGACAGGTAACTCCCGGGTCAGTACAGCAGCGGCGGCGGCTTGGGGTCCTTGGCGCGGGCCGCGGCGTGCAGCCGGCGAAGGCCCTGCACGGCACGGACGGCGCGCTCCTTGTCGACCGCCTGGATGGCAAGCACCGCCACCTCGTCCTGGTTCTCCAGCACCAGGGACGCCCACGAGGACTTCCGGTCGAAATGGACGGCGCGCACGGCCTGCCACGGGAACTCGTGGCTCACGGCGATGTTCCGGATGCGCACCCCTGCGGCGTCGGCGTCGACGCGGGAACGGCCCAGCAGGAGCACGCCGACGCCCAGGAGCAGTCCGAGTGCGGCCAGGCCGTACTGGTCGGACAGGTGGTAGGTGACGACCCCGTGCGATGACGACAGTGCACGCGCGGCCACCACCATCACGGCGACGATCACCGCCGCGACCACCGCGCAGACCAGCCGCATGCGCCGCGGCACGGCCGCCACGGAGCCGGGCGGCGGAACGGCGTCGGAGTGCGGGGCATCGGACACGATGCCCATGGTGGCAGGAGCCCACCACCGGGCGGCTGGCAGAGTGCGAGGACGTGGAGATCACCGGGTCGGCCCAGCACGAGGCCTGGCAGACGCGGGCGGTGCCGCCCGTGGAGCAGCTCCGGGACGGGCTGTGGTCGATCCCGGTCCCGATGCCGGGGCCGCTGCGCTACGTCAGCGTCTACGCCTTCGCCCTCGAGGGCGGCGGTCTCGGCCTGATCGACGCCGGCTGGGACAGCGACGAGGGGTGGGCCGCGCTCACGAGCGGTCTGGCGTCGATCGGCGGCTCGGTCGAAGACGTACGCGGGCTGCTCGTCACCCACCTGCACTTCGATCACCTGGGCCTGGCCGAGCGGATCCGGCAGGCGTCGAGCGCGTGGGTGGCCATGCACCCAGCCGACGCCGCCATCGTCGGCTCGCCGTCCCACCGGGATGCGGCGGCGTTCGTGGCGGCCGAGATCACCTTCCTGGTATCACTCGGCGCGGATCACGACGAGGCGGTGGCCGACGTGGGTCCCGCCGAGCGGCTCGTGCCCTTCACCAGCATGGCGATCCCTGACCGGCTGCTCGAGGACGGCGACACCGCCGACCTTCCGGGCTGGTCTCTGCGCGCTGTCCACACGCCTGGCCACACGCCCGGCCACCTCTGCTTCGCCGAGGAACGCACGGGCCTGCTGTTCTCCGGCGACCACGTCCTGCCGCGGATCACCCCGAACATCTCGACGACCTCCGACGGCCTCGCTGACCCACTGCGCGACTACCTCGCCGCCCTCGACCGGATCGGGAGCCAGGAACCCGCGGAAGTGCTGCCGGCACACGAGTGGCGCTTCCGCGGCCTGACCGAGCGGACCGCCGCGATCGAGGCCCATCACGAACACCGGCTCGCCGAGCTGCTGGACGCCATCCGCGACCATCCGCACAGCACGCCCTGGCAGCTGGCCGCACAGCTGACCTGGTCGCGGCCGTGGGAGCAGTACGAGCGGCGGATGCGGATCTTCGCGGTCACGGAGACCGACGCGCACGTGCGCCTGCTGGCCAGCCGCGGCCTGGTGACCAGCAGCGGCGGAGCGGTGCCGACGTGGACCCTCGCCCTCGGCTGAGGCCGACGGGGGCGACCACCTACGTCGGACTGGCGGCAGCGCTGCTCGCGGCACCGCCCGCGTTGGGCAGCACCCGGCTGATCTGCGTCGACGGCCCGGCGGGGTCGGGTAAGACGACCTTCGCGGGCCGTCTGCAGGACGCCCTCGGGAATCGAACTCCCGTCGTCCACATGGACGACCTCTACGCCGGCTGGACCCTCACCGGCGCCGTCCCCCGGCTGGCCGCGGGAGTGCTGCGTCCGCTCGCCGCGGGCCGCCCGGGCGCGTACCACCCCTACGACTGGGCGGCCGGCGCCTTCTCCGCTGACGCGGTGCTCGTGCCACCCGCTCCCGTCGTGATCGTGGAAGGCTGCGGCTGCGGCGCCCGCGCCCTGGCTCGGTGGACGACGCTGCTCGTCTGGGTCGAGGCGCCCCCGACGCTTCGACTGGCGCGGGGCCTGGCCCGGGACGGCGCCGAGCTGGCCGCGCACTGGCGGCGATGGCAGCAGAGCGAAGCGCGCGCCTTCGCCGCCGAGAACACCCGCGCACGGGCCGGTCTGCGCGTCGACGGGACCGCGGACGACGATGGCGCCGGGTTCTCCACGCTGCCGTGAACAAGGGCGCGGACGTGCCACGTTTACTGGCCGTCGGCGCTGATCACCTTCCTGAAGGACGACGGCCGTCGAGACATCCGGCGGACCGCCGCTCGCCACGGATGAGGCGCAGATGAGTGCGACCCGACCGCAGGCCCAGAACCTGCCCCTGACCGACGAGCTGTCTGGCGTGTTCGCCCGGATGTCGGGCCTCCTGCTGTCGGAGGAGACCGTTGAGACCTCACTCGGGCTGCTCAGCACGCTGGCCCAGGAGACGGTTCCAGGCTCGACCGGGGCCGGGGTGAGCATCGTCGACGAGAGCGGGCGGCGGTCCTCCGGGAGCACCAACGACCGGGTGCGCCAGGCGGACAGGCTGCAGTACGAGCTGGACGAGGGCCCGTGCCTGACCGCGGCCGAGACGCGCGAACTGGTCCGGATGGACGACCTCGAGACGGATTCACGGTGGCCCCGATGGTCGGCGGCCGCCACACGCCTCGGGCTGCGCGCCGCCATGAGCGCACCGATGGTGGCCGGTGACATCTCGGTGGGCGCCCTCAAGGTCTACGCCGACGAGCCCGGGACCTTCGACGCTGCCGGTGAAGAACGCCTGCGCCTGTTCGCCGCGCAGTCGGCGATCTTCGTCGCCAACCTGCAGACGCGAGAGCGCGCCGAGCGACTGAGCGACGGTATGCGCAAGGCGATCCGGGGTCGGGATCTGATCAGCATGGCGAAGGGCCTGCTCATGGGTCGCAACGCGGTGGACGAGGACACCGCGTTCCGAGCCCTGCTCGCCCGCGCCCAGCAGGAAGGCACGAGTGTCACCCAGACCGCGCAAGCGGTGGTCGAGTCCGCCGTCCGCCGGGGGCGGTGATGACGCGCCCCGAGGGCAGCCCGCCAGGGAACGAGGAACGCTCCAGTTTGCAGTCCGCGTTCGAGCACACCGACCTCACGCTCGAGCAACTCTGGATGCGGTACTTCGCCCTGGGGGGTGAGGCGGATCTCGTCGACGTCGACGCGCATCTCTCCGGGTTGCTCAGTCTTCCGGCCCACCAGCACGACATGCTGGCGCACGCGATCAACGAGCGGCTCGACGAGGTGGTCTCCGAGCACCGGGTGCCCTACAGCCGGCCATTGCGCCAGCAACTGCCGCCGAGCGGCCCGCTGGCTGCGCTCGTGGGCCTGCTCGTCGGCGCGGGGCCCGCGCCACCGGAGACCCTGCCCTCCCTCGCCGCGGCTGCGGGGCGGAGCCTGGGAATCGACGTGGGCGTCTACCTCATCGACCAGGAGCAGCGCCGACTGGTGCGGATGCCTGCGGACGGAGTGGCGGGCGGCGCGCGGCTGAGCGTGGACGGGACGCTGGCCGGCCGCGCCTTCCGCACGGTCCAGATCCTGTCGACCGACCGGGGAGACCGCCCGCGGCTGTGGGTGCCGCTGCTGGACGGCGCCGACCGGCTGGGCGTCCTGGAGTTCGGCCTCAGCTCTCCCGGGGATCTGTACGACCCGGCGCTGCGGGAGCAGTGCCGCTGGCTGGCGGCCCTCCTGGGGCACCTCATCTCGTCGAAGCAGCCCTACGGCGACGACCTCCAGCGCTGCCGGTTGTCGCAGCCGCGCAGCGCTTCTGCCGAGTTGATCTGGCAGCAACTGCCGCCGCTGACCGCGTCCACCGAGGCCTTCACCGTGGCCGGAATGCTCGAGCCGAGCTACGAGGTCGGCGGCGACGCCTTCGACTACGCCCTGTCCGCCCACACCGTGTCGGTCGCGATCTTCGATGCCGTGGGACATGGTCTGCAGGCCGGCCTGCAGGCGTCGGCCGCCCTCGCGGGCTACCGCAGCGCCCGCCGTGACGGCCGCGGTGTCTACGACCAGGCCGCTGCCATCGACGCGGCCCTGGCCACCGCCTTCCCCGGAGGCACCTTCGTCACGGGCATCCTCGGGGAACTGGACGTCGCGTCGGGCCGGCTGCGCTACATCAACGCCGGGCATCCGGCACCCTTGCTGCTGCGCGACGGCCGCGTGGTCCGCGAGCTGGGCAGGGGACGACGGCTGCCCTTCGGTGTGGAGACCGAGGGCTTGACCGTGGGCGAGGAGTTCCTCCAGCCCGGTGACTGGCTGGCGCTCTACACCGACGGTGTCGTCGAGGCCCGCAACGCCGCCGGGGAATGGTTCGGCGAGGAGCGACTGGTCGAACTGCTCACCCACGAGATCGCCGCCGGTCAGCCGCCACCGGAGACGCTCCGCCGGCTGGACCGCGCCGTGCTCGAGCACCAGGGGGGTCTCCTGCAGGACGACGCGAGCATCCTGCTCGCCTGCTGGACCCGGGACGGCTGAGCCCCCCTCCGGGCGGAGGCCGGACACCGGAGGCCGGACACCGGAGGTCGGCACCGGGGATCGACATTGGGGGTCGGGCACACGCGTGCGACGCGGATCCTCCACCATGGGCCGGTGACCGAGACAGTCAGCGGGACGGATGCGGGGACGGATCTCCTTCCCCTGGCCGGCTACACCGTCGCCGTCACGGCCGCCCGTCGCCGGGAGGAGCTGGGCGCGCTCCTCGACCGCCGCGGCGCCCGGGTCGTGTACGCGCCCGCCATCCGGATCGTGCCCCTGGCCGACGACGACGACCTCGTGGCGGCGACCCGCGCCGTCCTGGCTGCGCCGGTCGACCTCGTGATCGCCACCACCGGCGTGGGATTCCGGGGCTGGCTCGAGGCCGCCGACGCGTGGCACCTGCCACTGGTGGAGCACCTGAAGTCCGCACGGGTGATGGCCCGCGGTCCGAAGGCGCGCGGCGCCATCCGCAGCGGCGGCCTGGTCGACGCGTGGTCACCGGAGTCGGAGTCCTCCGCGGAGGTGCTGTCCCACCTGCTGTCCGGGGCCGAGGGGCCGCTCCGGGGACGGCGGATCGCCGTCCAACTGCATGGCGACCCCCTGCTGGACCTCGTGGCCGGCCTGCGGGAAAGCGGCGCCGAGGTGCTCACCGTGCCGGTCTACCGCTGGGTGCCGCCCGAGGACGTCGCCCCCGTGCGGCGCCTGGTCGAGGCCGCAGTGGGGGGCACGATCGACGCCATCACCTTCACCAGCGCGCCGGCCGCCGCCAGCCTGCTCACTGTCGCCGACGACCTGGGACGGCGAGACGAGCTGGTCACCGCCCTGAGCAGCCGGGTCCTGGCGGTGGCGGTGGGGCCGGTGACCGCGGGTCCGCTCACTGCCGTCGGCGTGCCGACCTGCCAGCCCGAGCGGGCGCGGCTCGGCGCGCTGGCGCGGGAGGTCGTCGCCCGGCTGCCTGAACGCGATCCGATCCTGCAGGTCGGGGCGCACACGCTGCAGGTGCGCGGGCACGCCGCCGTGGTGGACGGCCGCCTGATCGAGCTGACCCCCGGTCCCCTGACCGTGCTGCGAGAGCTGGCCCGCTGTCCCGGGACCGTCGTGGGCCGGCCCCAGCTGACCGCCGCGCTGCCCGGCGGGGGCGACAGCCACGCGGTCGAGACGGCAGTCACCCGGCTGCGCGCCGCGCTCGGCGCCCCGCTCGTCGAGACCGTGGCCGAACGCGGGTACCGCCTCGAGCTCTGAACGCCCGAGAGCGGTTCCGTCCCGGCCGGCCACAGGTTCCATCTCAGCGGAGGTCGAGCCGCACGACCACGCGGGGGAGACCGTTGATCACCGACTCCGTGTCGGCCACCTTGGCGAACCCGGCCTGCTCGAACAGCTTCTGCGTGCCGACGTAGGCCATGGTGAGGTCGACCTTCTTGCCGGCGTTGTCGACGGGGTACCCCTCGATTGCGGGAGCCCCCCGACCACGGGCGAACGACACCGCGCCCTCGATGAGGTGGTGTGCGATCCCCGTTCCCCGATGTCCGGGGCGCACCCGGATGCACCACAGCGACCACACGTCGAGCTCGTCGATCGCCGGGATCCTGCGGTTGCTGGCGAAGCTCGTGTCAGCGCGCGGATGGACCGCCGCCCACCCCGCCACCTCGTCGCCGTCGTAGGCGAGCACGCCTGGGGGCAGGTCCTCCTCCATCAGCTGCTTCACGCGCTCCCCTCGTTCGGGACCGCGCAGTGCGAGGTTCTCCTTCGACGGAATCCGGTAGCTCAGGCACCAACACACGTTCGAGTCGGGCCGCTTGGGGCCGACCATCGTCGCGACGTCGTCGAAGTTCCTCGCCGGACGCACGTCGATCCTCATGCGGCCATCGTGACAGCGCCCTCGGACAGGAGCACCGTCCTTCGCACGCTCCCGTGCGGAGCCTTCGGGCCGAGTAGCCGGCCCGGGTGAGGACGACGCGGACGACGGAGAAGGCGATGACCAGCAGGTGGGTCGCCGCGGCCGGTGGTCAGGAATGACTGCGCCAGGGGTGACCGGCACATCACCGGCGGCCCCCATCGCGCCGGACCTCCGCAGCGCACGCCGGCCGGGTCCTGGGTGCGGCCGTCCACGGCCACCGCCTGCTGCGAGTGCCGAAGCGGAGAAACACTTCCCTCACCGCGCCTGCCTCCCTGTGGTGAGGACCGCGGTTCCCGGTGTACGGCGCGGCGCCCCCACCGACGAAGATCACTGCGTGACCGCCACCGAGGACACCGCGACCGGTCGTCGACTCATCGAGGCGGGCGCTCCGGTCGCCGGGTCGATGAGCCGGGCCGCGGCGACCGTCGTCTTCGAGCCGACCGCCGCGATGGTGTGGGTCGATGCCCGCTTCGCCGCGTCCCTGCGGACGGTGGCGACCGACGCCGCGGACCTTCCGATCGGCCGGGAGCGCGTTCGGGCGGGCGCGGCGCTGGCCTTCGCGGTCGAGTACGCCGCGACGCTGGACCGGAGCGGCCGTGCCGTCCGGGGCGACGCGTTCTTCTCCGAGCGAGCAGGCGGCCGGCCGCTCGCCGATGACATCGCCGAAGCGGTGGTGGCCGCCGCCCGCAACTCCGCCGACGAGCGACGGGTCCGTCACCTGGGTTACCTGCTCGCCGAGGTGGCCCACTCCCCCGACGTCGACGCCGAGCTGGCTCTTCGTGCCCTTCGGCTGACGGGCGCACTGGGTTGGCGGCAGCTGGGCCTGCTCGCTGGGGTCGGGCGCCGCGACCGCGTGCCGCTGCCCATGGCGCCGCTGGACGAGGAGCCGCGCGCGTGGTCGGGTTGGTCTGCCCGCGAGGACGTCGCCGATCTGCAGCGTTCCGGGCTGCTCGACCCGCCGACCTCGAGTCCGCGTCCGGGCGGCTCGGCGCTGCCCCGGCTTCGGGCCGCCGACCTGCGGCTGACCCGTCGTGGGGTTCTGCTGCACCGGCTCCTGGTGCTCGACCTGCTGCACGAGGACGCCGTCATCGCCGCGCTGGCCGATCTGGGGCTCCCCCGCTCCTGACCGCGTCGTGCGACCGCATCACCGAGCCAGGCGCGCGCCGACGGCGAAGAGTCGACGGCGAAGAGTCGACGGCGAAGTCCGCCGCGTCGACGCGGCCCAGAACGCGCCGGGAGCAACCGCCCGCAGACGTTCCGGCACCGGCCCGAGGAGAGCCAGGTCGGCGATTCAGCCAGTCGCCGCCGACCCCTGCCAGTCGAGGAACACGTCTGGTCGGCCGGCACTAGTGCGTGTCTCCGACCGCCCTCCGGCGAGCCACCAGGACGGCGTCGTGCACGGTGATGTCCTGCCCCTCGTGGACGTGGCCGGGGCGGGGCCGCGCCTCGGTGGTGAGGACGTCCCATGAGCCGCCGTCCAGCGACCGGGCCACCTCGTCAGCGGTGAAGAAGAGCTCGGGCATGTCGGGTCTGTGCGCTCCCGTCTCCAGGTCGGTGAGGTCGTGCCCGACGATGAGCAGCGTTCCCGCGGGGGCCACGGCGTCGGCCAGCCGGGCGAACAAGCCGCGTCGCTCGACCGGCGGCAGGTGCATGTACTGCGCCGTGACGAGGCCGAAGCCGCCCCCGGGTGGCACCCATGCACGGAGGTCCTCGTGCACCCAGTCGATGCGACCGGCGACGTCCGGGCCCGCGGCGTCGGCGTGCGCCGCGGCACGGCGCAGCGCCGCGGTCGCGAAGTCGACCGCCGTCACGCGCCAGCCGCGGTCCGCCAGCCAGATGGCATCGGCGCCCTCCCCGCACCCGACGTCGAGCGCCGTGCCCGGCGCCAGGCCCGACGCCTCCGCGACCAGCTGGGGATTGGGGTGACCGCTCCAGATCCGGTCGGACGAGCGGTAGCGCTCCTCCCAGGCGGCCTCGTCGAACATTCTCATCGGGCACCGGCCAGGGCCCGGGCCCGGCCCACCGCGATCCGGGCGTCCTCCCCGACCAGGTCGGCGTTCACCGCGGCCGCGGCGGTCAGGCCGCCCGCCGCGGCAGGGATCACCTGCGCCTTGAGGTCGGTCACGTTGCCGGCGGCCCAGACCCCGGGCACCGCCGTGGCGCCCATCGGATCTGCCGGCACGTAGCTGCCGAGGACGTGACCGCCCGTCTGCAGCTCGGCCGTCTCCAATCCCAGGGAGCCGAGGAAGTCCGCGCGGGCGGTGAACCGGGGTGCCACGACCAAAGCCTGCAGCGGGACCACGGCCCCCGACCGGAGACGGACGCCGCTGAGCCGGTCGTCTGCCACCTGCACGGCGGCCACCTCCCCCTCGACGCAGACGATGCCCCGAGCGGCGAGCTGCTCCGCCTCGTCGGGGCCCGGCGCCGGAGAGGTATGCAACAGAAGTGTCACGTCATCGCTGAGCTGCCGGAACAGCAGCGCCTGGTGCACGGCCACCGGACCGGTGGCGAGCACTCCGATGGCCTGGTCGCGCACCTCCCACCCGTGGCAATACGGGCAGTGCAGGACGTCGCGGCCCCAGCGCTCGGCCAGCCCGGGGACGTCGGGCAGCTCGTCCACCAGCCCCGTCGTCACCAACAGGCGGCGTCCCCGTACCCCGACCCCGTCGGCGAGGGTCACGGTGAAGCCTTCCTCCTCCCGGACCGCTCCGGTGACCGCGCCGGCCATGAACTCACCGCCGTAGCTCGCGACTTCCGCCCGGCCCAGGGCGTACAGGTCTGCCGGCGGTGTGCCGTCACGGGTCAAGAAGTTGTGCACGTGCCCGGCTGGGGCGTTCCTCGGGGCGCCGTCGTCGATGACCAGCACCCGGCGGCGCGCCCGCGCCAGCGCCAAGGCTCCGCTCAGCCCTGCAGCGCCCCCACCTATCACCACGACGTCGTATCGATCGTCCATGGCGACCACTGTGGGCGCCCATGGCAACGCCTGGCAATGCGCTTTGCTGGAACGGCAAACTCACGACCATGACCGACGACGCGCTGGCGAACGTGGGGCCACGACTGCGGTCGCTGCGCCAGGAGCGGGGCGCCACCCTGGCCGACCTGTCCGCGTCCACCGGCATCTCGGTGAGCACTCTGTCCCGGCTCGAGTCGGGCCGGCGCCGTCCCACGCTGGAGTTGCTCCTGCCGCTGGCCCGCGCGCACGGGGTCGGGCTGGACGCCCTCGTCGACGCGGCCGCGCCGGAGGACCCGCGGGTACACGGGCACCCGTTCGACCGTGAGGGGGTCACGATGGTGCCCCTCACGCGCAGCGGCAGCGGCAGCCTGCAGGCCTATCAGCAGGTCTTTCCGCCGCGGTGGCGCGCAGGGCCGGCGGAGCAGAAGGTGCACGACGGCTTCGAGTGGCTCTACGTGCTGTCCGGGCGGCTGCGCCTGCTGCTCGGACCACGCGAGTTCGTGCTGACTTCCGGTGAGGTCGTCGAATTCGACACCCGGGTGCCGCACGCGTTCTCGAACCCGTTCGCCGAGCCGGCGGAGGTGCTGACCCTGTTCGGCCCGCAGGGCGAGCGCCTACACGTTCGGGCCCGCCCGGCACCGCGGGAGGCCCTGCGGGGATAGCGCTTCGGCCATGGCCCCCGGCGCGACAGCCCTGGCGCGACAGCTTTTCGCCGCCGCCACGTCAGCGTGCCGGGTAACCACTGCAGGTGCGGGGCGGCGTTCCGCGCAGTGGCGGTGTGCCGGGGACCGACGACGATGTGCGCGGCGATGTCGGCGAGTGGGAACGGCATGCCGGGGTCCAGCCCAACGCCCTGTCGGCCGCGCCCACCGACGAGGAGATGCCGAAGCGGCCGTTGTAGTCGACGTGCCGGCAGGCCGGGCGACCGGCGGGAACGTGCGGACTCCTCGGCCGGCTCGTTGGTGAGCGAGCCCGCCGAAGCGCCCGACGGCGTCGCGGCCGTGCCTCCTGCGCCTCCGCTCGACCGCCGCGACGAGCCGGTCCGGGCCCCGTTCCAGGTTGCCTCGTTCCAAGGTTGCCTCGTCGTCACGTTCATGCCGCACTGCCGCCGTAGGGGCAGTGCGGCAGCGTCGTCCCGGTGCCGCCGCGGAGGGCATCCTGCGGGGACACGGCGGCGGGCATGGAACGAGGGCCTTTCGCTGTCGATTCCACATCGAGGCCCGGCGTCGAGCCTGCGCTCCGTCGTCCCCACCGGGCCCGCCGGCGGCGCTGAGCGGAAGGGGCGGCGGCGCCGAGCGGACGGTGACGCCGCGGCCCGGTCGGGGGAAACCGAGCCGCGGCGCACCACCCGCGGGCGAACCGTTCAGTCGGGGAGCACCACCCGCGCCGAGCAGACCTCGCCGGTGCGGAGATTCTGCGCCCGGGCGGTGTAGGCGTCGTTGACGTCGTTCACCTCGCGGGCGGAGCGGTTGAGTGTGAAGTCCCCCGCCGCGTTCGTCGTGCGCTGGATGGAGAAGAACTCGGCGCCCTGCCGGAACATCCGGACGCTCCAGGTGTCGCCGGCCCGGACGGAGTTGACCGACAGCCGCAACGCAGCCAGGTCGCCCTCCGCCTCGGCCGCCCGCATCGTCCAGGTACTGGTGGCGCTGCACGCGCCGCTGCGGGTGACGGAGTCAGCGGCCGACGCCGCGGTCATGGGGAGCAGGGTGCCGACGCCGACGAGGGCGACGACCGACAGGCGGGTCAGAGAACGCACGGGGACCTCCGAGGGACGACGGTGCAGTGGCTGTCTGCCGGCTGCGGAGCCGACCCAACGCCTCGGCGGTCGTAGACCGCCATTGGACGATCGGTGTACGACCCCGGAACGGTCCGGGAGCACCGCCGGCGGCGGCTCGTGGTCGAATGCCACGGTGACGCCCGCTGGACCGACGATCCGCAGGATCGACGACCCGGACGAGGACGGCCCCGACGTCCGGCTGGCCGAGCAGCGCGACGTCCCCCGCATCGCCGCCACCCTGACCGTCGCCCTCGCCGACTCACGGTGGACCCGCTGGGCGCTGCCCGACGACGGGCGCATGCAGCGTCTCACCCGCCTGCACGAACTCGACGCCGGGCACCGGGGCGTCGGGACGCGGTCGGCCTGGGTGACCGACGACGTCGACGCGGTCGCCGTATGGGAACCGCCGCCCGGCGCCGAGGGCACCGCTCCCCTGCCGGCCGACGTCCGCGAGGCCCTGGATCGCGAGCTGCCCTACCTGTCGGCGCACCACATCTCCGCCGTCCGCGACACCGCCGCTCGCGTGGCCGCCGCCCGGCC
>JAOPWJ010000050.1 GCA_025965715.1 Blastococcus sp. | reverse complement strand
CGTCGGCCCGCAACACGCGGTACCAGGGCACCGGGCCGCCGCCCGCCGACAGCGCCCGCGCCACGCGCCGCGGGCCGACGCCGATCAGCCGGCCGATGGCGCCGTAGCTGCTCACCCGGCCGGGCGGGATCCGTTCCACGACGTCGAACACCGCCTCGTCGACGTCGGCCGGATCCGGGGTCATCGGGACATCAGGAGGCAGCACGAACGGCCGTCCGGCACTCGGCCGTCCACGGGCCAGTGCGGCGTCGCAGCCGTCGCCCCCCGCTGTGCGGGGGCGGCGCAACCGATGCCGTTCATCGCCGCCGGCCGGGCACGCGCCGGACGTGCTCGCCGGCACTCAGGCGACGTCCAGGGCGGTCACCGGGAGTCCCTTCGGAGGAGTCCCCGGATCCTAGAGGGCCGGGGCGACCTCAGATGGGCTTGCGGCCGAACCGTGCGAGCAACCGGGCCTGCGGGTCAGCGGCGGCGGCGACGTCCAGCGGCGGGTCGAACAGCCCGGGGACGCCGTCCTCGGGCAGCTGGTCGGCGAAGACCAGCGCCGCCGTGACCAGCTCGCCATCCAGCTCCGTGTCACCGTCGGTGGCGCGGGCGAGGTCCCAGGCGTGCACGGTCAGGTCGGCAGTCATCTCGAGGATGTACTGCGTTGCCGGAGTGGGGCCGCGGGTGAGGTGGACGGTGCGGATCAGGGCGTCGTCCTCGGCGAAGGCGGACAGGGCGTTGTCCGCCGCCGACTCCCATCCGGTGAACGGATCGAGGCCGAGCAGGTCGCTGGTGTCCTCGGGGAACCGGCCCTCGAGAACCGGTTCACCGGCCAGCAGCGGCGGCACCCACAACTGCTCGGTGACCAGGTGTGCGACGAGGTCGGCCACCGTCCAGCCGGGCAACGCCTCGTCCTCCCACTGGTCGGGCGCGACGGCGTCCACGCGGTCGGTGAACTGCGCCTGGGCACGCTGGAACAGCTCGAGGAGTTCGACGGGCGAGAAGTCAGCCATGACGTCAGTCAACATGGCGAGGGCCCGACCCGCTCTCCGAGGGGAGCGGGCCGGGCCCTCGAGCGGCCCCGTCCAGGGCACCGCCGCGAGCGTGCAAGCGGTGGGGAGGACGGGGCCCTTCTTCAGTAGGTCGGCAGTGCCTTGTCGATGCGGGTGGCCCACGCCGTCACGCCACCCTGCACGTGCACGGCGTCCTTGAAACCGGCCGCCTTCACCGCGGCGAGAGCCTCGGCGGAGCGCACACCGGTCTTGCAGTGCAGGACGATCGGGCGGTCCTGCGGCAGCTGCGCGAGTGCCCGGCCGGAGAGGATCTCGTCCTTGGGAATGAGCCTCGCGCCGGGGATCGAGACGATCTCGTACTCGTTGGGCTCACGGACGTCGATGAGCTCGAAGTCCTTGCCGGCGTCCATCATGTCCTTGAGCTCGTCGACGGTGATCGTCGAGCCGGCCGCCGCCTCCTGGGCCTCGACCGAGACGACGCCGCAGAAGGCCTCGTAGTCGATGAGCTCGGTGATCGGCTCGGCCTCGGGGTCCTTGCGCACCTTGATCGTGCGGAAGGTCATCTCCAGGGCGTCGTAGACCATCAGCCGGCCGAGCAGCGTGTCGCCGATGCCGGTGATCAGCTTCACCGCCTCAGTGGCCTGGATGGCGCCGACCGTGGCGCAGAGGACGCCGAGCACGCCGCCCTCGGCGCAGGACGGGACCATGCCGGGCGGCGGGGGCACCGGGTAGAGGTCGCGGTAGTTCGGTCCGTGCTCGTTCCAGAAGACCGAGACCTGGCCGTCGAAGCGGTAGATCGAACCCCAGACGTAGGGCTTGTTCAGCAGCACGCAGGCGTCGTTGACCAGGTAGCGCGTGGCGAAGTTGTCGGTGCCGTCGACGATGAGGTCGTAGTCGGCGAAGATCTCCATCACGTTCTCGCTGTCCAGGCGCGTCTCGTGCAGCCGGACGTCGATCAGCGGGTTGATCTCCTTGATGGAGTCGCGCGCGCTCTCGGCCTTGGACCGGCCCACGTCGGACTGCCCGTGGATGACCTGGCGTTGCAGGTTGGACTCGTCGACGGTGTCGAACTCGACGATGCCCAGGGTGCCCACACCGGCCGCGGCCAGGTACAGGAGGACCGGCGAACCGAGACCACCGGCGCCGACGGCGAGCACCTTGGCGTTCTTGAGCCGCTTCTGCCCGTCCATCCCGACGTCGGGGATGATCAGGTGGCGGCTGTACCGGCGGACCTCCTCGATGGACAGGTCGGCGGCGGGCTCCACCAGGGGTGGCAGGGACACGTGTTGCTCCTCGATGTCAGCGGACAGCGACCCCACGGGGTCGACGTTCGTGGGCACAACAGCGTGACAGGGACGGGAATTCCCTGGGCTCGGAGGTCCCGCCGGGCAGAGCCCCCCAGGGCCAGAACGTCAGGCACCACCGCGTCGACCACCATCCCGACCGCGCCGCCGACGCCCTCGACTCCCCTGGGACGGCGCCTGCCGCGGTGCCGGCCCGGGTCCGACAGCTGTCAGGGGTAGGGCCACGCGTTCCTGACGCAGCCCTGGAGGCCGAGCGTCTGCTGCTGCATGACCGGCGCGGCGGCGCCCGGAGCCGGGCAGCTCTGGTGGTGGTTGCCCAGCGCATGCCCGACCTCGTGGTTGACGACGTACTGCCGGTAGGTCGCCAGGTCGCCCTCGTAGTAGGGGACGGCGGTCGCCCAGCGGGCGAGGTTGATGACGGCGCGCTCCCCGTAGCGGCAGGAGGTGTAGCCGCCGGTGCCGACGCCGGGGCAGTACTTCTCCATGTTGCCGGGGCTGACGAGCGTGACCTTGAAGTCGTACTGGGAGGCGGCCGCCGCCGCGGCACCGACCTCCTGGAAGGACATCCGGCCACCGTTCCCCCAGGAGCGCGGGTCGCCCAGCGTCGTCCGCACCGCCTTGGCGAACGCGGCGTCGTCGACGCCGATGCCGTCCTCGGTCTCGACGACGAAGCGCCGTAGCGGTCCGCTGCCGTAGACCGGAGAGTTCACGTCGACCACGGAGACGCTCCCCGCACCCTTCTCGACGTAGGCCTCGGCGGCTGCCGGCGCGGGCGCCGAGATCGATGCGCCCACGGCGGCGTCGGGGACGCCCTCGCCCTCGGCCGGTGCCACAGGGGCGTCCGTCGCGCCCGGCGCTGCGGTCGTCGCGCCCGGCGCTGCGGTCGTCGGCGCGGCGGAGATCCTCGCCACGGGGGTGGTCGAGGAGTCGGCGCCGTTGGCGGCGAGATCCCCGAGGGTCACGAGGGTCGCGACGGCGAGCAGCGGAACCGCGTACGCGCGCCAGCCGTACCGGTGCACGAACCGGCGTATCCGCCCGTGCGGCTCACGCCGCGGACCGGGATCCGGCGTCCCGTAGGACCGCGGAGTGCCGAGCTCACGACGGGCGACGAGCGGACCGGGCGGAGCGCCCGTACGGGACACCGCCGGGCGTCCACCGACAGCCGGGCGCAGGGCTGTGGACCGGCCGTCGGCCGGGCGTGCTGCCACTGGCCGCCCTCCCGCTCGTCATCCGCTGGCTTCGGCGGTTCAGCGTCTCACGCTGCGTGGCGTGTCGCCCACACGCCGGGACGACTCGGCACGGCGAGAGCCAGGCCTGCGACTCACGTCGCGCCGGCGACGGCTTCGGCCGTGACCCGCCGTTCCTCGACCATGCCCAGCACGGCGCGCGCCGTCGGCTCGGGCGCCTCCAGCATGGAGACGTGCCCGACCCCGTCGAGGAGCAGCAGCCGCGCGTCCGGGACGGCGGCGGCGAGGCGGGGGGCCAGCGCCGGGTCGACCAGCTTGTCCTTGCTCCCCCACACCACCAGCGTCGGCGGGCGCAGCGAGCGGGCCGCCCGCCAGGCGTTGGCCCCTCCGACCCGCAGGTAGGAGGTGATCAGCCCGCGCATGCTGCGGGTGAGCGCCCGATCGGCCCACGGCTGCTCGGCACGCTCACGCATCTCCTGCACCGACTGCTCGATGCGCTCCCTCGGCACGCGGGACGGGTCGCCGAAGCACATGCCGACCATGGCCCGCACGCTCTCCTCCGGGGTGATTCCGGCCAGCCGACGTTCGGCCAGCGACGGAACGCCGGGCACGAGCAGCAGCAGCAGCGCGCGGGTGAAGGCCGGCGGCACCCGGTAGACCGGCATGGCGGGCGAGATCAGCGTCAAGGAGGCCACCAGGTCGGGCCGGCGGGAGGCAACCAGCAGGCTGACCAGTCCGCCGAGCGAGTTGCCCAGCAGGTGCACCGCCTGCCCCTGCGCCTCCCCGGGCCGGCTCGAGATGTGCTCGAGGACGTCGACCACCGCCCGCACGTGGCCACGGATGGAGTACCGCCCGGTCGGCGGCGGCTGTGACCGCCCGAAGCCGGGCAGGTCGACCGCCCAGCCGTCGAACCGGACGGCGAGCAACGCGGCCAGGTCGGTCCAGTTGGTGGATGCGCCGCCCAGGCCGTGCACGTAGAGCGCCCGCTCGTGGGGTGCCCCCTCGACCGCGCCCCCGACCGGTCCGCTCCACGGCGTGTACCGGACGAACACCTCGCCGCCGTGCACCGCGACGTCCGCACCCGGCCAGGGCGGCAGGAGCGGCCCGGGGCGCGGCAGACGCGCGGAGGAGAGCACGGCCGGCACCGGATCGGGGGAGACGGGGAGCTGGGACATCCCCTCGACGGTAGGCCGATGCACCGGCGCCCGCGTGCGCTCGGGGTACCCGCCGGTAAAGTCCCCGGTGCCATGCAGCCCCCACAGAGCGCACCGACCGGTCAGCGAACATCCCGTCTGCCGCGGGGTGCGCGCCGGTTGCAGCTGCTGCGCGCGGCGCAGGACGTCTTCGTAGCCCAGGGTTTCCACGCCGCGGCGATGGACGACATCGCCGACCGGGCCGGCGTCAGCAAGCCGGTGCTCTACCAGCACTTCCCCGGCAAGCGCGAGCTGTACCTGGCCCTGCTGGAGGAACACGTCTCGGAGCTGGCCGACCGGGTGGCTGAGGCCATGGAGGGCACCGCCGACAACCGGGCCCGGGTCGACGGCGCCGTCGGGGCGTACTTCACGTTCATCGACGCCGAGGGCGAGGCCTTCCGGCTGGTGTTCGAGTCCGACCTGCGCAACGACGCGGACGTCCGCGCCATCGTCGACCGTGGCACCCAGGCGTGCGTGGCGGCGATCGCCGAGGTGATCGCCGCCGACACCGGCGCCGACCCCGAACGGGCCCTCCTGCTGGCCTCCGGGCTGACCGGGCTCGCCGAGACGAGCGCCCGGTGGTGGCTGCCGCGCAAGGGCACCGTCTCCCGCGACGAGGCGGTGTCCCTCATGTCCGCGCTGACCTGGCGCGGCATCTCGGGCTTTCCGCGGGTCGACGGCGAGCACCCCACTTCCTGAGAAGGCCGTCAGCGGCTTCGTTCGCTGACGGCGCACCGCCGGGACGCGGCTCCGACGGCCACCTGGGTTAGCGTGGGGACAGTCGCGAACCGAGGAGGCATCGCCCACGTGGAAGTCAAGATCGGCGTCCAGCACTCCCCCAGGGAGCTGGTCATCGACAGCCCCAAGACCCCCGAAGAGATCGCCGCGGAGGTGTCGGCAGCCATGTCCGGCTCCACCAAGGACGGCCTGCTGACCCTGGTCGACGAGCGGGGTCGCCGTGTCGTCGTCCCCGTCGACCGGATCGCGTACGTCGAGATCGCCCAGCCCGACCAGCGTCGCGTGGGCTTCATCGCCGGCGCCTGATCGACGCAGCTCCACCGCCCTCCCCGAACGGGGCGCCTCCGCGACATCGGAGGCGCCCCGTTCGCCGTCCGGCATCACCTCGGGGGGTGGTCGGCGCGGGCATCACCCGCCAGATGGGCATGCCGGGCAGGGCCGCGCGGACCGCCTTCTGCAGGTCCGCGGTGCCCGCGCCAGGATCGGCCAGCAGCTCGTCGGCCGCCCGGTCGGGGGCGGCGACCGGCCGGCCGGCCGAGACGTTGTCGGAGCAGGACGTCGCCGGGCCGATCAGCTCGACGAGCGTCGTGACTGCCGTGTCCAGCGACCGCGGGTATGCCGCGGCCTGCGCCCAGGATGAGCAGGTGCGGCACGCGCGCCCCGTCAGGGGTTGAGGCCGAGGGTCTTCATGCGGTCGGTGTGCGCGGACGTGATGCGGTCGATCAGCTGGGCCACCCCGCCCAGGTCGCCGGTGCCCGCGACGATCAGCTCGGCCAGCCGGTCGTGCTCGGCGATCACGGCCTGCGACTCGCTCATGGCCTCGCCGACGAGGCGGCGGGCCCACAGCGACAACCGGCCGACCAGCTTCCGATTCGCGCTCACGGCCGCACGGACCTCGCGGACGGCGAAGTCCGAGTGGCCGGTGTCGTCGAGGACCTCCTCCACCAGTGCGCGGTCGGCCGGCGGGAGGAAGGCCGCGATCTCTCGGTAGAAGTCGGCGGCGAGACCGTCGCCCACGTAGGCCTTCACCAGACCCTCCAGCCAGGTGCTGGGCCGGGTGCTGTTGTGAAAGGCGTCCAGGGCCGAGACGAACGGCGCCATCGCGGTCGCCGGATCGATGCCGAGGTCGGCGATCCGGTCGGTCAGCCGGCTGTGGTGGGCGATCTCCGCCGCGGCCATCCGCGCCAGTGCGGCGCGACCGGCGAGAGTGGGCGCGAGCCGGGCGTCCTCGGCCAGCCGGTCGAAGGCGGTCAGCTCCGCATAGGCGAGGGCGCCCAGCAGGTCGACGACCGCTCGGTTGTCGACCGGTTCCACGCACATCTCCTGGCTCTCGGTGGCGCACGACTGTTGCGCACGGGTGTGACGCAGGTTCGGCTGAGCGCGGCGGGCAGAGGCTAACCGGTGCCCGCGCTACCATGGGCATCGGCGAGCCTCCGGGCCCGCTGTGTATCTGTGCGCTGACGACCGCTGGACGACGCCCGCTCGGGCCGTCTCCCGGGCCGATCCACCGAACGCCCGGTTCTGCTGGCTGCGTTGGCGCTGGAACTGATCCCGCGACAACCACCGGGACAGGGCGACGCCGCGGACCCCCGCCGGCGAGCCGGTCCCCCAGCAGACCAGAGGCGAGAACACTGACCTCCAGCGAGAACACCACCACGTCCCCCCCAGCGGTGCCCGCCGAGGCGTCCGCCACCGAAGCCCCGGTCACCGATGCCGTCGCGCTCGAGCACGCAGAGACCGGCGCCCCTGCGCCCGAGGAGCTCGAGCAGGCCGTCGAGGAGCTCGGCGGGGCGCCCGTCGCCGAGGACAGCCCGCTGTTCAGCGACTTCGACGTCCACCCCGACATCGTCGCCGCGCTGGCCGACGCGGGCATCCATCGCACCTTCGCCATCCAGGAGCTGACGCTTCCGCTGGCGCTGGCCGGCCACGACCTCATCGGACAGGCCCGCACCGGCACCGGCAAGACCCTCGGCTTCGGCGTCCCGATGCTGCAGCGCGTCGTCCCCCCGGCCGAGGGCGGCGACGGCGTTCCGCAGGCGCTGGTCGTCGTTCCCACCCGTGAGCTGTGCGTCCAGGTCTCCCGCGACCTCGCCACCGCCGGCAGCAAGCGCGGCATCCGCGTGCAGGCCATCTACGGCGGCCGCGCCTTCGAGCCGCAGGTCGAGTCGCTGCAGAAGGGCGTCGAGATCGTCGTCGGCACGCCCGGCCGGCTGCTCGACCTGGCCCAGCGCGGGAGCCTGATCCTCGGCAAGGTGAAGGTGCTCGTCCTCGACGAGGCCGACGAGATGCTCGACCTGGGCTTCCTGCCCGACATCGAGCGGATCCTGGCGATGGTCCCGGACAAGCGGCAGACCATGCTGTTCTCCGCGACGATGCCCGGCCCGATCGTCACTCTCTCGCGGTCGTTCATGACCCAGCCGACGCACATCCGGGCGCACGGCAACGACGAGGGCTCGACCGTTCCGCTGACCACCCAGTACATCTACCGGGCGCACAACCTCGACAAGCCCGAACTGCTCTCCCGCGTGCTGCAGTCCCGCGACCGCGGCCTGGTCATGGTCTTCTGCCGCACCAAGCGCACCGCGCAGAAGGTGTCCGACGAGCTCGTCGACCGCGGCTTCGCGGCCGCCGCCGTGCACGGTGACCTCGGCCAGGGCGCCCGCGAGCAGGCGCTGCGCGCCTTCCGCAGCGGCAAGGTCGACGTCCTGGTCGCCACCGACGTCGCCGCCCGCGGCATCGACGTCACCGGTGTCAGCCACGTCGTGAACTACCAGTGCCCCGAGGACGAGAAGACCTACCTGCACCGCATCGGCCGGACCGGTCGCGCGGGCAGCGAGGGCGTCGCCGTCACGCTGGTCGACTGGGACGACATCCCCCGCTGGCAGCTGATCAACAAGGCCCTCGACCTGGGCTTCACCGACCCGCCCGAGACGTACTCGACGTCACCGTGGGTCTACAGCGACCTGGACGTGCCGACGACGGCCACCGGTCGGCTGCCACGCTCCCAGCGGACTCGGGAGGGCCTGGGCGCCGAGACGCTCGAGGACGTCGGCGAGACCGGCAAGCGCAACCGCCCGACTCAGTCGGGCCGAGGGGATTCCGGCGGGCGGGACTCCGGCAACCGGGACTCGGGCAACCGGGACTCGGGCAACCGGGACTCGGGCGGGCGCGGTGACTCGCGTGGCCCGTCGGGCGGCCGTTCCAGCGAGGCCGAGCCGGCCGCCGCCAGCAAGAGCCGTCCGCGTCGTCGTACCCGCGGCACCGGCTCCCCCGAGGTCGAGGGCACCTCGGCTCCGGCTGCTCCGGCTGCTCCGGCTGCGCCGGCTGGCGAGCACGGTCCAGCGGAGGGTGAGGCCGGCAAGCCGCGTCGACGCCGCCGTCGTGGTGGCGCCAACCGCGGCGGCGGCTCCGAGTCCGCCGCCTGAGAAAGGCCCCCCTGCCCCGCCGCTGGCCCGCTCGGGACGGGGACCTGCAGGGGGGCCACCGAGCGCCCTGGAGGTGGTCGACGGTGCGTCCGCCGCTGCGGGTGTTGATCTGGACGGCCGTGACCCTGGGGCTGGTTGTCGTCGCCGCCCTGCTGTGGCGGGGTTCCGACGCGGCCGCGACCGAGAGCACGACCGCCGCGTCGGCCGGCGTCCCCGCGGGGACGCCGGCCTCCGCCGTCTCCCCGGCTTGGGAGCGCGGCGCCCAACCCCTGCCCGGCGACGTCGTCGAAGGGGGACGGGTGATCCTCGGTTCGGCCCACGGGGTGTCCGCCGTGGATCCGACCAGCGGCGACGAGGCCTGGCGCTACACGCGGTCGAACGCGCGGTTGTGCGGGGTGACGGTCACCAACGGAGTCGTGGTGGCGGTGTTCCGCACCGAGGACCGCTGCGACGAGGCCGTCGCCCTGGACGCGGGCACGGGTGTGCGGACGTGGTCCCGGAACGTCAGCTTCCTCGGCGACGCGACCCTGAAGTCCACCGACCAGATCGTGCTGGCGATCAGCCAGACCGGCGTGGTCACCCTCGACCCGACCGGCAACAACATCCGGTGGCGATACCACCTGCCCGAGGGCTGCCTGATCGACGATGCCGAGGTCGGCAGCGCCGGGGTCGCCGTCCTGCAGACCTGCGACGACTCCGAGACCTCCCAGCTGCGTCTGCTCGACGGGTTCACCGGCAAGGCGCACTGGAACCACGACGTGACCGCTCGCGACGGCGGCGACATCCACCTGCTGGGAGCCGATCAGCTCCTCGGGCTCGTCGTCGGAGACCAGGTTCAGGCGCTGGCGGCCGACGACGCTTCGGTGCGGCACCGGATCCCCGTGACCGGGGACGAGGAGCCGCAGCAACTCTCCTTCGGTGGCGTCGCTCTGTTCCGGGTGGACGGGACGCTGCATGCGCTCGATGCGCCGTCCGGCGCGCAGCTCTGGGAGGCGGACGCCCGCGGGCTGTCGAGCGCTCCGGTGGCCGATAAGGCGGCGGCCGGCGCGGGCACGCTGCTTGTGCCCGACGACAACGGCTTCAGCCGCCGCGATCCCCGGTCGGGCGAGGAGCTGGGGCGGTCGTCGCTCGCGGACCTGCCCGCCGGCGGGACGGCGTCCGGCGTCGGTTCCGTGGTGGTCTACCGGCTGCCCGACCGGGTGCTCGCCTACTCGTGAGTCGTACCCGGCGGCGCGTCCGCCGGGATCGGGGTTCACTGGCACCATGGTCCTGCCCGGCGGTGCCGACTTCACCGTGCCCCTCGCCATCGCACCCGACGACCTGCGCCAGCTCGCCGCCCACGACGCGGAGCCGCGCACCTTTGCCGGCCGCGCCGGCCCGCTGGCCGCGCTGGACACGGGCGGCGAGGCCGTCCGCGGCACCGCGCTGCTCGTCGCGGGATACACCGGGAGCAAGGAGGACTTCGCGTCCATCCTCGCCCCGCTGGCCGAGGCCGGCTACCGGGTGGTCGCGCTCGACCAGCGCGGTCAGTACGAGTCCCCTGGGCCGGACGACCCGTCGGCGTACTCGGTGGAGGAGCTCGGGCGCGACGTTCTCGAGGTGGCCCGGGCGCTGCGGGAGGAGTCCGGCGAGCCGCTGCACCTGCTCGGGCACAGCTTCGGCGGCCTGGTCACGCGGGCGGCGGTGCTGGCCGAGCCCGCGCTGTTCACCTCGTTCACGCTGCTCGGCTCGGGTCCGGCGAAACTGGGGGGACGCCGCGCCGACCTGCTCGACCACCTCGGCCCGCTGCTGGACGCGGGTGGCGTGGCACTGGTGCACGAGACGCTCGAGCAGGTGGCGATGACCGATCCCAGGGCGCAGGCGGTGCCGGCGCCGACGCGGGAGTTCTACTCGCGGCGGTTCCTGCGGAACTCCGAGGCCGGGCTGCGCGGGATGGCCGATGCGATGCTCGACGAACCGGACCGGGTGGCCGAGCTGGGAGCGACCGGCCTGCCGATCCTGGTGGCGCACGGCGAGGCCGACGACGCCTGGCTGCCGCACGTGCAGGCGGACATGGCCGAGCGCCTCGGCGCGCGGCACGAGGTCATCCTGAACTCGATCCACTCCCCCGCCGTGGAGAACCCGGCGCGGACGGTGGAGGTGCTGCTCGACTTCTGGGCCGGCGCCTCGGTACAGGCATGAGCCGGCTGGCGCCGCTGCCCTCGCCGGACGAGTGGACCGAGGAGGAGGACCGGCTCGGCTTCTTCGGGCCCGACAGCGTCACCTGGCGCATCCACACCGACCCGAGCTACGCGATCGGCGGGCTGCGGGCGCTGATGCTGCAGGCTCTGCACCCGGTCGCCATGGACGGCGTGGCGAGCAACTCCGCCGGCTTCCGCGACGAGTGGTGGATGCGGATGACCCGCACCGGCCAGTACGTGGAGACGCTGACCTTCGGCACCCGCAGCGAGGCGCGTCGGATGGCGGCGCGGGTTCGCGGGTATCACCGGAAGCTCTCCGGGGTCGAGGAGACGACCGGCCGGGCCTACCGGGTGGACGACCCGGATCTCCTGCTGTGGGTGCACAACTGCGAGGTCGACTCGCTGCTCTCGACGGCCCGGCGGGCGGGGCTGGCAGTGTCCGACGAAGAAGCCGACGCCTACGTGTTCGAGCACCTGGCGGCGGCCCGGCTGGTCGGCGTGCCGGAGGAGCTGGCGCCGCGGACGGTGGCCGACCTGGAGACCTACTTCGACGAGATCCGACCGTCGCTGGCGCTGACACCCGCCGCCTCCGAGGGCGTGCGCCGGCTGTTCGTGCCACCGATGCCGGGGTGGGTGCAGGTGCTGACGCCGGCCCGCCCGGCGTGGGGGACGTTCGTCTCGCTGGGCTTTGCCACGCTGCCCACATGGGCGCGGCAGATGTACTCGATCCCCGGCTTCTCCCTCACCGACGCGCTCACCGACGCGGCGGCCACCGGTGCCCTGCGGGCCTTCCGGACGGCGCTGCTCGCGGTGCCCGAGCGGGTGCGCTGGTCGCCGATCGTGCGCGGTGGGTTCGACCGGGTGGCCGAGGCGCCGGCCGCCTGAGCCGGCGAGTGGTGCTAGCCGGGCACCACGACGGCGTAGCTGCCGTAGACGGTGGCCGGGATCGTGTCGAACTCCACGATCACCGGCCCGGTGAGCGGACCGACGCTGTTGCGGTACGGCTGACCGTCGCAGGGCAGCTCCCCGGCGGAGATGAATTGCGGGTCGGAGCCGTCGCTCGCAGAGCCCGGCTGGGCGGCGTACCTCACGCGGTAGCCGACCGTGGCCGACTGGGAGCCGGCCACGCAGGCGGTGTCGACGACATAGGTGTGTCCCGGCACGGGTTCCGCGACGACGATGTGCTCGGTGCCCGGCTCCGGGGCGTTCTCGGCCGCGCCCGGACGGAGCGCCCCGGAGACGAAGGTGCTGCGCGCGATCTCGCCCTCGCCGGCGACCGGGAACGCGAGGGACGTCGCCGGCTCGGTGGGCGCCGTCGTGGTCGTGCTCGTGGTGGTGGTCGCCGCCGCGGCCGCGGTGTCGTGGGGCGTGCCATCCACGGAGTTCCCGCTCGTGCAACCGGCAACCGGGACGAGGACGGCGAGCGATACTGCGGCGACGCGGAACCGTGGCATGGCGCGCAACATAAGGCTTCCGCGGTCGGAGGTCCGGCCGCCGCGCCTAGCGGCCCCCGCCGTTACCGTTGCCGTTGCCGTTGCCGTTGCCGGCTGCGAACCACCGCGGTCAGCTGTCGGCATCGTCCTCGGCGAGGAAGCTCCACGTCTCCCGCGCGGGTGCGGCCGCCTGCCCGGTCGGGCAGCTGGGCCGGAAGTCGCACCAGCTGCACTGCCGGCCGGGAGCGGCCGGAAACGCGTCGTCCGGCGACGTCCCGGCGTCCATGGCCTGGGTGGCGGCGGTGATGTCGACGGCGATGTCCTCGGCGCGGCGCACGTGATTGGCCAGTGACCGGTCGGTGTGCTCGAAGGAGGCGACCGTGCCGCTGGGCAGATGGTGCAACTCCACCCGTGTGCACGGTTTCCGCAGCGTCCGCCGGGCGCCGAGGACGTAGGCAGCCAGGGCTGGCGATCCCCGCGCCTCGTCGTCGGTGGACGGCACGCGGCCAGTCTTGTAGTCGACGATCACCAGCTCGTCACCGCGCAGGTCGATCCGGTCCACTCGGCCGGAGAGCGCCAGCCGATCGGTGGTCGCACCGACGGTGCGCTCGGTGCCGATCGGTTCATCCGTCGGGTCGAGCCCGCTGACGTAGTCGGTGAGCCAGCCGGCCGCCTTGGCCCGCCAGCGCCCGGACTGCTCGGCATCGCGGAACCCGTTGTTCGACCAGGCCGAGTAGAGCAGTTGCCGGGCGGCCGCAGCCGTACGGCGCTCGACCGGCAGGTCCCACCACGACCGGAGCGCGGCGTGCACGGCGGCGCCGACGGTGTTGTGCGCCCAGGCCGGCCCCTTGGGCGGTGTCGGGCGGTCGACGTAGGCGTAGCGGTAGCGGCGGGGACAGTCGGCGAACGTCGCCAGCTTGCTGGGCGTGGCCGAGAACAGCCGCCGGGGCATGCCGGGCATCTCGAGCTGCGTCTGCCGCGCCCCGGCACTCATCATGCCGCCACGGTAACCGGGACGTCCGACGGTTCCGGCTCAGTCGCGGTAGGCCTCGCTGCCGATGCCGGCGGCCAACAGCGCCTCGAACTGGTCGGCGTCAGTGGTGCAGGCGCCGATGGGCGTCTGCTTGTTCCTGCCGTGGTAGTCACTGGAGCCGGTGACGATCAGCCCGAGATCCTCGGCGAGGCCGCGGAGGTGGGCTCGCTCGTGCGGCGCGTGGTCGGGATGGTCGACCTCCAGCCCGAGCAGCCCTGCCTCGGCCATGCCCGCGATAGCGTCGTCCCCGACCACGCGTCCCCGCTTCGTCGCCAGCCCGTGCGCGAACACCGGCACCCCACCCGCGGCGCGCACCAGTGCGATGCCCTCCCGGACGTCGGTGTCGACCTTGGCCACGTAGTACGGGCTGTGGTGGTGCAGCAGGGTGACGAACGCCTCGTCCACCGACTCGACGGCTCCCGCCTCCACCAGGGCGCGCGCCACGTGCGGACGACCGACCACGCCTCCGGCCGAGCGCTCGACGATCTGCTCCCAGACGACGGGATAGCCGTCCGCCGCGAGCGCGCCGACGATCCGGGCGCCGCGCTCGAGCCGCTCCTGGCGCAGCCGGCCCCGCTCGGCGGCGAAGCCGGCGTGCGTGGGGTCGAACAGATAGGCCAGGAGATGAACGCTGATCGGCGGCTGGTCGGAGGGGAACCACCGGCAGGAGAGCTCCATGCCGGGGACGACGGTCAGGCCAGCGGGCCGCGACGCCTCGGCCAGTGACCACCCGGCGGTCGTGTCGTGGTCGGTGAGGGCGACGACGTCGAGCCCGGCGGCGCGAGCCGTGGCCAGGAGTTCGGCGGGGGTCTCAGTTCCGTCGGACACCGAGGAATGGGTGTGCAGGTCGATCCGCATCGCCGCCCAGCCTGCCGCACGGGCGGCGACTCCACACGATGGAACCGGTCACGTCACGGTTGTTGCAGCGGCAGCCCGGGGATCGGCTCGGTGCCCACCGGAGGGCGCTACGGCGCTGGGGGCTAGGGGTTCCCCTCATCGGGCTAGGGGTTCCCCTCATCGTCGCCTCCGGAGGCGGCGCCGCCGCCCCAGTCGCTGCTGAAGAGCAGGGAGCTGACCCGGCGGTAGAGCACGTCGGCGCCCGGCAGGAAGGTGATCTCCGAGAGCGCCTGCTGCTGGCCCGCCGACTCGAACCGGAAGGTGCCGTAGCCGAGCAGCTGCCCGAGGAGGGTTTCCTTCCAGGTGAGGTCGGTGATGCGGCGTAGCGGCAGGAGCGTGACGGTGCGGACGACGACCCCGGAGGTCAGCAGGACGCGGCGGGTGCTCACGATGAAGTGCCGCATCCACCACTCCCCCACCCGCAGCCCGTAGTACCCGAGGGCCGCGACGATGACGGTGAGCCCGGCGGAACTGGTCACCCGGTTGTCCGGATCGAAGAGCAGCAGCCATCCGCCGGCCAGGAAGACTGGCAGGAACTTGAAGGTCGGTTCGATGAGCACCGCCCAGTGCCGGCGCGTGGCAACCACCGCCCGCTCCTCCGGAAGGAGGTACTTCTGGACGTCTTTGCGGGCGCGGGTGGGCAGCTCCCCGGGATCCGGCTCGGTCACGCCGGCTCTAGACGAGCGATCCGAGGAAGGTGGCCAGCGAGGACGCCGCGTCGCCGAGCGCGGTGCCGGCGTTGCGGACCAGCTGTGCGGAGGCCTCCGGCGCCTGGATGACGTAGAAGACGACGAAGGCGACGATCAGCCAGGTGAGGACCTTCTTCAGGTTCATCGCCCCCTCCGGGGTGTTCGAGCGCGGCGCGCGATCCGGTAGTCCGGACCGGCGGGGACGGCGTTCGCGGGATGCGGCGGACGCGTTCGTCCCATGGGTAACACAGGTCCCTCACGCCACCGTCGGCGACGCGCCGACCAGCGGGAGTCCCCTGGAGTTCCGATTCACCTGCCCGGCAACAGGTGCTCGCTCGGCGGGCCGAGCGGCAGGTCGGGGTAGATGCGCTCCCGCAGGTCGATCAGCTCCAACTGCTCGGCGAGCAGCCAGGCGGCGCTCATCGGCCACATAACCAGCCAGAGCCACACGCCGTAGGCCTCGCCGACGAAGGCGGCCCGGTCGTCGGTGGTCGGTATGGCCCACAGCGGCGCGTGCTGGCCGGCAGCCTTCACGTCGACCGACGACGGGCCGGTGATCACGTCGCCGGGATCCAGGCCGGGCAGTCCCGCGTATCCGCAGCCGACTCCGACGCCGGGCTCCTCGGCGACGAGCACGAGCTCGGCGGAGCCGCCCAGCGGAGCGGGACCGGCACAGTCGACGACGATCGCTCGCGCCCCGGGTTCCCCACCCCACGCCAGCCCCGTGAGCGACCAGCCGGCGGCCATCGGATCGGGCACCCACGCGGGGACGCGGGCGTCCGAGGTCACCGCGACGATGGCGTCATGGGCGATGAGAACGGTGTGGTGCAGGGGGGTGACGGCACCGTGCACATGGCACCACGCCTGTGCCGTCGACCCGGGTGGAACGGCCAACGGCTCACCGCAGCGTGGGCAGACCGGCGTTCCGCTCATCGGGCAATACCGTCCTGTGACCGTGGGGAATCGTCAAGCGGAGCGCAGTGGTTCGACTGCATCCCGTGGTGCGGCGCTGCTGCCGGTGCGGGCTGCGTAGCCTGCCGCGCATGGATTCCGCGAAGGCCGCTGCGGAGAAGAGCGGAGCGGCGGAGCGGCCGGTGGTGCCGTGCGTGGGTGCCGTGGTGCACGACGCGAACGGCCGGCTGCTGATGATCCGTCGCGGTCATGCACCGCACGAGGGGCTCTGGTCGCTCCCCGGCGGTCGCGTGGAGCCCGGCGAGTCGCCGCAGGCAGCCATCGAGCGCGAGGTCCGCGAGGAGACCGGCCTGCGGGTCCGAGCCGGCGCCGCCGTGGGCAGCGTCCGGATCCCGGCCGGGGACGTCGTCTACGAGGTCACGGATATCGCCTGCGCCCTCGAAGAGCCCGCAGCCGAGCCCGTCGCCGGTGACGACGCCTCGGCCGTGTTGTTCGTCGACGCCCCGGCACTGGAGGGCCTGCCCTGCACGCCCGATCTGGTGAAGATCCTGCGCGGCTGGGGCGTGCTGCCGGCCTGACGTCCGCCGCCGGCTCGTGGGTCCTTCGGACACCGGCGTGGTCAGCGCGGTGTGGGCTTCGGGCGGCCCGGCTGCTCGCCGCCCCTGGCTTCCCCGTAGGAGCGCTTGGGCACCATGACCTTACGGCGGAAGATGCACACGATCGTGCCGTCCTGCTTGTAGCCGATGGTCTCGACGTGCACGATCCCGCGGTCGTCCTTCGACTTGGACTCGGTCTTGTCGAGGACCGTCGTCTCGCCGTAGATGGTGTCGCCGTGGAACGTCGGCGCCACGTGCCGCAGCGACTCGATCTCCAGGTTGGCGATTGCCTTCCCCGACACGTCGGGCACGCTCATGCCCAATAGCAGCGAGTAGACGTAATTGCCGACGACGACGTTCTTGCCGAAGTCGGTGGTCTTCTCCGCGTAGTTCGCGTCCATGTGCAGCGGGTGGTGGTTCATCGTCAGCAAGCAGAACAGGTGGTCGTCGTACTCGGTGACGGTCTTGCCGGGCCAGTGCTTGTAGACGGCCCCTACCTCGAACTCCTCGTAGTACCGACCGAACTGCATGTGCTGGCTCCCGACGTCGACGCGCGGACGGACCGCACGGCGCCGGGGCGACGGGCCCACTGGAACGGGCCAGTTGCCCATCACGAAGAGCCGATGACCCGTCTGGACGGGTGTTGATCTTACGGGCGGCCCTGCCGGCTCGCGCCGGACCGCAGCAGATGCCGGGATCCGCCGGAATGGTCGGAACCCGCGGCAGGACCGCCGGTGACGAGGGATCAGAGCATCGCCCCGATGCGGGCCGCCATCTCAGCCTCGTGCTGCTGGTAGGAGCCCGCCACATTCGTCAGGAGACCACCCATGCCGGTGAGCGCGTCGCTGACCCCCTGGGCGGACAGCCGCCACTGCTCGTAGAGCTCGGTGAACCGGATGGCTGCCTGACTGTCGGTCCAACCGTCGAGCACCGAGGTGTTGATGCTGCTGGACAGGTGCGCGTGCCGCGACGCCGTCTCCGCGGCCTCTGCACGGCACTGCCCCGCCATCGACTGCAAGGTGGCGATATCGACCTTCACGGGTCCTCCTCCGGTCCGGGTCCTTCCCGGTCGCGGCGAACGTTAGGACGCCGGGCGACGCGACCGCGGAAGCTGTCCACAGGCCGCCTGCTTGTCCACAGATCTCCGTCGGGCATCCCATCGGGTCCCGGCGGCCGAGACGATCGCGGCATGAGCGATCGTCCGGAAGCCGACGTGGCCCCGACTCGTGCCACACGGTGCTGGACACTGGTCACCGACGACGGCGCCCTCGACGTCGAACTGACCGCTCATGACGGGGACCATCTGGGCGCCGTGGTTGCCGCGCTGGGTCGCGCCGTCGGCCTGCCGGTCAAGACCCTGTGGACCGCGTCGCAGGTGTTGCCCGAGGATTTGCCGATCGCGGCGCCCGCACTGGCCCATGGCGCGGTGCTCGGGCTGGATCGGCCGGTGCCTCGGTCGTGGCGAGCCGATCGGTCGAGCGCACTGGAGCTACGCGTCGTCGGGGGGCCCGACGCCGGACGCACGGTGCCTCTCGGGCAGGGGCAACACGTCCTGGGCCGGGGTGCGGAGGCGACAGTCCGACTCGACGATCCGGACGTCTCCCGCCGGCACGTGGCGGTGCGGATCGGTGGCGGCGAGATCACGGTGGAGGACCTCGGATCCACGAACGGTAGTCGGCTGGATTCCGACGAGCTCGGCCCCGAGCCCCGGACCTGGCCGCCGGGCGCGGTTCTCCGACTGGGTGCGACCGCGGTCACCGTGGCCGGCCCGGGAGGTTCGGTTGCAGCCATCGATGGCCGCGGTGGCGGACGGACGCGCCTTCGGCCGACCCCATGGATGAGCGCTCCCCCGCCCGAGGTCGAGATCGCGTTTCCGCAGGAGCCGACGGCCGCACCTCATCGACGCCTCGCCTGGGTCGCCATCGCCCTCCCCGCGCTCGCCGGTGTGGCGATGTCCTTGGTGCTCCACACGCCGACCTTCCTGTTCTTCGCGCTGCTCAGTCCGGTGGTCGCCCTCGCGACGTGGCTCAGCGATCGGTGGTCGGGCCGACGTGCCGGGCGGCGCGACAGAGCCGCCTACGCCGTCGAACTCCTGGCGGCGGAGGAATCGCTGGCTGCTGCAGTGCTCGCGCACGTCCGCGCCGTCGAGGCGGTCCACCCGGACCTCGCCGCTATCACCACCGCGGCCAGGCGGCGGTCCGACCGGCTGTGGAGCCGCCGACTGGGCGACGACGACGCGCTGTCGGTTCGGTTGGGTTCCGGCCCGGGAACGACCGGTGTCACCCGGGTGCGGCCCGGCGGCGCGCGGCACCGCGCACAGGCCGACCACCTGGCGGCGACTCTCGACCTCCGCACCAGCGGCGGGCTCGGCGTCGTGGGTCCGCGTCGACGAACCGTCGCAGTTCTCAGCTCGGTGATTGCCCAGCTGGCCGCGCTGCATCCGCCAGGAGACGTCGAGTTCCTTCTCCTCACCACTACCGACCGCCTCGCCGACTGGGTGTGGGCGAAGTGGCTGCCACATCTCGACCCGGCTCACATCGCTGTGGCCGACGGGGGCGGCGCCAGCGGTCGGCATGAGGACGAGGCGCTGAACAGGTGGCTGGCCGCCGTCACCGGCCGACGACGCGCGGCCGGCTCGCGGCGCCCGGGACCGTCCGGCATCCCTTCCCCGACCGGGTGGCTGGTGGTCGTGGTGGACCGGCCACTGGACGCCAAACTGGCCGCGACGCTGCGGGCCGCCGGTGACGCCGGCGTGCTCACGCTCGCTGCGGCGGAGGTGACCTCGGACCTGCCGGTCACCGCGGATGCCACCCTGCGCCTGACCGGCGAGACCGGCGACGTGGGCGTACTCAGCCGCCAGTTCCTCCCCGACCGCGAGGGAATCGTGCTCGACCGGCTGTCGACGGCGGCCGCTGCGGCGTTCAGCCGGGACCTGGCCGGACTGGCTCCGGCGGCCTCCGCCGGGAGCCTTCCCGCAACCGTCCGACTGCTCGAGCTACCGATCGGCGGCGTGCACGTCGATCCGCACGGCCACGTCGACGGCACGTGGGCGCGGGAGCGGGACCGGTTGGTGGCCACTCTCGGGCGGTCGGCCGAGGGACCGGTCGACATCGACCTGTGTCGCCAGGGTCCGCATGCGCTCATCGCGGGGACCACCGGCTCGGGCAAATCGGAGCTGCTGCAGACGCTCATCGCCGGTCTCGCGCTCCGCCATCCGCCGGATCGGTGCTCGTTCCTCCTTGTCGACTACAAGGGCGGCTCCGCCTTCGCCGAGGCAGCGGAACTGCCGCACACGGTCGGGCTGGTGACCGACCTCGACGGGCAGGCGACGGCACGGGCACTGCGATCGCTCACCGCCGAACTCGCCCGGCGGGAAGCGATCCTGGCCGCCCATCACGTGGCCGACATCGGGGTTCTTCCTGACCACGTCGCCATGGCGCGGCTGGTCATCGTCGTGGACGAGTTCGCGACACTCGCTGAGGAGCTCCCCGGGTTCGTTCCTGGCCTGGTGTCCATCGCCCAGCGGGGGCGATCCCTCGGAGTGCACCTCATCCTGGCGACGCAACGGCCGGCGGGCGTGGTCTCGCCCGAGATCCGGGCGAACTGCACCCTGCGCATCTGCCTCCGCACCACTGACGAAGCCGACTCGCGTGACGTACTCGGCGGCAGCGAAGCCGCCCACCTCCCCCTCGACCAGCCGGGCCGGGCGTACCTCCGGGCGGGAAGTGGCGAGCCGACGGCACTTCAGGTGGCGCGCGTGGCAATGCCGCCCTCATCCGTCGAAGCGGTGAGCCCGGAGGTACGGCGATGGACGTGGCCGATGGTCGCGCGCCTTCCGGACAGAGGAGGACGGCCAGGGGAAGCCAGTGATCTGGCGCGGCTGGCCCATGCCCTGACGCTGCACGCCGCCTCGAGCGGCATGCCTACGCCCCACCGTCCCTGGCGACCGCCGCTGGCCGATGAGCTCTTCGCCACGGCGCTGGGCAACTCGACCCGCGCCTGTCCCCCAGGCAGCACCCGACTGAAGCTGGGACTGGTGGACTTCCCGGATCGCCAGACCCAGGAGGCGCTCGAGCTGGACCTCGCCGAAGGCGGCGGCTGGCTCGCCGTCGGCGGGCCGCGGAGTGGTCGCACCACGCTTCTGCGGACGGTGCTCGGCGAGGCGGTCTGGCAGGTCGATCCGGCGGGCCTCCACGTCCATGTGATCGACGCCTCCAGCGGCGGCCTCGCCGAGGAGGCGGCACGCCTGGCACACACCGGAACCAGCATCATCGGGCCGGACGCGCTCCGCACGGTCCGCCTGGTCGACCGGCTGGCGCGCGAGGTGGCCGACCGTCGCGCTGCGTCCGCCGGGGCGTCCGCTCCGCTGATCCTGCTGTTGATCGACGGCGTGGACACGGTCAGCGCGCTGCTCGACGAGGCGGACCCGGCGCGCGGCTCGGCAGCACTGCTCCGACTCGTCCGCGACGGAGCCGCCGTGGGCGTGACCTGCGTGCTCACCGCCGACCGAGCCGTTCCCGGCGGTCGGCTGGCGGCCGCGGCCCGGCAACGGATCGTGCTGCCGATGCCGGATCGCGCCGACTACGCCATGTCAGGGATCGCTGCCCGTTCCGTGCCCGCTCACCGCCCCCCGGGCCGGGCCCTCGTCGGGGAGGACGCCTGGGAGTGTCAGCTGGCTCTCCCCCGACCGCCGGCGGCACCCCAGGACACTCGCCCACGAGTAGCGGGGGCGCCGTTGCCCCTGCGCATCGCCGAGCTGGCGGCCGATCCGGTCCTGCCGCTCCCCCGCGTGCCGGCCGGTACCGAACAAGTCGGTGGACTGGCGCTGCCGGTCGGTCCCGGTGGCGACGACGGGGCGCCGCTCGTCGTTTCGCTGACGCGCAACGGTGGACTCCTGGTGATCGGACCGCCGGCCAGCGGCCGCTCGTCGGCGCTGGACGCCTTCGCGCGACACCTCGGCGCAATGGGGGCGCCGCTGCTCCGGATCGGCGAGGCGCCCGCGGGTGGCCCGGCGACGGACCTGCCTGCCGCGGACTGGCTCGACCCGGAGGACGTGGCTGGAACAACCAGCTGGCTGGCCGAGCGATCGGGGAGGCCCTGCGTCGTCATCGCCGACGACATCGGCGCGCCGGCCGAGGAGCCGGCGCTCATGTCCCTGCCCACCCTCGGCAGCTCCAGCGGCGTGGTGCTCTTGGCGGCCGGGACGGCCGGGCAGTTCGCCGGGCACTACCAGGGACCGGTCGCACACCTGCGCCGGGCGAGGACAGGACTGCTGTTGTGTCCCGGCACGGGCGACGCGGACGTCCTGGGACTGCGGCTGCCACGCACACCGCTACCGGTTCGCCCCGGATCCGGCTGGCTGGCGGCCGGAAACCTCCTGGAGCGGATCCAGGTCGCCCGACGGCGGGAGGAGCCGGATCGGCCGCCGGCCCGATGACCGATCGGTCAGAGAAGTTCCAGGACGGTGCCGATCTCCTGCGAGGCGTACCAGGCGAGCTCGTGCCCCTCGGCCTGGTCCACCAGGAACTGTGCGTCCTCACTGCCGAGATCCGCCTCGAGCACGACGTTGACCGCTGCCCGCACGTCGTCCTCGGCGTCCGCACCGTCGATGTGCGCGCTGGCGACGTCCTGCAACCGGATGTCCTCGGTGACGCGCACTGCGCCCCGGTCGACGTGCGGATCGTCCATCGTCGTCACCCGGTCGTCGGGCACATCGGCGGCCAGCACGACCCGGCGTCGCGGAGCCAGTGGATCGATGTCGAGCAATCGCAGACTCGCCCGCGCCGCGGTGAGCAGGGCCGCGTACTCCAGTTCCTCGGTGTCGGCCCCGGCGTCACTCACCGCGAAGAAGTCCCGGAGCTGCGGGGTGACCGCGAACGCCGTGTGTGGACCGGCGACCCGGCCTTCGTCCACGAGCGTCCGGAGCACCGAGGTGGTGGCCGGCAGGTACACGCGCAAGAGCTCGCTCCTCGATCGATGGGACCAGCGACGGTATCCCGCCGGCCGGCGGGCCGGACCGGCAGACCAGCGGGCTGATCCCCCCGGCCGGCCGGCCGCGGGATGGTTCAGGAGGAGGTGTCCACCAGCTCGCCGACCTCCTGCTCGATGAGGTCGGCCAGGACGTCGACGTCACTGACGCTGTCCCGATCGGCGTTCAAGCCGAAGAACACGCGCCCGTGGTAGCTCGTCATCCCGATGGACAGCCCTTGGCCACGGGCCAGCGGCACGAAGGGGAACACCTCCAGCATCTGGCTCCCCGCGGCGTAGAGCGGTACTTGGGGCCCGGGCACGTTGGTCACGACGAGATTGAACAGTCGCCGGGACAGTCCGCGCGCGGCTCGTGCCCCCAAGGCGTGCAGCGTCGGCGGTGCGAACCCGGTGAGCGCGATGAGGTTGTCAGCGCTGACCGACTGACCGTGTGCCGCGACGCCCCGCATCGCATAGCTCAGGCGCGTCAACCGGACCCGCGGGTTGGGCTCTCCCACCGGAAGGTCGACCAGGTAGGAGGAGACCCGGTCGCCGCGCGAGGACTCGTCGTCCTGCAGCGAGACAGGCACCAGCGCACGCACCGACGTACCGGCGACCACGGGCTCGCCTCGGGACAGCAACCACTCCCGCAGCGCGCCCGTCACCACCGTCAGAAGGACGTCGTTGACCGTGCCAGGGTGCACCTGCCGGATCTTCTTCACATCGGCGAGTTCGGCCCGCGCCACCGCGACGCGCCGCTGGCGGCCGATGGAGGAGTTCAGTGGACTCTGCGGCGCCGCGAGGATGGTCGACCGGGCGGTCCGGAGGAGCCCACCGGCGACCCCGGTCAGACGGGCGGCGGTGGCCCGGACGTCGGTGACCGCTCCCCGCGCGGTCTCGACGATGGCCGAAGGCCGTCGGGCGTACTCGTCGAGGGCCTCCACCAGCAGCTGCCTGCCCGTGGGAACGCGCCGCGGTCGCCACTCGATGGGCTCGGGCGCCGGCGCGTCCGGCGCCACGTCCAGGAGTACCTGCCCGATGTCGATGGCACTCAGCCCGTCCACCAGCGCCGGATGAGTCTTCGTCACCACGGCCACGCGATTGCCCGACAGACCCTCGATGAGATACGCCTCCCACAGCGGCCGGCTCCGGTTCAAGCGGCGGGACGTCAACCGGGACACCACGTCCAGCAGCTGGCTCTCCGTTCCCGGGCGCGGCAGCCCCGAGCGTCGGACGTGGTACGCGATGTCGAAGTCGGGGTCGTCGACCCACACCGGGTTCGCCAGGTGACCGGGAACCTCGGCCACTCGTTGCCGGTACCGGGGGACCAGCGACAGACGCGCCTCCACGAGGGCCGCGAGCGCCTCCACTCCACCCGGCGGCTTCTCGAGGATCAGCACGCCACTGACATGCATCGGGGTGTCCGGCTCCTCGAGGTACAGGAACGACGCGTCCAGGGTGCTCAGGCGCTCGCCCATGGGTCTCCTCCCGGTCGGGGACACACGCTACGGCGCGGGCCCCTCGGGTCGACAGCGCCGCCGTCAGCCTGCAGCCCGACGGTCCCGCCAGAGACCGCGACGCTCCCGCGACGGGGCAGCCACGTCGGCGACCGCGACCGCCAATGACCGCAGCGCGATCCGTAGCGGCGAGCGCGGGGCCACCTCGGCCAGCGTGCGCCCGGAGGCGAGGGCGGCATCGGCGGCGTCCCGGTCGACCGGGAGGAAGAACGAGACCGCACGTCCGGTGAAGCGCTCGACCGCCGCGGCGATCTCGACCCGCGGATCCCCCGGAACCGGTCCACGCCGCAGCTGGTTGACCACCAGCACCGGCTCGGCGTCCGGCAGCACGTCGCGCAGGTCGTCCAGGGCTCGGACGCTCCGCTGCAGGGCGACGGGGTCGGCTCCACTGACGCACAGCACCGTGTCAGCGGCGTCCAGGACGGCGAGCGTGGCGCCGTTGCGTCGCGGAGCGACGGTGTCGAAGGAGAGTTCTTCGTCGTCCTCGAGGTTGAAGGAGCAGTCGACGACGACCAACTCGGCCAGCCGGCGCGCCTCCTCGAGCACCGTGCCGACCGCACCGGGGCGCAGTTCGGGCCAGCGGTCCGCCCGCGCCAGTCCGGTCAGCACCCGCAGCTGGGGACGCACCGCCCAGGCGAGCCGGACCAGGGCCGCGAGATCGAGAGTGCCGGCTCCGGCCAACCGGGCGGCCCCCGCGAGTCCGGGCGACTCGTCGAGGAGTCCCAGGACCTGGGAGATGACCCCCCCGTACACATCCGCGTCGACCAGGAGCGTGGAGACACCGAGCCGGGCTGCCTCGTCTGCCAGTCCCACCGCGACGGTGGTTCGTCCCGGGGCGCCGGTCGGTCCCCAGACCGCCACGACTCGGCCGCGTCCGGCGGGGCGCTCCGTAGGGGTGTCCGGCACACCCAGTGCCGGGAGGGCCGCGCTCGGATCGGCGACGTCCCGACCCGGCTCGGCGGCGCCGGCCACCGCTTCCCGCAGTGCCTGCGCGATCAGCTCCGGTTCGCTGTCGGCCGGGAGCACGCGGTCCACGCCCAGCTGCCGCAGTCGGGCGGCGGCGCGGTCGTCCCCCGGTTCGACCAGCCCGACCACCGCCACGCCGGCCTCGCCCAGCCGGGCTATCGCCTCGCCGTCGAGACGACGCAGCTCGGCCGAGAGCAAGGCAGCCTGCCCGGTGCCGGTCGCGGCCGCGGCGAGAAGGTCGGAGACATCGACGCATCGGCGCACGACGGTGACCCCGTGCGCGTTCCGGTCCAGCGCCCCGACGAGGGTGGATTCCCAGCTGGCGCCGGTGACCGCGGTGAAGACCTGGAGCGCCATCAGCCGGTAGGCCCCTCGTCGACCGACTCGTGGACGACGACGACCAGGGGCCGTCCGCCCACCGCGGTCAGGATCTTCGGGGCGTCGTCCGCGGCCACCGCGACGACCACCTGCACGGTCGTGGTGGCCGCGGAGAGCACTCCGTCGGACCGGCCGGAGAGTGCCTGCACCGGCGCGCGGGCCACGACGAGCGTGACACCTGCCGCCTCACCGGCCGGGGCTCCGGCCGCGGCATCGTCGACCGCGTAGACGTCGACCAGCTGACCCCGATCGAGATCCGGCGGGACATAGCCGGACTGCACCGGCAGAGCCAGGTGCACCAGATTTCCCGGCTCCTCCAGAGACGACAGCGGCAGCAGCTCGCCGGCGTGGACGGCACGTCCGAGGGTCCGGCCCGCGGGATCGGTCCCGGTGGACACGTACGCGCCGGCGGCTTCGTCGAGCCGGACGTCGAGGGGCACGAGGTCGGCCGCTGTCAGTTCACTGCCCGCCGCCAGATCGGTCGCCGCGGCCCACACCGCAACGGTGGCGTCGGCTGCGCCGACCGCACGCGCACCGAGGAGCACCGAGCCGAGTACCAGGAGCACCCCGAGGACCAGGCGCAGATCCAACCAGCGAGGCGTGCGCACCCGCCGGGGAGCCGGTCCGGGGGGCACCGCAGCCGGGTCCGCCGCCGAGGCGGGCGGGGTTCGGACGGCGGTCACGGCATGCTCCCTTCTCCGGAGGTCGACGCCGGACCGGGGGCGTGTCACGACGGTATGGCGCGACGTGGCGGCGTTCGAGTGCAGATGATGCGTCATGGATGCCGGTGCGCGCATTGGTCATCCACACGTTCGGGTGTGGATGCCCACGGAGGTCCACCCCCCGTGCTGACAGACTGGCCGGGACCGGACGGAGACCCGATGCCCACGCCCCGCTTCCTCACCCTCGACGACGTCGCGGAGATCCTCGCCGTGTCGTGGTCCCAGGCGTACGCGCTCGTGCGGCGCAAGGAGCTGATCGCCATCCAGATCGGCGGCCGCGGACAATGGCGGGTGGAGGTCGACGAGTTGGAGCGGTTCATCCAGCAGAAGTACGCGGAAGCCCGCGCCGGCACCGTTGCAGAGGCGTCGTCCGTGACCGATCCGGCCGGCTCGCAAGCAGCCCCGGCGCCGGCCGAAGCTGACGCCACAGACAGCCGTCACCTCCGGGCCTGACCCGCTTAGCCCAGCGCCCCCGGACCTGACCGGACGAGCGCGATCGAGGCGATGACCACGGCGCGCACGCCCTGAACTGCCTCCGCCCGGCGCGGTTGGTCGACGGGATGCTCCGCCAGCTCGAGATAGTCCGCGCCGACACGGTCCACGGTCCCGGTCAGCACCGAACCGTCGTCCAGGACCACCTGCACCGCGGCGCGGTCACGGGCCAACGCGCGCAGCGCGCGTCGCAGGTCCAACCGTCCGCGGACATGACCGGGCTCCTCCGCGGCCGCGGTCCGCCGGCTCAGTCCGCTGACGGCGCGGACGGCCGCCAGCGCCACCAGGCTCGTCCGGGCATGGTCGTCCTCGAGCAGGAGCCAGTCGACGCCCACGTCGTTCAGACGACCGGTGACCGGACCGACTCCCCGGCACTGCAGCGAAACGACGGTGCCGATCGCACCGCGGAGCCGATCGACCAGGGCAACCGCACCGATCTCGCTGCGCGCGCGCGACCCCCATTCGGCGCGCTCCGCGGCCGCCTCCTGCGCATCGAACTGTCCCTGCAGGTCCGCGAACAGCTGCTGCCAGCGCATGGCCCACCTCCCGCCGACAGCTTAGATCCTTCCGAAGACTTGCGTTTGGATGCATTTGCTTGCTTTAGTCTGCATCCGACCCGGTTGGAGGCGGTTTCGATGTCAGTGCGGCGACTGCTGCTGAGCGCAGCAGCCATGGCAGGTGTGGCGGTGGCGCTCGCCACCCTGACGCCGGCCTTCCCGGCCATGACCGAGGCCCTGGGCAACCCGCAGCGAACCGTCGATCGCGCCGGCCCGGACACGCTGGTGCTGGCGGGCGCCGGAATACTCGCCTGGCTCTGCTGGGCCTGGGGGGCGCTGGGCCTCGCTCTCACGGCCGCGTCGGCACTACCGGGTCTGCTCGGCGGTATGGCTCGGACAGCGCTGCGGGTCGTCCTGCCGGCCAGTGCCCGGCGCAGCGCAGCTGTCCTCCTCGGCCTGGGGCTCGGCGTAGCTGGGCCCGGTCTCGTCCCCGCCCTCCCGTCGGCGCCGACGGCGTGGGCCGCCGCCGGAGATGAGATGACGGGTTCGGTGCGGAACGGGCCCGGTATGGCGGTGCCCGACTGGCCCGGCACCCCCGGACTTCCCGCGGGGAACGACGCCGACGCCGCACCGGACTGGCCCACGGCGGGGGTCCCCGACCCCCCGCCCGGCCGGGGGCCGGTCACCTACGTCGTCGTCCGGGGCGACTGCCTGTGGTCCGTCGCCGAGTCCCGGCTGCTGGAGGAGAACCGGCGGACGCCGTCACTGAGCGAGGTTGCCGCCGCCGTCCAGGCCTGGTGGACCGCCAACCGCGCAGTCATCGGCCCCGACCCCGACCGTCTCCTGCCGGGCCAGGTGCTCCTGCCGCCCGATCCGCGCTGAAGGCACCCGCCCCCACGTCCCCCGCACCGAGGAGTTCCCATGCCCGCCGGCCCCACCCCAGTTCCCCCGCCGGGTGCCACCGCGGCCGACGACCGGCCGAGGCTGCGACTCGTCACCGTCCGCACGCCGCAACCACCCCTGGAGGACGACGGGCAACCGCTACGCCTCGTCCATCTGGGCGTTGCCGCCCCCCGCCCCCTGCACCGGCCGGGGCCACGCCCACAGATCTCCGGGCCGGTGACGCCGGACGCCGTCGAGTTCGGTCCGACCTGGTCCAGCCGGATCGATCTCCCCGATCCGCGCGAAACCGGGAGGCGGCTGATCACGATGACGCTCGAGGCCCTCGCCGGACGGCGACCGCTCAGCCAACTGCAGGCCATGACGTCGCCGGGCGTCTACACCGCCCTGACCGCCGGCCGCCGGCCCGCCTGGTGCACGCAGGGCACCTCGCCCCTGGTCGTCGGATCCGTGCACGCCTGCGAGCCGGTCGACGGGGTCGCCGAGATCAGTGCCGTCGCTCGGCGGGCAGGCCGGGCGCACGCGGTCGCGGCACGACTCGAGGGCGTCGACGGCCGCTGGCGCTGCACCGCACTGCAAGTGGGGTGAACGCGATCGCGCCCCCGCCGATCGGATCGGCGCGGGCGCGGTCATCGGGGGTGGCGCTCAGTGTCCCGCGGCTCCGTGGCACTGCTTGTACTTCTTGCCGGAGCCACAGGGGCAGGGCGCGTTGCGCGGGGTCTCCTTGGTACCGGAGATCGTCGCCGACTTCGCGGCCTTGGCCGGGCCGCTCTCCTTCGGCGAGGCGTCCAGGCTCGGCGCGGAATAGCTCAGCTGCTCCGCCGGTCGGGACGGCGCGTCGAGGCCCTTGACCGCCAGCTCCGGCCCGGTGCCCGACGGCTTCGGCGCCTCCGCGCCCGGAGTGGCCGCCGACGCGCCCGGAGTGGCCGCCGACGCGCCCGGAGTGGC
>JAOPWJ010000236.1 GCA_025965715.1 Blastococcus sp. | reverse complement strand
AGGTCGACGTCTACAAGCTCGCGGACGAGGTCACCGCCGGGCTCGAGGGCATGGAGGTGCCGCTGCGCGTGGCCGTCATGGGCTGCGTCGTCAATGGCCCGGGTGAAGCCCGCGAGGCCGACCTCGGGGTCGCGTCGGGCAACGGCAAGGGGCAGATCTTCGTCAAGGGCGAGGTCGTCAAGACCGTTCCGGAGTCCCAGATCGTCGAGACGCTGATCGAAGAAGCCATGCGGATCGCCGCCCAGCAGATCGCCGCCGGGACGCCGTCCGGACCGCCCGTCGTCAGCGTCAGCTGATCCTCGCGCCGCTCGCTCCCGTGCTCCGAACGCCGACCGCGCGCGTCCTCGACGAGAACGACGAGGCCGCCGTCCACCGGCTGCTGGCGACCGATCCGGTTGCCACGTGCGTGGTCGCCGGCCGGATCGAGGCGTGCGGCACCGCGGCGCCGTCCCTGGGCGCCCCGTTGTGGGGCTTCGGGACCGGCCGCGACCTGGATGCCGTCTGCCTGGCCGGTGCCAACCTGATCCCCTTCGCCGTCCCGGGCGCCGAGCGGGCCGCGGCCGCGGCGTTCGCCGACCGCGCCCGCCGGGCGGGGCGCCGGTGTTCGACGATCGTCGGGACGGCGTCCTCGGTGGAGCCGCTCTGGGATCTCCTCGCGCCCGACTGGGGACCCGCCCGGGACCACCGCCCCCGTCAGCCGCTGCTGGCCATCGACGGGCCGCCGGCGATCGCGCCGGAGCCCCGCGTGCGCGCCGTCCGCTCCGACGAGCTGGAGCTGCTGCTGCCGGCCGCGGTGGCGATGTTCACCGAGGAGGTCGGCGTCAGCCCCCTGCGTGCCGACGGCGGCGTCGGCTACCGCGCCCGGGTCGCCGAACTGGTGCGCTCAGGTCAGTCCCTCGCCTGGTTCGACGGTGACCGGGTCGTGTTCAAGGCCGAGATCGGCGCCGTCTGCCGTGCCGCCTGCCAGGTGCAGGGGGTCTGGGTCGCGCCGTCCCACCGGGGCCGCGGCGTCGGGTCCGCCGGCACCGCGGCCGTCGTGGAGTACGCGCGCACCCACATCGCACCGGTGGTCAGCCTCTACGTCAACGACTTCAACACCGCGGCCCGGGCTGCCTATCGCCGGGTGGGCTTCCGTGAGGTCGGCCGCTACGCGAGCGTCCTTTTCTGAACGGCTCCGTCCGGACGCTGGCGTCGAGCGTCGCGAGGGGGACAGGGTCCGTCGTCTGACAATGTGGAGTCCGTGCGGACACGACGGGCACCGGCCCTCCTCGCCTCCCTGCTGATCGCGCTCCCGGCGCTCGCCGCCTGTTCCGGCAGCGCCGAGGACGACGTGCGCGCCGCCGCCACGGCCTTCCTCGACGACTGGGCTGCCGGCAGGACCGCGAGCGCGGCCCGGGCGACGACCGACGCCGGTGCCGCCGGCGCGCTGCTGGAGCAGACCGCGGCCGACCTGCCCGACGCCGTCCTGTCCCCGGAGGTGGGCGCGGTGAACGTGAAGGACGACGCCGCGACGGTGCAGTGGACGGCGACGTGGGACCTCGCGGCCGCACCCGACTGGGCCTACGAGGCCGAGCTGCAGCTGCGGAAGGGCGACGAGGCGTGGCAGGTCGTCGCCGAGCCGACGGTCGTGCACCCGGAGCTGGCGCGGGGGCAGCACCTGGAGCTCAGCCGCACGCTGCCCGCCCGGGCGCCCATCACCGATGCCGAGGGCACCCCCCTGTTCACGCCGACCGAGGTGGTCAACGTCGGCGTCGACACGTCCACGGTCACCGACCTGCCGGCGCTCGCGGCCGGGCTGGCGGCGGCGCTCGACGTCTCGGCCGACAAGATCGTCGCGAACGTCCAGGCCGCCCCGGCCGGTCAGTTCGTGCCGGTCATCACCCTGCGCCGGCCCCAGTTCGAGGCCGTCCGCGGTCGGATCTTCGACCTTCCAGGCGCGGTCTTCCCCACCGAGACCCGGCTGCTGGCGCCGAGTCCCCGCTTCGCCTCGGCGCTGCTCGGGCGGGTGGGTGAGGCGACCGCGGAGGTGCTCGAGGAGTCGCAGGAGGAGGGATCGCCGCGGTACGCCGCCGGCGACCAGGTGGGCCTCTCCGGGCTTCAGCGCGCCTTCCAGGAGCAGCTGACCGGCGCACCCGGGTTCACCGTCTCGGTGATCAGCACCGACGAGGCCACCGGGGACGAGGGTCGCGAGATCGCCGCGGTCGAACCCGAGCCCGGCACTCCGGTGAAGACACCGCTGGTGACGGCCGTGCAGACGGCCGCCGAGTCCGCCGCGGCCACCCAGACCCTCCCCACGCACGTGGTCGTCGTCCGTCCGGGCACCGGCGAGATCCTGGCGGTGTCCTCCAACGGGGCCGCCAACGCGGGGAATGCCCTGACCGGTCGCTTCCCGCCCGGCTCGAGCATGAAGGTGATGACGGCGACGGCGCTGCTCTCGGCCGGCGGGCTGACCCCGGCGACCCCCGTGCCCTGCCCCGCCACCACGACCGTCGAGGGTCGCGAGTTCACGAACGCCCACGACCTCGACCTGGGCACCGTTGCGCTGACCGAGGCCTTCGCGCAGTCGTGCAACACGACCTTCATCCAGGCGGCGCTCGAGCTGCCCGACGGTGCGCTGACCGAGGCGGCCGCCTCCTACGGCGTCGGCAGTGACTGGACGTTGCCCGTCGGCATCTTCAGCGGCGAGGTGCCCGGCGACAGCACGGGTACCGGCAAGGCCGCCGACGCCATCGGGCAGGGGCGGGTGCTCATGAGTCCCGCGCAGCTGGCACTGGTGGCGGCCGGGGTGGCCAGCGGCACGCCGGCCGCGCCGGTGGAGGTCGTCGGCGGCGACCCCGCGGGGAAGGCGCCGCCCGGTCCCGGGCAGGAGGTGCTCGACGCGCTGCGGCCCCTCATGCGGGCGGTCGTGACGTCGGGAACGGGGGCCGCCCTGGCCGACCGCGGCGAGGTCTACGGAAAGACGGGCACGGCCGAGTACGGCAGCAACACCCCGCCGGACGCGCACGGCTGGTTCATGGGCTACCAGCTCGGCGGGCCCGCGGGGGACATCGCCTTCGCGGTTCTCGTCGAGGGGGGCCAGTCCAGCAGCGTCGCCGTCGACGTCACCGACGTCTTCCTCGGCGCCCTGGGCTAGCGAAAGGACCCTCTCCTCCGCACAGCAACCCCGGGGCGGTGCCCGGGAGGGACCGACGTAGGGGGGCTTCTCAGTCCGGGGGAAGGCCGGGCAGCGCGCTGGTCACCGTCGTCCTCCCTGCGGCCGACCGCCAAGCCACGGCGCGCACCTCGGCGCCGCTGAGCACGCCGACCGCCAGCTCGCGGGTCGACCGTTCGGCCGCCTGGTCGAGCACCCGTACCCACGCCGCCGAGGCGCCGTCCTCCAGGACGACGGCCAGCGCCGCGGCGTCGACCGCGGAGAGCACCGGGAAGGGCAGCGCGTACCCGCCCTGGGCGCCCACCGGCTCGGCGTCCCGGTCCTCCAGCAGGGCGGTCAGCCGGTCGCGCACGTCACGGTGGGCCGCCTCCGCCGCGGCGGTCGGAGCGCGGCCCTCGGCGCCCAGCGCGGCACCGACCACGCCGTAGCCCCAGACGGCCGCGTGCGCCGCGGCCAGCGCCGTCTGGAGGGCCTCGTTCTCGGTCTTCGCGGTGAGCTCGCCGCTGCCGGTGGTGTCGTCAGCCATTGCCGGTCCCCGAGCCGCTCATGCCAGTCGCCCGTCCTGCCCGCGCAGCCCGGCGGCGATCGAACCCAACAGGGCGGCGCGTGCACCGGACTGGTCGAGGCACGCCGTCGCGTGCGAGGTCGCCGCCGCGGCGACCCGCTGGCGGAGCC
>JAOPWJ010000029.1 GCA_025965715.1 Blastococcus sp. | reverse complement strand
CTCGACCCACCAGGACTACACGAACTACTTCGAGGCGCTGCCCTCCGAGGCCCTGGAGCGCGCGATCTTCCTCGAGGCCGACCGGATGGCCGCCCCGGCGATCACCGAGGAGAACCTACGCAACCTGATCGACGTGGTGAAGGAGGAGATCAGGGTCAACGTGCTCAACCGGCCCAACGGGGCCTATCCGTGGCTCCAGCTGCCGCAGATCGCGTTCGACAGCTTCGCCAACACCCACGACGGCTACGGTTCGTTCGTCGACCTGGAGTCCTCCACCGTCGAGGACGCCACCGACTTCTTCTCCCGGTACTACGCCCCGGGCAACGCCGTCCTCTGCATCGGCGGCGACCTCGTCGTCGGCGAGACCGAGCAGCTGATCCAGCGCTGGTTCGGGCCGGTCGAGGCACGACCCGTGCCGCCGCTTCCGCCCACCGGTGAGCCGCTGCCCACCGGCGTGCGCACCGACGTCGTCGAGGACGCGCTGGCCACGGCGCCGGCGGTGGCGATCGGCTGGCGGGTGCCCGACCCGGTGGGCGACTTCGACACCTACCTGGGCACCGTGCTGCTCGCCGAGCTGCTCAGCGAGGGCGACGCCTCGCGCCTGGAGCGACGGCTCGTGCACGGCGACCGCATCGCCATCGCGCAGAGCAGCTACGTCGGCCTCTTCGGCGACCCGTTCGACGTCCGCGACGCCACCCTGCTCACCACGCAGGTGCATCACGCGGCCGCGATCGCTCCGGAGCGGGTGCTGGCGGCGGTGCACGACGAGATCGGCCGCATCGCCACGGACGGCGTGTCCGCCGAGGAGCTGCGGCGCGTGCAGGCACGCACCGAGGCGCAGCTGCTCCGCCAGGCCGACTCGGTGCTGGGCCGCACCCTCGCCTTCGCCGCGGCCGAGCTGATCCACGGCCGCGCCGAGCTGGCCGGGGAGATCGCCGCCCGGCTTGCCGCGGTCACCCCCGCCCAGGTGCAGGACGCCGCCCGGGCGCTGGATCCGGGCACCGCCGCGGTGCTCGAGCTCCGCGCGACCGGAGGACGCTCGTGACCGCGCAGCTGGACCTGTCCCTCGTCCCGCCGCTGGGGAGCCCGCGGCCGCACCCCGTTCCGGCCGCGGAGGAGACCACCCTGCCCAACGGGCTGCGGGTCGTCGTCGTGCCGCGCCCCGGGGTGCCGCTGATCGAGCTCCGGCTCCGGGTGCCCTTCGCCGCCCCCACCGCGCGGGGAGCCGGCGTGCACACCGCGCGTGCCTCCGTCCTCTCCGGCGCGGTCCTCCTGGGCACGGCGGCCCACGACCAGACCGGGATCGCCGAGCTGCTGCAGGGCCACGGCGCCGAGCTGTCGGTGTCCGCCGACCCCGACCGGCTGCTGTTCGCGACGACGCTGCTCCCGAGCGGGCTGACGCCGGTGCTCGGCATGCTCGCCGAGCTGCTGACCGACGCCGCCTATCCGGCCGACCCCGTGGAGGGGGAGCGCGACCGGCTGGTCGAGCGGATCGTGATCGCCCGGTCCCAGCCCGGCGTGATCGCGCGCACGGCGCTGGCCGCCCGCCGGTACGGCAGCCATCCCTACGCCGTCCAGCTGCCCGATCCCGATGTCGTCGGCGAGGTGCGGCCGCCCGCTCTGCGCCGGCTGCACCACGAGCGCGTGGTCCCCTCGGGCAGCAGCCTGGTGCTGGTCGGCGACCTGGATCCGCGGGCCGCGACCGAGGCAGTGGCGACCGCACTGGCCGGCTGGACCGAGCGGGGCGACGCCGTCGAGCCGCCGCCGGTCCCGCCGGAGCCGCACACCTCCGAGGTGGAGCTCGTCGACCGACCCGGTGCCGTGCAGTCCAACATCCGGCTCGGTGGGCCGGCGCCCGGTCGGACCGATGCCGACCTCGCCGCGCTGCGGCTGGCCAACATGATCTTCGGCGGCTACTTCTCGTCGCGGTACGTGGAGAACATCCGCGAGCGCCGGGGTTACAGCTACAGCCCGCGCAGTGCCGTCGACCACCAGGCCGCCGGCTCGTCGTTCCTCATCGAGGCCGATGTCGCGACCGAGGTGACGGGTCCCGCGCTGCTCGAGACCCGGTACGAGCTCGGCCGGATGGCGCTCGCCCCGGTCACCGAGGCCGAGCTCGACGCCGCCCGCCGCTATGTGCTGGGCAGCATGGCGCTGTCGATCGCCACTCACGCCGGACTGGCGTCGACGCTCTCGGCGCTGACCGGAGCCGGCCTGCCGGCGGACTGGCTCTACGACCACCAGCGCGACCTCGCCGCCGTCACGATCGAGGAGGTGCAGGAGGCGTCCCGCCGCTACCTGTCGCCGTCCGCGCTGACCACCATCGTGGTCGGTGACGCCGACCGGGTGGCCACGCAGCTCGAGGTCCTCGGGCCGGTCGGCGTCAGCGGGCCCCCGGCGTGACGGTGCCCGGGTCCGCGTGGCCGGAGGGCACGCCGCCGTCGACCGGCACCGTCCCCGTGCTGTCCCGGGCCGCGCACGACCGCGCGCACCTGGCGCGCTCGCTGCCCGATCCGGCGCAGGGACGCCCCGTCCACGTGCTGACCGTGGACGGCGAGCGCGCCGTGCCGGTGCGAGAGGACCCCACGGGACCGCGGCTGATCTGGGACCAGCAGCCGACGCTCCCCCTCGGATCGGTGTTCCTCGGCGAGGCCGACGGCGCGGTGTACGCGGCCGTCCGTGGCGAGCGGGCGCTCACGGTCAACGGGCGGCCGGTCGACCGGTGGGCCGGGCTCCGCGAGATCGGGGCCGACCTGGACGATCTCGACGCCGGCCTGCTCGCCCAGGCCGTCGCCATCCTGGAGTGGCACGAACGCAACCGGTACAGCCCGCTGTCCGGCGCCCCGACGACGATCGAGCGCGCCGGCTGGGTGCAGCGTGACCCGACCACCGGCACCGAGCACTTCCCACGGACCGATCCGGCCGTGATCATGCTGGTCCACGACGGTGGCGACCGCGTGGTCCTCGGCCGTCAGGCGGTCTGGCCCCCCGGGCGGTTCTCCATCCTGGCCGGCTTCGTCGAGCCCGGGGAGTCGGCCGAGGCGGCTGTCGCCCGCGAGGTCGCCGAGGAGGTCGGCCTGCAGGTCACCGACATCCGATATGTCGGCAGCCAGCCCTGGCCGTTTCCGCAATCGCTCATGCTCGGCTTCGTAGCGCGCGCGAAGGGGAACCTGGGGGATCAGGACCTCGTGCCCGACCCCGACGAGATCGAAGAGGCCCATTGGTTCACCCGCGAGGAACTGCTGTCGGGCCGCGGGCCGCAGGCGCTGCCGCCGCCGGTGTCGATCGCCCGTCACATCCTCGACCGCTGGATGGCCGGCGAGTTCAGCTGACGAACCGGCCCGCCATCACCAGCGCCGGTCGGTCGGGGTGGTCGGCCAGGACGACGGCATCGGCGAGCGCCACGGGGTTCACCTCGTCGTCGTAGCGGTCGAAAGCCGGCAGTTCCCAGGCCTGCTCGGGCGGGGTGTGCCGCCGCCGTGCCGCGGGGGACATCCGCAGGTGAACCACCACGTCGAAGGCCAGACCCACTCCCTGCAGCAGTGCGCCGGGCACGAGAAGCACCCCATCGGCGGGCATCGCCCGGGGCCGCGTCCGCGCGGCCCTGTCGCGCTCCAGGTCCCACAGCACCGGCAGGTACCTGCCAGTCCCGCCGGGGCCCACGGGTCCGAGGACCTCGCGAGTGAGCGCTCCGGCGTCGAGCCAGTCGGTGTACCGCGCGTCGGGATCGGTGCGACCGTGCTCGAGGCGCAGCGACGCGGAACGGTAGAAGCCCTCCGCCGGGACGACGACCGCCGTCCGGCCCAGGACGGGCAGCCGCTCGGCGATCGCCGTCGCGAGGGTGTGCGGACGGGCGGCGTCGGGGCCGTCGACCGCCACCCGGAGAGCGGCGGCGCGGGGTTGGGGCGGCTGCCCGGCGAGCAGTGCAGCGAGACGGTCGGCCAGTGCGGACGGGGTGAGCGGCTCCGGCCGGGTCAGGACCGGCCGTCCGGAACCACCACGACGGGGCTGCAGCTGCACGAGGACCTGCGGGGCGTGGGCGGGAGCGGGGACGCCGCAGCGCCCTCGCCGGCGCCCGCGGACTCGTCGGCCAGCCCGTCGAGCACCTCGCGGGCGAGCTCGACGACAGGTCGCCCGGAGGACCGGGCCTCTCGCCGCAACGACTCGAAGGCGGCGCGGGGGCTGGCCCGGTGCCGCTCGGCCAGCACCCCGATCGCCCGCTCGGTCGAGACGCGGGCGGCGAGGGCGTGCTCGAGCTGGGTGACCTTGCGCTCCAGGGCGGCCAGCCGCGGATCGTCGTCGTCCTCGGCTTGCGGACCGCTCCCCGCACCGCGCGCCGACCGGCGGGCGGTGCGGTCGGGCTCGGGCAGCTCCCCGAACTCCTCCGCGACGAGGTCGGCCAGCGAAAGGCCCTCGACGAGGTCGCCGACGGGCTCCGCGCCGACGGGGGAGACCACCGTCCAGCCGCGGGCGGTGCGGGTCAGCGCGACGGCGTGCACCTCCGAAGCGTCGCGGTCGATGCCGCGGCCCGCTGAGGGGCGGTCAAGCCCCTTCGAGGGCCGGGGACCGGGGACCACGCGTCCTCACGCCTCCGGTTGCTGGCCGAGCTGTGCCCGGACCTGGTCGATGCTGGGGTTGGTCAGCGCCGTGCCGTCGGGGAAGACGAGCGTCGGGACCGTGCGGTTGCCGCCGTTGGCCGCCATGACCAGGTCGGCGGCCTGCGCGTCATGCTCGATGTCGACCTCGGCGTAGTTGATCCCTTCCCGTTGCATCAACTTCTTCAGCCGGACGCAGTAACCGCACCACTGGGTGGTGTACATGGTGACGGCAGAACTCGGGGTCGCGGTCATCGGGTCGATCCTCCCTGGTCGTGCCGAGCGGGTCCACCCCCGGAGGGTGGCTCGCAGTGCCTGCACGGCAACGCGGTCCTCCTGGGGATGCTTCCCAGTGTCGTCCCTACCGACTGGGAGGATCGGGAGGACACCGATGAACGGCACAGGGGGACGCAATGGCGCAGCTCGACACGGAGGCGCGGGTCGAGACCCGGGCGGACGCGGTCCTCGGCGCCCTGGACGACGAGCAGCGCGAGGCGGCGCAGGCCGTGGCCGGGCCCGTCTGCATCCTCGCCGGCGCCGGCACCGGCAAGACGCGCACGATCACCCACCGCATCGCCTACGGGGTGCACACCGGCGTCTACGTGCCCGAGCAGGTGCTCGCCGTCACCTTCACCGCGCGGGCCGCCGGTGAGCTGCGTGGTCGCCTGGCCGGCCTCGACGTCGGCGGAGTCCAGGCGCGCACCTTCCACGCCGCGGCGATGCGCCAGCTGCGGTACTTCGCGCCCCGCGTCCTCGGCGGCCCGATGCCGGCCCTGGTCGAGAACAAGCTGCGCCTGGTGGCGGCCGCGGCGTCGCGCTCGCGGCTGTCCACCGATCGCACGAGCCTGCGCGACCTGGCCAGCGAGATCGAGTGGGCCAAGACGACGCTCGCGACGCCGGACGACTACCCCCGGCGGGCGCGGGACGCCGGCCGCGACACACCGTTCGAGGCGGCCGCGGTCGCCGCCGTCTATGCCGGTTACGAGTCGGCCAAGCAGCGCGACGGCGCGCTCGACTTCGAGGATCTGCTGCTGGTCACCGCCTACGCGATCGAGGAGCATGCCGACGTCGCCCGCCAGGTGCGTGGTCAGTACCGGCACTTCGTCGTCGACGAGTACCAGGACGTCAACCCGCTGCAGCAGCGGCTCCTCGATGCGTGGCTCGGCGGGCGGGCCGACCTGTGTGTCGTGGGCGACCCCAACCAGACGATCTACTCCTTCACGGGGGCCGATCCCGACTACCTGCTCGGCTTCGCTGACCGGTATCCCGACGCGTCCGTCGTGAAGCTCGAGCGTGACTACCGCTCCACGCCCCAGGTCGTCGGGCTGGCCAACCGGCTCATCGGTCAGGCCCCGCGACGCAAGGGGCTGCCGGAGCTGCGGCTGCACGGGCAACGCGCCGACGGCCCCGAGCCGACGTTCACCGAGTACCCGGACGAGCCCGCCGAGGCGACCGCCGTGGCGGCGCGCTGTCGGGCGCTGATCGACGGCGGCACCCCGGCGTCGGAGATGGCCGTGCTCTTCCGGATCAACGCCCAGTCCCAGGTCTACGAGTCGGCACTGGCCGACGCGGGAGTGCCCTACGTCCTCAAGGGCGGTGAGCGCTTCTTCGAGCGGCCCGAGGTCCGCGAGGCGGTGCTGCTGCTCCGGGGGGCGGCGGCCGGCGGGAGCGATCCGGGGGCGCTGGTACCCACGGTGCGCGACGTGCTGGCCTCGACCGGCTGGGTGGAGCACCGGCCGCCCGCCGGTGGTGCGGCCCGCGACCGCTGGCAGTCACTGGCCGCGCTGGTCGATCTCGCGGTCGACCTGGTCGCCGAGAACTCCACCCTCGACCTGGCCGGCTTCGTGGCCCACCTGGCGGAGCGGGCCGGTGCCCAGCACGCCCCCACCGTCCAGGGCGTCACCCTGGCCTCGATCCACGCCGCCAAGGGCCTCGAGTGGGACGTCGTCTTCGTGGTCGGCCTGGTCGACGGCGTCCTGCCGATCGCGCAGTCCCTGTCCCGCCCGCCGGCCGTCGACGAGGAGCGGCGCCTGCTCTACGTCGCCGTGACCCGGGCCCGCGAACAGCTGATGCTCTCCTGGTCGCCGGCCCGCAACCCCGGAGCCAAACGGCCTCGTCCACGGAGCCGGTTCCTGACCGGTCTGGCGCCAGACTCCGGACCCACGGCGCCGACGGCCCGCCGACCGGCGAAGCGGCCGAAGGTGGTTCTCGAGGGCGAGGCGGGCGAGCTGTTCGAACGGCTGCGGGCGTGGCGCAGTTCGGCTGCGCAGTCGGCTTCCGTGCCCGCGTACGTCGTCTTCACCGACGCCACGCTGCAGGCGATCGCCGAAACCCGTCCGGCCACCCTTCGTGAACTGTCCGGCCTGCCGGGGATCGGGGCCCGCAAGCTCGACCTGTACGGCGAGGACGTGCTCGCCGCAGTCACCGGCTGACCCCGGAGTGCGACGGCGAGCGGTTCCGGAACCTGCGAAGACCCGTTCTGCGGGCTTGGCCGTCAAATCGATTGACCCCCGGACGACAGGGGCCATAGTGTCCCGTCCCACACGAGCTGCAACCCGTTCGATCCCGGCCGTCCCGTCGGAATCCGCACCGAGAGGAGGGGGCACATGACCAGCACTCCGTGGACCGCCGCCCTCGCCGGCTCTCTCGGCCTGGGTCGCTCTGGCGTGCGCGTGGGCGGCCACTTCTCGGGCGGCACCGTCGTCGAGATGGCCGCTGCCGCTGCCGCTGCCGCAACCGCCGCCACCGCCGCAGATGGCCGGCTCCGCCCGGCCTGCGCGCGGCTCGTTCCGGCCCAGACGCAGCCCCGTATCGCGCCTACCCACACCGCCCTCAACGACGGCACCACCCTCGGGATCTCCCCCTCGAGGAGACCGCAGAGCTAACCGCTCGACTGGTCCTCCTCGAGGCCGCGGAACCCGAACACCGGGATCCGCGGCCTCTCTGTTTCTGCGGCACCCGGCCCCGACCAGCGGTCGGCGGAGACCCGCCGGCCGTCGCAGAACCGAGAAGAGGAGGAGCGGCAGTGTTGCAGACGATCGATCACCCGACGTCCCGCCGCCGACCCGGGCTCCCCCGGACTGGCGGAACGACACCGGCCGGCGGCTTCGCCCCGCGACGGCCGTACACGGTGGCGGCCCCCGCACCGGTGCGCCGTCCCCTGCCGTGCCGTGTGGAGGACCGCGACCTGTGGTTCGCCGAGAGCCCTGAGCAGCTGGAGCTGGCCAAGAGCTTCTGTGCCGACTGTCCCGTGCGGGACGCCTGCTTGGCCGGCGCACTGGACCGCGCCGAGCCCTGGGGCGTCTGGGGCGGCGAGATCTTCGAACGAGGCGCAGTCATCGCGCGGAAACGGCCACGGGGACGCCCCCGCAAGGTCGTTGCCGCGTGAGTGCGCGACAACCAGACCACGACCGTGAAGGAATTGCCGTGAACATGTTCGAGCACGAACTGGCCAGCAGGCACATGGAGGAACTGCAGGCCCAGGCGGACGCCGCCACACGCGCCCGCCGGCTCTACCTCGCCCGTCGGGCGGCTCGCCGCGCTGAGCGCGCGGTGCGCCGGGCCGCCAGGGCAAGCGCCGCCGTCTCCTGAGCCGAGCCCGGCTCAGGCGGCACCACCATCGGCCGAGGCCGAGTCAGGACGCTCTCCCGGTGGGTCCTGACTCGGCCTCGGCTCATGACGTGCGCCCTCCGGGTCGCACCGCGGCCGGGTGCCGTCCCGACTGGCGCCGAGCCGGTCAGTCGCGCGTAGGCGGACCCTCCGGACGCTCCGGGCGCGAGGACAGGCAGTGCTCCCTCACTCCACGAAGCCCGGGAGCCATTCTTCGAGGACGCCGCGATAATCGCCGGCGGCGTCGAGCTGGCACAGCACACCGATCGACCCGATGGTCACCCGGTGGATCAGCAGATAGGCCGGGGGCAGGTTGAGCTGACGGCCCAGCCGGTTGGCCTCGGTGCGCGGATCGGCGATCCGCGCGGCCTGCTCCTGCATCCAGGCGCGGGTGAAGTGGAAATGCCCGTCGGCGACCGGCTCCAGCAACGGGCGCAGGTAGTCCAGAACCTCCTCCGGGTGCACCTCCACGCTCGGCCGGACGAAGCCCTCGGCGCGCAGGTCGGCGAGCACCTCCTCGGCGCGGCCGGCCAGCGCCCAGCGCAGTAGGCGGCCGATCGGCTCGGGATGCCCGTCCGGCAGCCGCGCGGTGGCCCCGAAGTCGATGACGCCGAGCCGGCCGTCGGCCAGCAGGCGGAAGTTGCCGGGGTGCGGATCGGCGTGCAGGAGCCCCGCCCGCTGCGGGCCGGAGAAGTGCAGGACGGCCAGCAGGTGCCCGGCGCGATCCCGCTGCTCCCGCGTGCCGCCGGCGATGATCTTCGACAGCGGGGTGCCCTCGAGCCATTCGGAGACGATGACCTTCGGTGCGCTGGCCACGACCCGGGGGACGACGATCTCGCCGTCGCCGGCGTAGGCCGCGGCGAATCCCCGCTGCGCGTCGGCCTCCAGGCCGTAGTCCAGCTCCTCGACCACCCGCGCCTTGAGCTCGGCGATCAGCGGCTTGACGTCCAGCCCGGGAAAGAGTGCGGCGAACAGCCGGGCGAAGCGCGCCAGCTGGTTGAGGTCCGACATCAGGGCCGTGGCGGCGCCCGGGTACTGGATCTTGACGGCGACGTCACGCCCGTCACGCCACGTGGCCCGGTGCACCTGGCCGATGCTGGCCGCGGCCGCGGGGGCGTCGTCGAACTCGGCAAAGCGCTCCCGCCACCTCCCACCGAGCTGCTGGGCGAGCACCGCGTGCACGGTGCGTACCGGCATCGGTGGCGCTTCCTCCTGCAGCTTGGTCAGCGCTTCCCGGTACGGGGCGGCCATCTCCTCGGGCACGGCCGCCTCGAACACCGACAGCGTCTGCCCGAGCTTCATCGCCCCGCCCTTGAGCTGACCCAGCACCGTGAACAGCTGCTCGGCGGTCCGCTGCTGCAGTTCGGCGGTCACCGCGTCCGCCGGGCGCCCCGACAGCCGCTTGCCCAGACCGAGCGTCGCCCGCCCGGCGGCACCCAGCGGAAGTGAGGCCAGGCGGGCGGTCCGGGAGACCGAGCCGCGCGGCATCACCGGTCCGTCGTCACTCACGCGTCCTCCTCGTCGGCGCCTCGACCGCCGCGTGCGCAGCGCCGCCGTGCCGTCCCGCCGAGCTCGCGGGCTCGCTCAGCGACCCATTGTCCCCTGCCGGGTGCGGACTCTGCCCGCAGGACCGGCTCCGCAGCCACAGGCCGGATGGGCCGACCAGCGCCGCACCCGGGGCAGCAGGTCGGGCAGGCGCAGCTCGACGGTTGCGTCGAGGGTCGCCGGCGCACCACTCCGGTCGAGGTAGGCGAGTACCTGCACCGCCGCCGTGACGGCGGTCAGCAGGCACGTCACGGTGGCCCCGCTCGGCGGGGCGTCGCCCGCGGTCAGCTGGGCGGCCAGGCGGGGCCACCGGGGATCGGCGTCCCGGCGGTGGAGGTCGGCGCACCGCAGGCAGCTGGTCAGCCCTGGGACGACGAGCGGACCGACCACCCCGGTCTCCCCCCGGACGGTGGCCACCAGATGAGGCACGCCGGATCGGTGGATGCCGGACACCAGTGGATCGGAGGCATGCCAGGCGCGGGCCAGCACCACGAGATCGGGGGAGGCATCCCCGGGGAGCGGTCGCAGATCGGTGAGCGGGCTGGCCCGGCGGATCGCGTCGGCGGCCGCCAGCGACCGCGGCCGGCCCTCGTCGGCGGCGGTCAGCCCGCCGACGACGGCGTCCCCCGCGGAGGTGAGACCGGTGTCGCGGACGACGACGCGGCCGACC
>JAOPWJ010000027.1 GCA_025965715.1 Blastococcus sp. | reverse complement strand
CGCAGCCACCGCACGTGCGCAGCAGATCGCGGACGATGCCCACCGGCGTGCCTCGCCCGCGGAGAGGAACGCCATGCTCGCGGCGTTCAGGTGGTCCGCCACGTACGAACGGGACTTCTTCGACGCTCCGCGCGTTCACGGCCCCGGCGCTGGGCGGCGCGAGCCCGCTGATTTGCAGGAAGATGCTGTTCTGGCGTAATCTAGACCCTCGGTGCACTCGCCTGTTAACCGGCATGTCCGGCAGCAACGGTGCGGGATTTCCGGCACGAAGAGCAACCTTCAGGTTTGCTGCCGAGGCGCACCCAGGTTTTTTCATCAGAAGTCAAGATTGTCGAGAGAAGTGAGTTCCCAAGTGGTGTACGCGATTGTCCGCGCAGGCGGCCGCCAAGAGAAGGTTTCCGTTGGAGACTTCGTTACCCTGAACCGCGTCCCCGGTGGAGCCGGCAGCACCATTGAGTTGCCCGCACTGCTCCTGGTGGACGGTGACAAGGTCACCTCCGCCGCAGCGGACCTGGCCAAGGTAACGGTTACGGCTGAGATCCTTGAGGACCTTCGTGGTCCGAAGATCGTCATCCAGAAGTTCAAGAACAAGACCGGCTACAAGAAGCGCCAGGGTCACCGTCAGGAATTGACCTAGGTCAAGATCACCGGTATCAAGTAACTAGTCGTTACTTTTCAGGTTTTCAGCAGATTCCTTAGAATTTAAAGGCAGGCATTTCAAATGGCACATAAAAAAGGCGCGAGTTCCACTCGCAAAGGTCGTGACTCGAACTCGCAGCGCCTCGGCGTGAAGCGTTTCGGCGGTCAGGTCGTCAAGGCCGGCGAGATCATCGTGCGCCAGCGCGGCACCCACTTCCACCCGGGTCTCGGCGTCGGCCGGGGCAGCGACGACACGCTGTTCGCGCTCGCGCCGGGCTCGGTGACCTTCGGCACGCGACGGGGACGTAAGACCGTCTCCATCTCCGCCGTCGAGTGACAGGACTCCGTCCCAGCCACCCTGAGCCAGCTCGGGGCGGGCCCGGGACGGGGTCGCAGAACGTTCACTCCGCCGACGAGCGCACGGGCAGGTGCCCGTGCGCTCGTGGCGCTTAACAGGTAGGAGGCGGCGGAACCCCCGTCGCATGTGATGGCCGCTTTCGTCGATCGAGTAGTGGTGCACGTGGTGGCCGGCAACGGCGGCCACGGTGTGTCCTCGGTTCATCGCGAGAAGTTCAAGCCCCTCGGTGGACCCGACGGCGGCAACGGCGGTGACGGCGGGGACATCGTCCTCGAGGTCGATCCCAGCGTGCACACGCTGCTGGACTTCCACCACCACCCGCACCAGAAGGCCGGCAACGGCAAGCCGGGCGAGGGCAGCAACCGGCACGGCGCCCGCGGCGAGGAGAAGGTGCTGCGCGTGCCCGCCGGCACCGTCGTGAGCACTCCCGACGGCCGGGTCATCGCCGACCTCGTCGGCGCCGGCACCCGCGTGGTGCTCGCGAAGGGCGGCAAGGGCGGGCTCGGCAACGCCGCCCTGGCCAACGCGCGTCGCAAGGCGCCCGGTTTCGCGCTGCTCGGTGAGCCGGGCGAGGCGGTCGACGCCGTCATCGAGCTGAAGAGCGTGGCGGACGTCGGGCTCGTCGGATTCCCGTCGGCCGGCAAGTCGTCGTTGATCGCCGCCATGTCCGCGGCGCGCCCGAAGATCGCCGACTACCCCTTCACCACGCTCGTGCCCAACCTCGGCGTCATCCGCTCCGGCGACACGGTCTACACGATGGCCGACGTCCCCGGCCTCATCCCTGGCGCGTCGACCGGCAAGGGGTTGGGACTGCAGTTCCTCCGCCACGTCGAGCGGTGCGCCGTGCTCGTGCACGTCGTCGACATGGCCACGATGGAGCCCGGGCGCGATCCCGAGAGCGACATCGAGGCCCTCGAGCACGAGCTGGCCGAATACGGCGGTGACGAGCTGAACCTCGTGGGCAGGCTGCGGATCGCCGTGCTGAACAAGATCGACGTGCCGGATGCGCGCGAGCTGGTCGACCTCGTGCGCGCTTCCCTGGAGAAGCGGGGCCTGGCCGTCTACGCGGTGAGCGCGGCGACCGGCGAGGGCCTGACCGAGTTCGGCTACGCCCTGGGCCGCGCCGTCCAGGAGCATCGCGACAGCCTGCCCCCGATGGAGGCGGCGCGCGTCACGCTCACCCCGCGGGCCGTGGACGACTCCGGGTTCACGGTCGAGCGCGACCCCGAGGCGGAGGGCGGGGACGACGAGAGAGCGTTCATCGTGCGGGGCGCGCGACCCGAGCGCTGGGTCCGGCAGACCGACTTCACCAACGACGAAGCGGTGGGGTTCCTCGCCGACCGGCTCAACCGGCTCGGTGTGGAGGTGGCGCTCGCCAAGGCCGGCGCCCGCACCGGCGACGCGGTCACCATCGGCGGCGTCACCTTCGACTGGGAGCCGACCCTTCCCGCCGGCACGCTGACGGCGGAAGAGACGTCCGGCCTCGGGGGACGCGGCACCGATGTACGGCTCGACGCACCGCACCGGATCCGCGCGCAGGAACGACTGGCCGCCAAGAAGCTGCGCCGGACGCCGTACGAGCTCAGCGAGCCCGGGTGGACGGACGACGATCTGCCGGTCGACGAGTGAGCGGGCCGGCCGCCTCTCCCGCCCGTCCCACGATCGCGGGCGCGCGGCGCGTGGTCGTGAAGGTCGGGTCCTCCTCGCTGACCACGCTCCCGGGGGGCCTGGACGCCGGCCGCCTCTCGGCGCTGGTCGACGTCCTCGGGGCGGTGCGCGCCGCCGGCCGTGAGGTGGTGCTGGTCAGCTCGGGGGCGATTGCCGCCGGCCTCGCTCCGCTGGGGATCACCGGCCGGCCGCGCGACCTCGCGACCGCTCAGGCGGCGGCCAGCGTGGGCCAGTTGCGGCTGGTGCAGACCTACGCCGACGCGTTCGCCCGCCACGACATCACCGTCGGGCAGGTGCTCCTCACCGCCGACGACCTCACCCGGCGCAGCCACTACCGCAATGCGCATCGGACGGTGGAGCGGCTCCTGGCGCTCGGAGTGGTCCCGATCGTCAACGAGAACGACACGGTGGCCACCGAGGAGATCCGGTTCGGGGACAACGACCGGCTGGCCGCCCTGGTCGCCCACGTCGCCCGCGCCGACGCGCTGGTCCTGCTCTCCGACGTCGACGGCGTCTACGACGGTGATCCCCGTAGGGGCCCCGCGGCCCTGATCGACACCGTCCGCGACCCCGGCGACCTGGCCGCCGTCACGCTCGGCACCGCCACGCGCAACGGCGTGGGCACCGGCGGCATGGCGACGAAGGTGGAGGCGGCGTTCATCGCGGCGCATGCGGGGGTGCCCGTCGTCGTCACCTCGACCGCGCGGGCGGCCGACGCCCTGGCGGGCGAGCAGGTGGGCACGTTGTTCGCCCCGATGGGCCGCCGTCCCAACGCCCGTCAGTTCTGGCTGCGGTACGCCAGCCGTCCCCGCGGCCGGGTGCTGCTCGACGAGGGTGCGGTTCGCGCGGTGCTGGAGCGGCACGCGTCCCTCCTCGCGGCCGGCATCACCGGCGTGGCCGGCGATTTCCTGGCCGACGACCCGGTGGAACTCGTCGGCCCCGACGGCGCCGTCGTGGCCCGTGGCCTGGTCGCCTACGACGCCCGGGAGCTGCCCACTCTGCTCGGACGCAAGACCGGCGACCTCCCGCCGGAGTACCGCCGGGAGGTGGTGCACCGCGACGAGATGGTGCTCATCGGGCGCCCTGCCGGAGTCCGCTCGGCAGGCTGAGAGACTGCGCCCGTGACGATCCGCCCCATTCGCGTACTCGGTGACCCGGTGCTCCGCACGCCGGCCGACGAGGTGGGGGCCTTCGACAGCTGGCTGGCCGCGCTGATCCGCGACCTCGAGGACACCGTCGAGCACCCCGGCCGCGCCGGTGTGGCGGCGCCGCAGATCGGGGTGAGCGTGCGGGCGTTCTCCTACAACGTGGACGGCGTCATCGGGCACATGGTCAATCCGGTCATCGTCGAGCGGTCCGAGGAGATCCAGGACGGCGACGAGGGCTGTCTCTCGGTGCCCGGCATCTGGGCGCCGACGGCGCGCGCCATGCACTGCGTCGCCGAGGGATTCGACGTCGACGGGAATCCGCTGCGCCTGGAGGGCGCCGGCCTGATGGCTCGCTGCCTCCAGCACGAGGTCGACCACCTCGACGGCAGGCTCTTTCTCGACCGGCTCACCGGCGAGGCCCGGAAGACGGCCCTGCGCGCCCTTCGTTCGCGCTGACATGGCGTTGCTCGAACCCGTCACCAGGACGGGACGGCTCGCCGGCCCTCGCAGGCTCGCGGCGGGCGCCTGGAGCGGGCCGGCGGATGACCGGCCGCGTAGCCTCGGACCGTGTCTGCCGTCGGAAACCTGCCCCTGATCGGTGCCGCCGCGCTCCGCGCACGGTCGGCCGCCCGGGTGCTGCGCACGCTGCCGACCGACGCCAAGGACGCCGCTCTGATCGCCATGGCCGACGCCCTGCTCGAGCGCACCGACGAGATCCTGGCGGCCAACGCCGCGGACGTCGAGGCAGCGGCCGCTGACGGCACCCCGGAGTCCGTCCTCGACCGGCTGCGGCTGGACACCGGCCGGGTCGCGGCGGTCGCCGGCGCCCTGCGCGCGCTCGTCGCGCTGCCCGACCCGGTCGGCGACGTGGTTCGCGGCTCACGACTGCCGAACGGGCTGCAGGTGCGCCAGGTCCGGGTGCCGCTGGGCGTGGTGGGCATCGTCTACGAGGCCCGACCCAACGTCACCGTGGACGCCGCCGGCCTCTGCCTGAAGAGCGGCAACGCGGCGCTGCTGCGGGGGTCGGCGTCGGCGTTTCGCACCAACACCGCCCTGGTCGCCGTCCTCACCGAAGCCGGCACGAAGGCCGGCCTGCCGGAAGGCTTCGCCGAGTTGCTGCCGGCCGACCGCGCCTCGGTCGGGGAGCTGCTGAACGCGCGCGGCCTGGTCGACGTGGTCATCCCGCGGGGCGGCGCCTCCTTGATCCAGCGGGTCGTGCGGGAGTCCACTGTGCCGGTCATCGAGACGGGCGTCGGAAACTGCCACGTCTACGTCGATGCCTCAGCCGACCCGGCGATGGCCGAGGCGATCGTGCTGAACTCCAAGACCCACCGGGTGAGCGTGTGCAACTCCGCCGAGACGCTGCTGGTGCACCGCGACGTCCCGTTCCTGCCGCGGCTGCTGGCCGTGCTGGCTGATGCCGGCGTGGCGCTGCACGGGGACTCCTCGACGCGGGCCGCCCACGAGGGCGTGGTTCCGGCGACGGACGAGGACTGGGCGACCGAGTACCTGTCGATGGACATGGCGGTTCGCGTGGTCGTCGACCTGCCGCAGGCGCTGGAGCACATCGCCCGGTGGGGGAGCGGGCACAGCGAGGCGATCGTGGCCGACTCCGCGAGCGCCATCGCCGACTTCATCGCCGGGGTGGACGCCGCCGCGGTGCTGGTCAACGCCTCGACCCGGTTCACCGACGGCGGTGAGTTCGGCTTCGGCGCCGAGATCGGCATCTCCACGCAGAAGCTGCACGCCCGCGGGCCGCTGGGCCTGCCGGAGCTGACCTCGACGACCTACGTGGTCACCGGCAACGGCCACACCCGCTGACCGTTCCGGGTCACCCACCGCACCGCCTCGTCCGAGGAGCCGCATGCCCGGCCCGCAGTCTCCGCAGTTCTCCTCCGTCGCGGACGTCGCCGAGCGGCTGGCCGCGGCCGGCTACCTGCCTGACGCGCAGATCTCCACGACGGTGTTCCTGGCCGACCGGCTCGGCAAGCCTGTGCTGGTCGAGGGCCCCGCGGGAACCGGCAAGACCGAGCTGGCCAAGGCGCTGGCCACGGCGACGGGTTCGGAGCTGATCCGGCTGCAGTGCTACGAGGGCCTGGACGAGGCCCGCGCTCTCTACGAGTGGAACTACAAGAAGCAGCTGCTGCGGATCCAGGCCTCCCAGGGCACGGACGGCGCGGACTGGGACACCGTCCACGACGACATCTTCGGCGAGGAGTTCCTCCTTTCCCGCCCGCTGCTCACGGCGATCCGGCGCACCGAGCCCACGGTGCTGCTCATCGACGAGACCGACAAGGCCGACGTCGAGGTCGAGGCGCTGTTGCTCGAGGTGCTCTCGGACTTCCAGGTGACCATCCCCGAGCTCGGCACCATCACCGCGGTGCGCCGGCCGATGGTGGTGCTCACCTCCAATGCCACCCGGGAGCTGTCCGAGGCGCTCAAGCGGCGCTGCCTCTATCTGGCCCTGGACTACCCGTCGGCGGAGCGGGAGCGCGAGATCGTGCTCTCCCGCGTGCCCGGCCTGGCGCCGGGGCTGGCCGACCAGCTGGTGCGGACCGTTCGGGCGCTGCGGGCGCTCGAGCTCAAGAAGTCGCCGTCGATCTCGGAGACGCTCGACTGGGCGCAGACGCTGCTGGAGCTGGGCCTGGACACCCTCGACGAGTCGGCGATGCGCTCGACCCTCGGGGTGATCCTCAAGCACGCCAGCGACCAGACCCGGGCCGCGGCCGAGCTGCGGCTGAACTGATGACCTCGCGCGTTCCCGCGGTGGAACCCGGCGGGCTCGCAGGACACCTGGACGGGTTCGTGCGGGCGGTGCGGGACGCCGGCGTCCCGGTCGGGATCAGCCAGGCCGTGGACGCCGCGGAGATCCTGACGGTCGTCGACCTGCTCGACCGCGAGCAGCTGCGGCACGGGCTGGCCGCCGTGCTGCTGCAGCGGGCGGCGCAGCGGCCGACCTACGACGTCCTCTTCGACCTGTGGTGGCCGCTGTCGGACCGTCCCCCCGTCCCGGAGGACGACCGTGACGAGGCTCCGGGGGACGGCGGCGGGGAAGCGGACTGCACGCTGGACCTGCCGGGGTCCGCCGAGGACCTCGCCGAACTGATGCGGGCGGAGCTGCTGCGGCTGCTCCTGGACGGCGACGAGGAGGCGCTGCGACGCCTGGCCCGGGCAGCGGTCGAGCGGCTGGGCCGAGGACAGCCCTCCCCGTCGGGCCAGTCGTTCTTCAGCTACCGCGTCATGCGGGCGCTCTCACCCGACACGCTGGTGGCCCGGCTGCTGAGCGGGCTGCTCGCCGAGGGCGACCGTGGGGGGCTGGCCGAGCAGGTCGCCCGGCAGACTCTCCGCGAGCGGCTGGCGGCGTTCCGGGCGGCCGTGGAGGCCGAGGTCCGACGGCGGACGGCGGCGGAGAAGGGCCGCGACAAGCTGGCGAAGAGCGCGGTGCGCCCGATGGCCGACCAGGTCGACTTCCTCCGCGCCCAGGCCGCCGACCTGGCCGAGCTGCGCCGCGCCGTCGCTCCGCTGGCACGGCGGCTGGCTGTCCGGCTGTCCGCCCGGCGCCGGTTGGCCCGCGAAGGTCGGCTGGACTTCCGCAAGACCGTGCGGGCCTCGCTCGGCACCGGCGGCGTACCGGTGGTCACCCACCACCGGTCCCGCACGGTGCACAAGCCCGAACTGGTCGTGCTGTGTGACGTGAGCGGCTCGGTCGCCGGGTTCAGCCACTTCACGCTGATGCTCACCCAGGCGCTGCGGGAGCACTTCACCGGCGTGCGGGCGTTCGCGTTCGTGGACTCCACCGACGAGGTGACCCGCTTCTTCCGGCCCGGTGCTGACGTCGTCGACGCCGTCCAGCGGATCGGGCGCGAGGCCGACGTGGTCGCCTTCGACGGGCACAGCGACTACGGCAACGCCTTCGAGGTGTTCGCCGACCGGTGGGCCACGGCCGTGGGCCCGAGGACCTCGCTCCTCGTGCTGGGTGACGGCCGGACCAATTACCGGCCGCCGGGCCTGCCGGTGCTGGCGGACCTGGTCCGACGGTCCCGCTCGGCGCACTGGCTGAACCCGGAGCCCCAGCGGATGTGGGGGAGCGGGGACTCGGCCGCCGATCGGTACGGCGAGGTCATCGACATGGTCGAGTGCCGCAACGCCACCCAGCTGGCGGAGTTCGTCACCACCCTGTGAGCGGGCGGCATGTCGCCGGGTGCCAGGTCGGGAGGGGCGGTGTCGAGAGGGCGCCATGTCGAGAGGGCGCCATGTCGAGAAAGCGCTATGTCGACACGGTGATTCCTGGCCGGATCCCCGGCCCCGGCCCCGTCCCCGTGGCTCCGGGGGCCCCTTTGCTTCCCCCGGGCGTACGCCGTTGCGGCTGTGGCCGTCCGACCGCACGTTTTCGAGGTGAGTGCGTAACCCAACCGGTCGACGGCCGTTGTTCAGCGCGGCGCCGATCACAGACCGCGGCTCTCGGGCACGTTGCCCGTCGAGCGGTCTGGACTGCGACCGGCTGCACGGGGGAGCCGGTCGCGGCGGCCCGCGCGTCCCCGGTCCTGCGGCCGGGGATCCGGACCCGCCAGCCGGAGCCGGTCCTCCCAGGGCCGGCTCCGGTGGGTCCCGATAGGCTCGGCCGGTGGCTGGCGGACGGATCGGAGTGATGGGCGGGACGTTCGATCCCATCCATCACGGTCACCTGGTCGCCGCCAGCGAGGTCGCGGGACTGTTCGGCCTGGACGAGGTCATCTTCGTGCCTACCGGTCAGCCCTGGCAGAAGAGCGAGCGTGAGGTCAGTCCGCCCGAGGACCGGTACCTCATGACCGTCATCGCCACGGCCTCCAATCCGCGTTTCTCGGTGAGTCGGGTGGACGTCGACCGGGGCGGCCCCACGTACACGATCGACACGCTCACCGAGCTGCGCCAACAGCGCCTCGACGCCGATCTGTTCTTCATCACCGGCGCCGACGCTCTGGCCCAGATCGTCAGCTGGCGTGACAACCAGCAGTTGTTCGACCTCGCGCACTTCGTCGGCGTGACCCGCCCCGGTTTCCATCTGGCCGACGCGCACCTGCCCGAGGGCGTGGTCAGCCTGGTCGAGGTGCCCGCCCTGGCCATCAGCTCCACCGACTGCCGCGACCGCGTGGGCCGCGGGATGCCCGTCTGGTACCTCGTGCCCGACGGCGTCGTGCAGTACATCGAGAAGCGGGGCCTCTACCGGGCGGGTAACCGCCGGTCCGCCGACGGTTCCGCATCCGCGCCCCCGATGGCAGTCGGCCTTCCCGCCACCGCCGAGCCCGGCGACCAGAATCCCCCGAATCCACACCACCTCCAGGAGGTACCCCGATGACCGCCTCGGTCGAGGCGCGGGAAACCGCGCTGCTCGCCGCTCAGGCGGCTGCCGACAAGCTGGCCACCGACGTGTCGATCGTCGACGTCAGCGATCGGCTCGCGATCACCGACGCGTTCGTGCTCGCGTCCGCGCCCAACGAGAGGCAGGTCCAGGCCATCGTCGACGCGGTCGAGGAACGCCTCCGCGGGCACGGCATCAAGCCGGTGCGCCGTGAGGGCATGGCCGAGGCTCGGTGGGTGCTGCTGGACTTCGTCGACGTCGTCGTGCACGTCCAGCATGCCGAGGAGCGCGCCTACTACGCCCTCGAGCGGTTGTGGAAGGACTGCCCGACGATTCCGTTCGTCGATGCCACCGGGCCGGCCGCCCGAGCCGCCTCGGAGCCCGACGAGCAGCAGCCCGCCGCCGGTCAGGAGACGACCGGCCGGTGACTGCCGCGGCCGAACCTGCGCTGCCCGGCCTGCCCATGCAGCGGCTGGTCATCTGGCGGCACGGGCGCACCGAGTGGAACGCGGCCGGTCGCTTCCAGGGGCAGATGAACCCGCCGCTGGACGCCGAGGGCCGCAGCCAGGCGATCCGCGTGGCACCGGAGCTGGCCGCCGAGTTGCCTGTCGGGCAGACGGTGGTCGTGACCAGCGACCTCAGCCGGGCCGCGGAGACGGCGACGTCCCTCACCGCAATCCTGGGCGTGCCGCTGCGGGTGGACCGGCGACTGCGGGAGCACGGCATGGGGGCGTGGGAGGGGCTGACCGGCGACGAGGTGGCCGATCGCTATCCCGAGCAGTACGCCGACTGGGTCGCCGGCCGGCCGGTGCGCGGCCGGGGTGGCGAGGACCCCGCGGACGTCGCCGCCCGTGCGCTGGCGGCGCTCGCGGAGCTCCCCGCCCAGCCCGTGGCGGTGGTCGTCACCCACGGTGGCACCGCGGGTCGGCTGATGGAGCGGCTGCTGGGGCTGGGACCACAGCACCGCCGGGTCTTCGGCCCCCTGGCCAACTGCGCCTGGACCGAGATGGCACACCAGGGCGGCCGGTGGCGCGTGATGCGGCACAACAGCTCGGTGAGCCGGCGGGCACAGCTGCGGGATACCGTGATCGCGTCTCCGTCGCCGGTGGGAGACGCCGACGCCCTCACCTGAACGGCCCGGGTGGTCCCCGTGGCCGATGGGTGCCGGGGTAGGGCCCACACCGCCACCGCGACGCCGCTAGCCTCGCTGGGTGTCCGTCACCGTGATCACCGATTCGACGGCATACCTCCCCGAGGAACTGGTGGATGGCTACGGCATCCACGTCGTTCCGCTCTACGTCGTCCTCGCCGGTCGTTCCGGCCGGGAGGGACAAGACATCGGCCCGGGGGACGTGGCGCGGGCGCTGTCGGTGCGCGGTCAGCGCGTGTCGACGTCCCGGCCCACCCCGGGCGACTTCGTCGCGGCGTACCGCCAGGCGTTGGAGGCCGGGGCCGATCAACTCGTGTCGGTTCACCTGTCGGCCGAGTTGTCGGGCACCTCCGACGCGGCACGCCTCGCCGCGTCGCAGATCGGCGAGCACATCGTCACCGTCGTCGACTCCAGAACCGCAGCCATGGGCACCGGCTTCGCCGTCCTCGCCGCGGCACGCACGGCCGCGACGGGGGCCGGCGCGCACACCGTGGCGCGAAGCGCCCGGGAGACGGCCGCAGCCACATGCACCCTCTTCGTGGTCGACACACTCGAGCACCTGCGGCGCGGGGGGCGGATCGGCTCCGCGGCTGCCGTCCTGGGTTCGGCGCTCGCGGTCAAGCCCGTCCTGCACATGCATGAGGGCCGCGTCGTGCCGCTGGAGAAGGTGCGTACCACTGCCCGGGCGTTGCACCGCTTGGTCCAGCGCGCGGTCGAGGCCGCGGGGGAGGAGTCCGTGTCCATCGCGGTGCACCACCTCGCCGCACCCGAGCGGGCCGAGCGACTCGCCGCCGACCTCCGGGAGCGGCTGCCCGCGCTGCGGGAGCTGCACGTCAGCGAGCTCGGCGCGGCGATCGGGGCGCACGTCGGGCCAGGGGCCGTCGGTGTCGTCGTGGCGCCGTTCTGGCGGGACCCCGTCGAGCCGATCGAGGTTCCCCCCTACGAGGGCTGAGGCCGCTTCGGCGGTGCGCATGGGGGAGCAGCCTGGCCCTTGCGGGCCCGCTGTGCAGAAGACCGTCCACAGGCGGGCGCCTCGTCCACAGATCAGTCGGCCGGCCAGGCTCGGCGGGCCGAGGTCCTTAGCGTCCCTCCGGTGCGTATCTCCTCCCGTCGCAGCGACGACGCCGACGTCATCCGGGCACGCCTGCGCGCGCTCCTGGACGACAGCAGTAGGCGTGGCGGATGGGTCCCCGGGGACGACGACATGGAGGACGTGGGCGCCTCCTGGGACGTCGACCCGCCCGGGGAGGCGCCGGTCATCCGCTGGGTCGAGCCCGCCGCCGAGCACCCCGCGGCCGGCCACCCGGGCGCTGGCGAGCCCGCCGCTGAAGACCCCGGTGCTGAACTGCCCCGCGGCATCGGCAGGCACCGCTCCCCGGGCCGGGCGGTCCGGTGGGACCCCGGGCGCCGAGGTGCCCGCTCGTTGTGGCTGGCCGGACTGCTGGCCGCACTCCTACTGGTCGGCTGGACGTGGCTCGACCGGCCGCGGGTCGACTCCGTGCCCGTGGATCCGGCAGGCGCCGCGCCGGCCGCAGCGGATATGTCGCGGGAGCCCGCAGCCTCCAGCGGACCGGCGGCCCTCTCGGTGGGGGAGGTCGCCGAGACCTCGGCGACCGTGGTGGTGTCGGTGGTTGGTCGGGTGGCCCGTCCCGGACTGGTGACCTTGCCGTCGGGTTCCCGGGTGGCGGACGCCGTCGACGCCGCCGGTGGGCTCCTGCCCGACGCCGATCCCGCCTCGCTGAACTTGGCTGCCGTCGTGGCGGACGGCCAGCAGGTCGCCGTCGGGGTGCCGGGGGTCGCCGGCACGGCGCAGCCGGGCACCGTGGGCGGTGTGCCGCCGGGCGTGGGTGGGCCGGTGAACCTCAACACCGCCACCGTCGGCGAACTCGACGGTCTGCCGGGCATCGGACCGGTCCTGGCGGAGCGGATCGTGGCCTACCGCACCGCCGAGGGGCCTTTCGCCAGCGTCGCCCAGCTCGACGACGTGCCGGGGATCGGTCCGGCGATCGCCACGGAGCTCGCCGAGCTGGTGACCGTGTGAGCGGTGCCGGATCGCTGACCCACGGTCCCGGTCGGCCCACGCGCTGGGCGTGGGTGGACCTGCGGCTGGTGCCGGTGGCGGGGGCGGTCTGGGTCGTCGACCTGGCAGCGCCCTACCTGGCGCCGATCGTGCTCGCCGGGTTGGGGCTGGTGTCGGTCGGCGCCGCAGCCGTCGCCTACCGCCGCGGCGCGACAGCCGCCCTGCTGCTCGGTCTCCTGGCCGGTCTGGCGGTCGCGAGCGGCCTGGCCGCGGTGCGTGGGGTGACTCGGGAGGGGTCGCCCGTGCGTTCCGTCGCCGAGGCCGGGCGGACCGTCCAGGTCACCCTGGAGCTGGACGGTGATGCGCATCTGCTCACCGGTGTCCAGGGCTCGCGGATCGTTGCGGACGCAACCGTGACCGCCCTGGTGGATCGAGGGACTTCCTACCGGCTGCATGACGCAGTGCTCCTGTTCGCGCCCGCCGAGGGGTGGCGGAATCTCGTGCCGGGGCAGCCGGTCCGGGTGCGGGTCGGAACGGCGCTGCCACGTCCCGCTGACGACGTCGTCGCCGTCCTCGCCGCCCGGGGGCCGCCCACGCCGGTCGGGCGGGCGGGGCCGGTAGCGCGGGCGGCAGAAGCTCTCCGGAGCGGGCTCAGCGCATCGGCGCACCGCGTGCTGGGGGAGCGGCCGGCCGGATTGCTGCCGGGGCTGGTCGTGGGCGACACCAGTGCGATGGACCCGGTGCTCGTCGACCAGTTCCGCCGGTCCGGCCTGTCGCATCTCACGGCCGTCTCCGGAGCCAACGTGGCGATCGTCGTGGCCGGGGTGGTGTGGCCGCTGCGACGGCGTGCGGTGGACCGGCGGGTGCAGGCGGCCGTCGCCGGGCTGGCGCTGGCGGGTTTCGTCATGCTGGCGGGACCGGAGGCAAGCGTCCTGCGGGCCGCCGTCATGGGCGCGGTCGCCCTGGTTGCGTTGGCCGCCGGGCGGCCCCGAGCGGCTGTGCCGGCCCTGGCCGCGGCGGCGTGTCTCCTCCTCCTGGTCACGCCGGGCCTCGCGCGGGACGCGGGCTTCGCGCTCTCCGTGGTTGCCACGGCGGCGATCGTGCTGCTCGCGCCGGGCTGGTCAAGCCGACTGAAACGGCGAGGGTGGCCGCCCTTCCTGGCCGACGCCCTGGCGGTGAGTGCTGCTGCCGGCTTGGCCACCGCGCCCCTGATTGCCGGGCTGTCCGGAACTGTCAGTCTGGTGTCCTTGCCGGCGAACCTTGTGGCGGCACCGGCGGTTGCGCCGGCCACCGTGCTCGGTCTGGTGGCCGCGGTGGTGTGTGCCGTCTGCCCTCCGCTCGCCGACGCGCTCGTCTGGGCCGCCGGCTGGGCCGTTCGCTGGCTGGTGGTGGTGGCCGACCACGCGGCCGACGTCCCGGATGGGGCGACGGGGTGGCCGGCCGGAACCGGTGGCGCCGCCATGCTCACCGTCCTGGTCCTCGGAGCCGGCGGAGTGCTCTGGCGGTTCGTCCGGCTGCGCTCGCTCGCTCTCGCCGCCCTGCTCGGCCTGGTCGTCCTCGGCTGGCCGGTCCGACAGGTGGTGCTCGGCTGGCCGCCGCCGGAGTCGGTGGTCGTCGCCTGCGACGTCGGCCAGGGGGATGCCCTCGTCCTGCCGACCGGCTCCGGGACAGGTGTGCTCGTCGATACAGGGCCCGACGTGGGGTCCGTGGACCGTTGCCTGGACCGGCTGGGGATCGACGCGCTGCCCCTCGTCCTGCTCTCGCACCTCGACGCCGACCACGTCGGCGGTCTGGCGGGCGCCCTCGACGGGCGGGACGTCGGCGTGGTGGCCACCGGCACGCTGTCGCCCGCCGACGAGCGCCGGTCCGCGCTCGACGCGCTCGTGGACAGTGCAGGCGGCGAGCGGGCGGTCCTGGTCCCGGGCGACCGCCGGACCGTGGGGGAGGCGTCGATCGAGGTCCTGGCCCCGGCGCCGCACCTGGCCACCGCCTCCGCGTCCCCGAACGATCTCTCCATGGTCGCCCGGGCCACTTACCGCGGCATCCGGATCCTCTTCACGGGTGACCTGAGTGCCGCAGCGGAGGCCCGGATCGTTGCCGCCGGCACAGACCTGCGGGCGGACGTGCTCAAGGTTCCCCACCACGGCAGCGCCGACGCAGACGCGGGTTTCCTGGCCGCCACCGGCGCTCGGGTCGCCCTCGTCTCGGTGGGTGCGGACAACACCTACGGGCATCCGGCGTCGAGCCTGCTCCGGACCCTGGTCCGAGCCGGGATGTGGGTGCACCGGACCGATCGCGAGGGAGACCTGGCCGTCGCCCGCGACGACGGCTCATGGGGAGTTGCCGGCAGCCGTGCCACCGACGAGGCGAGCCAGGCAGACGACACCAGGGAGCCGGCGGCTGCCGGACCGCTGGAGAGCCAGGACGAGCGGTCCGCGGCGGGGAACCGTCCCTCCCGCGTGACACGATGCAGGTGTGCCAGCGACGCCCGTGGAGCCGACGTCCCGCTTGCGCGTGGTCATCGGCGAGGAGGAGCTCCTGCGCTCCCGGGCGCTCGCCGCGGTCCGGTCCGCCGTCCTCGGGCACCACCCCGATGCCGAGCTGCACGAACTCGCCGCGGCAGGCCTGCCCGTGGGTCAGCTGGCCGACGTCCTGGCCCCGTCGCTCTTCGGCGGGCATCGGCTGGTGGTTGTCACCGGGGTACAGGAGTCGGCCGCCGCGCTGGCCGACTCGCTGACTGGATACGCGAGGGAGCCCGATCCCGATCTCACGCTGGTGATCGTGCACTTCGGCGGCAAGCGCAACGAGGCACTGGTCAAGGCCTTCACCGCTGCGGGCGCCGCCGTCGACGAGTGCCCCAAGGTCAGCTCCGTCGGCGACCGCGTGACGTTCGTCCGCAACGAGGTCCGCACGTACGGCGGCCGGATCACCGCCGACGCGGTGACGGCTCTGGTGGAGGCGGTCGGAGCTGACCTGCGTCAGCTGTCGGCGGCGACGAGCCAGCTGCTGTCGGACTTCGGCGGCACGATCGACGCCGAGGCGGTGGCACGGTTCCACCGCGGCCAGGCCGAGGTCAGCGGGTTCACCGTCGCCGAGCGGGTTCTCGTCGGCGACCGCGAGGGCTCGGTGGAGATGCTCCGGTGGGCGCTGGACCGCGGTGTCGCTCACGTGCTCATCGCCGATGCGATCGCTGACGGCGTCCGCACCGCGGCGCGGGTTGCCTCGCTGAGCACGAGCAACATCGGCGACCTCGCCCGCGTGCTCAAGCTGCCGCCGTGGAAGGTGAAGAAGGCGCAGAGCCAGTCCCGGGGCTGGAGCATCGAGGGCCTTCAGCAGGCTCTCGGCGTGGCGGCGGAACTCAACGCCGACGTGAAGGGCGCGGCGGCCAGCGCCGACTACGCCCTCGAGCGGGCGGTGCGGCGGATCGTCACCATCCGGTCGGAGACGGGGCGCGGCAGCCGCACCTCGGCGGGCCGCTGACCGGCGCACAGTCCGGGCCAGAAAGCGACGAGCCCCCCTCCCGAAGGGAGGGGGGCTCGTGCGTCGTTCCGCCGGAGCGCGACGGCCGGCTTAGAGGCCGGCGACGTGCTTGGCCATACCCGACTTGCGGTTGGCGGCCTGGTTCTTGTGGATGACGCCCTTGCTGGCGGCCTTGTCGAGCGCCTTGCTGGCGACGAGGAGTGCAGCGGTCGCGGCCGCGGCGTCCCCGGACTCGGCAGCGCTGCGGAAGCGCCGGACCGTCGTCTTGAGGGCGGACTTGACCGCAACGTTGCGCTGACGCGCCTTCTCGTTGGTCCGGATCCGCTTGATCTGGGACTTGATGTTCGCCACGCGTGAGCCTCGGGTGTGTCGCAGGAGGGAGTACTTCTGACAATTACTGCTGATGGGGCGTCCAGGAGCCACGTTCTCGCACAGCACCACCGGACCGGTCTGCCAAGATACCAGCGTCGCGCGCGAGACCCCAACCCGCGGTCCAACGGTCGGTAGGCCGACGAGGAGGCTTCGGCCCGGGTCGCCCGGTCCATCGTCGTCCCGTGGGACGATAGCGGCACTGTGACGACTCCTGCTCCCACCGATCCGGCCCTCATCCGGAACTTCTGCATCATCGCCCACATCGACCACGGCAAGTCGACGCTGGCCGACCGCATGCTCGAGGTCACCGGGATCGTCGAGGGCCGCAACATGCGCGCCCAGTACCTCGACCGCATGGACATCGAGCGTGAGCGCGGCATCACCATCAAGGCGCAGAACGTCCGCCTGCCCTGGACCCCGCGCTCCGGTGCCGACACCACCACCGAGTACGTGCTCGACATGATCGACACCCCTGGTCACGTCGACTTCACCTACGAGGTGTCCCGGTCGCTGGCTGCCTGCGAAGGTGCCGTGCTGCTGGTGGACGCCGCCCAGGGCATCGAGGCCCAGACACTGGCCAACCTGTACCTGGCGCTGGAGAACGACCTCACGATCATCCCGGTGCTCAACAAGATCGACCTGCCGGCCGCCCAGCCGGAGAAATACGCCGCGGAGATCGCCCACATCATCGGCTGCGAGCCCGACGACGTCCTGCGCGTGAGCGGCAAGACCGGCGTCGGTGTGCCCGAGCTCCTCGACCTGATCGTCGACCGGATTCCCGCTCCGACGGGCAAGGCCGAAGGCCCCGCCCGCGCGATGATCTTCGACTCGGTCTACGACATCTACCGCGGCGTCATCACCTACGTCCGCGTCGTCGACGGCCGCATCTCGGCCCGCGACAAGATCAAGATGATGTCGACCGGCGCGACCCACGAACTGCTCGAGATCGGGGTCATCTCACCGGAGCCCAAGCCGGTCGAGAGCCTCGGTGTGGGCGAGGTCGGCTACTTCATCACCGGCGTGAAGGACGTCCGCCAGTCGCGCGTCGGCGACACCGTCACCCTGCAGCACAAGCCGGCGACCGAGTCGATCGGCGGCTACCGAGACCCCAAGCCGATGGTCTACTCCGGCCACTATCCGATCGACGGCAGCGACTACCCGCTGCTGCGCGAGGCGCTGGACAAGCTGCTGCTCAACGACGCGGCGCTGGTCTACGAACCCGAGACGAGCGCCGCGCTGGGGTTCGGCTTCCGGGTCGGCTTCCTCGGGCTGCTGCACCTGGAGATCGTTCGGGAGCGGCTCGAGCGCGAGGCCGGCATCAGCCTCATCTCGACGGCGCCCAACGTGGTCTACCGCGTGGTCATGGAGGACCGCTCGGAGATCACGGTGACCAATCCGAGCGACTGGCCCAGCGGGAAGATCGACACGATCTACGAGCCGATCGTCAACGCGACGATCATCGCGCCCAGCGACTACACAGGCGTGATCATGGAGCTCTGCCAGGGCCGCCGCGGCAACCTCGGCGGGATGGACTACCTCAGCGAGTCCCGGGTCGAGCTGCGCTACACGCTTCCGCTCGGCGAGATCATCTTCGACTTCTTCGACGCGCTGAAGTCCCGCACCCGCGGTTACGCCTCCCTGGACTATTCCGAGGCCGGCGAGCAGGAGTCGCAGCTGGTCAAGGTGGACATCCTGCTGCAGGGCGAGGCGGTCGACGCGTTCAGCGCGATCGTGCACAAGGACAAGGCCTACAGCTACGGCGTGCTGATGGCCG
>JAOPWJ010000233.1 GCA_025965715.1 Blastococcus sp. | reverse complement strand
CACCGGCGGCAGCCACGCACTGGAGGAGAAGACGGGGCTCAGTGCGCAGGCGCCGAGCAGGGTGGCCAGACCGGCCACGACGGAGCGTCGGACGTCGGCCCGGCTCATGCCGGCGCCACCATGGTCTGGACGCCCGCGCGGGGGCCCGATGTGGTGCCGGAGCCGCCGAGCATGGCCCACACCTCCGCTACCGACTGGTCGGCGCGCGCTACGGCGACCTGCCAGCCGGCCGCCTTCAGCAGTTCCATCGCGTCGTCCCGCTGCTGGGCGAGGGTGGCCCGGGAGGCCGCTGACAAGGAGCGGCGGACCCGTCCCGCACCGCCGCCGTCGCCCCAGCTGCCGACGTCGGCCAGGATCGCCAGGTCGGTGGTGGGCCCGGAGCGGTGGCGCACGAGATCGACGACGTCGTCCGGCCCCACCGCGCCGAGCAGGCAGATGACCGGTCCGTCGCCGGCGGCCCGGCACAGCAGGTCGATGCCGGTGGTCAGTGTCGGGACGCGCGAGGGCCCCACGGTCGCCAGCCGGTCCAGGAGGTCCTCGGCGCCCAGCCGGCCGCGGCCCGACGTGGGCGTGAGCTCGCCGGCGTCGGTGACGGTGCGTAGCTCCGCACCCCGATGCGCCAGCGACGTCCCGATGCTCGCGGCGGCCTCGATCAGCCATTCCAGGCTGTCCGGCGGCGGGCAGTCGTCGCCGACCGGACCGGGCCGCGGCCCGTCGGCGTCCCGACCGGGGATGAGGTGGGCGCGGAGGCGGGTGTCCAGCAGCAGGGTGGCCTGCGCCCGCCAGGGGCGCTCCTCCAGCCGCACCATGAGTTCGCCCATCCGCGCGGTCGCCCGCCAGTGCACCTTCCGCAGGTCGTCGCCGTGGCGGTACTCGCGGGTGCTCACGTCGTCCTCGCCGTGTACGGCGATCGACCGACGGGCTCCCTCGCCTCCGCCACCGTGCCCGGCCGCCAGCTGACCGGGACCGAGGGGCCGGACCCGTGGGACGACGACGAGCAGTGCGGTGTCGGTGCCCACGGTGCTGCGCTCCACGAGCCCGAAGGGGTCCACCAGGCGCAGCCGCAGCGGCCCCAGCACGTGCCGCCCGCGCCGCGTGCCGCGCACGGCGTAGCCCGCGTCGGTGCTCTCCCCGCCGGGCAGCGCGTCCACGATGAAGTGCGGCGAGCTGCCGAGTGCCGCGGGCAGCTGCTCGGTGAGCATCCACAGACCGCCGCTGCGCGAGTCGGCGTTGCCGATCTCGATGCCGACCTCGGCGGTCCCGCCGCGCGGCACACGGGCTGGCGTCACCGTGCGCCGGGCGGTCAACCGGAACTGCTCGCGTGCGACGAGGAAGGCCGACAGGAGGGGCAGGGCGAGGACGAAGACTGCCAGTTGCACCAGGGCCCGCTCACCCAACAGGGCGCCGACGAGCAGCAGCGCGACGCCGCCGACGGCGACGCACCGGCCGCGCACAGTGAGAAGGGAGAGCATCCGCCGGCCCGGGGCGCTCACGGTCTCAGTGTCCGCGCGGTACCGGGACGACGGACAGCAGGTTGGCGACGACCTGGTCGGCGCTCCGGCGGCCGAGGGCCGCGTCCGCGGTGAGCAGCAGGCGGTGCGCGAGAACGGGGCCGGCGAGCGCCTGGACGTCGTCGGGCAGAACGTGATCGCGTCCGGCGAGTGCCGCTGCGGCGCGGGCGGATCGCAGCAGCTGCAGGCCGGCCCGCGGCGAGGCCCCCAGTCGTAGGTCCGGAGAGTTGCGGGTGGCCTCGACGAGCGAGACGACGTAGCGCTGGATCGCCGGGGCCACGTACAGCCGCGCGACGGCTGCCACGAGTGCGCGCACGGTGGCCGCGTCGGCCACGGGGGCGAGCGTGCTCAGCGGGTCGACCGTCGCCCGTCCGTCCAGCATCGCCAGCTCGGCCTCGCGGTCGGGGTAGCCCATCGACACCCGAGCGGTGAAGCGGTCCCGCTGCGCCTCCGGCAGGGGGTAGGTCCCTTCCATCTCCAGCGGGTTCTGCGTGGCCATGACCATGAACGGCCGGGCCAGCTCGTAGCTGACCCCGTCAACGGTGACCTGGCGCTCCTCCATGCACTCCAGCAGCGCCGACTGGGTCTTGGGGGAGGCGCGGTTGATCTCGTCGGCCACGACGACGTTGGCGAAGATCGCGCCCGGCTTGAACTCGAACTCGCGCGAGTCCTGGTCGTAGATCGCCACGCCCGTGACGTCGCTCGGCAGGAGGTCGGGGGTGAACTGGATCCGCCGGACGCTGGCGTCGACCGAGCCGGCCAGCGCCTTGGCCAGCGTCGTCTTGCCGACCCCCGGTACGTCCTCGATGAGCAGGTGCCCCTCGGCCAGCAGGACCACGAGAGCCAACCGCACGACCTCGTCCTTGCCCTGGACCACGCGGCCGATGTTCGCCGCGATCCGGGCACCTACCGCGGCGACGTCGACCGAAGGTTCGGCCGTTCCGTCGGCGGTGCGTGTCGCCTCCGTCACCACATCACCGTACGTGGCGCAATCGGATCGTGGGCCGCTCCCGCGGCGGCCGATCGCCGTACATCGGGGGCGGGGCGGCAGCGCCGCGGACCACGGCGTCCTGACCTGGGCGGTTCCCTCCGCCTCGCGGGGCGGCCACCGGCCCTGGGACGGGTGGAGAGGACAGGTCACGACACGGCGTCGAGTGGTGTCGTGTGGGGGCTAGTGGGTTACTGTGGCGCCCGGTGGGGAGGCAGGGACCGTCCAGGGTCACTGCAGGGCCCATGGGAGGACCGATGCAGGGGGTGATCCGGTGTTCGTCGGCAGCTATCCGTTGCGTCTCGACGAAAAGGGCCGGCTCGCCCTCCCGGTTCGCTTCCGGGACCAGGTGTCCGACGGCATGGTGATCAAGAAGGGCCAGGAGCGCTGCATCTACGGCCTCACCATGGCGCGGGTCGCCGAGCAGAGCGCCGCGATGGCTGCCATGACCCCCTCCGACACCGTCGGTGCGCGCATGGCCGCCCGCATGAGCTTCGGCTCGATGGTCGAGATCGAGCCCGACAAGACCGGCCGCATCACCATCCCCGCCAGCCTCCGGGAGTACGCCGGCCTGGACCGGGACGTCGTCGTCGTGGGTGTGGACACCCGCTTCGAGATCTGGGACTCCGCCACCTGGGACGCCTACGTGGCGGAGCAGGAGGCCGCCTATGCCGACATGGAGAGCGAGGGGATGCCGACGCTGTCGTGATCCCAGGGCACGCCGCCCCCGCTGAGTCGGGTCCGCGCAGTCCCCGCACGAGCCGCCTTCCCCGCGGCTCGACCGGTTCGAGCCCCAGCCGCCTTCCCCGCGGCTCGGTCCCGGAAGACCTGCGAGCGACCCCACGCAGTACATGAGTGGCAGCCCACCGCCCCCGCGGGGACCACCTGACGCTCTTCCCCGACGCCAGGCGGTCCCCCGGGGGGCGGCCACCCCTTCCCTCGGCCCCACCGCGCCCCACCCGCCCCACTGCGCCCCACCGGCCCCGCTTCGCTCCACCGGAACGGATCCGCCCTCATTGTCGCCCCGCGTCCCACCGCAGGGCGCCGGTGCGCGTCACCATCGGCGGAGCACCCTTGGACCCTTCGAGAGGCAGTGATGATCAGCACCGCGGGTTCTGCTGCGGCGCCGGGCCCACCGCGGCCTCCTGTGCACGTGCCCGTCCTGCTGGGACGGGTCACGGAGCTGCTCGCCCCCGCCTGTGCCGCCGACGGCGCCGTCCTCGTGGACGCCACGCTCGGGCTGGCCGGCCACACCCTCGCGATGCTCGATGCCCACCCCGGCCTACGGGTGGTCGGCCTCGACCGCGACCCCGAGGCCCGCGCCGAAGCCGCCCGCCGCATCGACGCCGCCGGGCACGGCGACCGGGTCACCCTCGTTCCGGCCGTCTTCGACGAGCTGCCCGACGTCCTGGCCCGGCTCGGTATCCGGGAGGTCCAGGGCATCCTGTTCGACCTCGGTGTCTCCTCGCTCCAGCTCGACCGCCCCGACCGAGGGTTCAGCTACTCCGCCGACGCCCCGCTGGACATGCGGATGGACCCGGACGGGCCGCGGACCGCCGCGGACATCGTGAACACCTATCCGCCGAAAGACCTCGCCCGCGTGCTGAGGGTCTACGGCGAGGAACGCTTCGCCTCCCGCATCGCCGCGGCCATCGAGCGCGCACGGCTGCGCGAGCCCTTCACGAACACGGCGCGGCTGGCCGAGCTGGTCCGCGAGGCCATCCCGGCAGCCACCCGGCGCACCGGCGGGCACCCCGCCAAGCGGACCTTCCAGGCCCTGCGCATCGAGGTCAACGACGAGCTCGGCGTGCTGGAGCGTGCCCTCCCCGCGGCGATCGAGGCGCTCGCGGTCGGCGGACGGCTCGTCGTGATCACCTTCCACTCGCTCGAGGACCGCATCGTGAAGCGGACGCTGGCCGCCGACGCGGTCGACCGGACACCGGCCGGCCTGCCCGTGCCACTGCCCGAGTACAGCCCCGTTCTCCGTCTGCTCACCCGGGGGGGCGAGGCTCCCACCGACGACGAGCTCGCCGCCAACTCGCGTGCCGCCTCCGCCCGCGTGCGCGCGGCCGAGCGCATCCGGCGGGCCG
>JAOPWJ010000230.1 GCA_025965715.1 Blastococcus sp. | reverse complement strand
TCCGGGCGCTGCTGGCCGTCCTCGCCCCCCTGGGCATCAAGGAGATGGCGCAGTCGGGGACCGTGGCCCTGGGCCGCGGGCCCCGGTCGATGAGCGGCGCCGGTACCTTGCGCCCCGTCGAGCGCACCGCCTGATTCCCGCCTGACCCCACCGAACTCCCGGCGCCCGAGCACGGGCACCGGCCCACCCCGGGCTTTATCGCCATAAAGCACGTACCACCGAAGGGAACCGCCTCATGGCCGCCGAGATCTTCTACGACGACGACGCCGACCTCTCGATCATCCAAGGGCGCACCGTCGCCGTCCTCGGCTACGGGAGCCAGGGCCACGCCCACGCGCTGTCGCTGCGCGTCTCGGGCGTCGACGTCCGCGTCGGCCTGCCGGAGGGCAGCAAGAGCCGCGCCAAGGCCGAGGCCGAGGGCCTGCGGGTGGTCACCCCCGCCGAGGCCGCCGCGGAGGCCGATCTGGTCATGATCCTGGCGCCGGACCACGTGCAGCGCAGCCTCTACGCCGAGTCGGTGGAGCCGAACCTGCAGGACGGCGACGCGCTGTTCTTCGGCCACGGGTTCAACATCCGCTTCGGCTACATCAAGCCGCCGGCCGGCGTCGACGTGGCGATGGTCGCCCCCAAGGGCCCCGGTCACCTGGTGCGCCGCGAGTTCAGCGACGGCAAGGGCGTGCCCTGCCTGATCGCCGTCGAGCAGGACGCCAGCGGGGCGGCCCAGCAGCTCGCGCTGTCCTACGCCAAGGGCATCGGCGGCACCCGGGCCGGCGTCATCAAGACGACCTTCGCCGAGGAGACCGAGACCGACCTCTTCGGTGAGCAGGCCGTGCTCTGCGGCGGTATGTCCGCGCTGGTCACCGCCGGCTTCGAGACCCTCACCGAGGCCGGGTACCAGCCCGAGATCGCCTACTTCGAGTGCCTGCACGAGCTCAAGCTGATCGTCGACCTGATGTACGAGGGCGGCATCGCCAAGCAGCGCTGGTCGGTGTCCGACACCGCCGAGTACGGCGACTACACCTCCGGCCCGAAGGTGATCGACGCCCGCGTCAAGGAGACGATGGGCGAGGTGCTCGCGGCGATCAAGGACGGCTCATGGGCCGCCGCCTTCATCGCCGACCAGGACGCCGGCGCGCCGGACTTCAAGGCGAAGCGGGCCGCCGCCGAGGCGCACCCGATCGAGGAGACCGGGCGCAAGCTGCGCGGCCTGATGAGCTGGGTGTCGGCGTCCGACGACTACACCGGGACCGCCGCCCGGAGCTGAACGACCCGCAATCGCAGAACGGCCCCCGCTGCAGCGCAGCGGGGGCCGTTCTGCGTTGGGGTGTCAGTAGCCGATGCCCCGGGAGGCGTAGTACTGCTTGGCCGTGGGCTGGAGAAGGAGGAACACGATCAGGCCCGGCAGCACGAAGCTGAGCAGGCTGGAGAAGTCGAAGCCCCAGCCACTGATGGCTGCCCACACCAGGTAGAGCAGCGACACCACGATCGAGGCGTAGCTGCCCAGCAGCAGGAGGCGGGGGGACTTGCCCTGCAGCGCCTGGATGCCACCGACGAGGACGACCACGCCGGCGGCCAGCGACAGCAGCACGAGGATGCCCAGGAAGGCGTCGAAGGAGAAGTACGTGCCGATGGTGATGAGCGCGAGCAGGTAGATCAGGGTGCTCAGCCCGCCGATGACGATGCCGATGACGGCCGCGGCGGTCACCTGCCCCGGCCGCTGCGGGCCGGCTCCGCCGTAGCCGGCCGGCTCGCTGGACCAGTTGGGCGCCGGAGCGCCGTACCCCTGGGCGGGCTGCTGTGGCGCGCCCCAACCGGGCTGTCCCTGCGGGGCACCACCCTGCGGGTAGTCGGGGTCGGAACCGGGCGTGGGGGTGGACATGGGCAACTTCCTCCTAGGCAACCGTGTCGCCGGGTGGCGGACCGGGGGCGGACCGGGGGCGGAGCATAGGGCTTCGGCCCCCGCGATGGAGAGCTTTCCGCGTGCTCTCGGATACCGCGCCGGTCAGTGGCCGCGACGAGCGCGGTGGGCGGCGTAGAAGCCCGCCGCCGGCTTCATCGACAGCAGCACGACGATCGCGATCGCCATCGCGAAGAAGATCAGCGACACGATCACGCCGCCGGCCGTGGAGGTGTCGTCGCCGAGGCTGCCGAAGAACGAGATCCCGGTCGTGAAGACCGAGATGGACCCGGCCACCAGCAGCATGACCCGGCTGCGCCCCGAGAGGGCCTGGACCGAGCCCCAGATGGTCACCACGGTCCAGGCGAGAGCCACGACGGCGAGCGCGAAGACGACGCCGGCTGCCGCGCCCAGGGCCGAGCCGAACCCGGGGACGAGATTCTCGGCATCGCCGGCGGCTCCTCCGGCGACTGCGCCCAGGAAGATCAGGGCGAGGGTGGCGAGTATCCCCAGGGCGCCGAAGATGAAGCCGAACACCGCAGCCGTCGTGACGCCCGCGGGCCGGGCGGGCACCGCGGAGGTCCCGTACTGCCCGTACTGCTGCGGCTGTCCGTACTGCTCCTGCCCGTACTGCTGGGGCTGTCCGTACTGCTCCTGCCCGTACTGCTGGGGCTGCCCGTACTGCGGCGGCTGTCCGTACTGCTGGGGGTAGCCGGGCTGCTGGCCGTACGGCTGCGGCTGTCCGTACGGTGGCTGTCCGTACGGCTGCTGGCCGTACTGTTGGGGATCGTTCTGCGGCTGCCCGTAGGGCGGTCCGCCGGCGGGCTCCTGCCCGTAGGGGGTGGCTCCGGAACGGCCCTGGTCGTCGGACTGGCTCATGGTCTCCTCCGTCGGCGCCGGCGGTCCCGACTCGTACCGGTCAGGATGTCGGGGGCTTCCGGTCGGCACAAGGACGGCGCTCCCGCCGGGTGCGGTGTCGTCCCACTGGGTGGGCTCCCTAGGCTGTTGCCCCGTGACAGCCAATGTGCCGGGGACCCTGCCCGTCGTCCTGATCGCCGAAGAGCTTGCCCCGAGCGTCCTGGAGGTGCTGGGCTCCGCGGTCGAGATCCGTCATGTCGACGGTGCCGACCGCTCGGCCCTGCTCCCGGCTCTCGCCGACGCCGCCGCGGTGATGATCCGCAGCGCCACCCAGATCGACGCCGAGGCGCTGGCTGCCGCCCCGAACCTCAAGGTGGTCGCACGGGCCGGGATCGGGCTGGACAACGTCGACGTCGCCGCCGCCACCGAGCGCGGCGTCATGGTGGTGAACGCGCCCACGTCGAACATCGTCAGCGCTGCCGAGCACGCCGTCGCCCTGCTGCTCGCAGCCGCGCGCCAGATCCCGGCCGCCGACGCGTCGCTGCGGGAAGGCACCTGGAAGCGGTCGAAGTTCATGGGCGTCGAGGTCACCGACAAGACCGTCGGTGTCGTCGGCCTCGGGCGCATCGGCGTCCTGGTGGCCCAGCGGCTGGCCGCGTTCGGCGTCACCCTCATCGCCTACGACCCCTACATCCAGCCGGGCCGTGCCGCTCAGCTCGGCGTCCGGCTGGTCTCGCTCGAAGAGCTGCTGCGCGAGTCGGACTTCATCACGATCCACCTGCCGAAGACCCCCGAGACCCTGGGCCTCATCGGCGCCCCGGAGCTGGCCACCACCAAGAAGGGCGTGATCATCGTCAACGCCGCCCGCGGTGGCCTGGTCGACGAGGCCGCGCTGGCCGACGCCCTGCGTTCTGGCCAGGTCGGTGCCGCGGGGATCGACGTGTACGCCAAGGAGCCCACCACCGACAGCCCGCTGTTCGGGCTGCCGAACACCGTGGTCACCCCCCACCTGGGCGCCTCGACCACCGAGGCGCAGGACAAGGCCGGCACCGCCGTCGCCCACTCGGTGCGCCTGGCGCTGCAGGGGGAGTTCGTGCCCGACGCGGTCAACGTGCAGGCCGGCGGGATCGTCGCGGAGGACGTGCGTCCCGGCCTGCCGCTGGCCGAGAAGCTCGGCCGGGTGTTCACCGCGGTCGCCGGGGGGCTGGCCCAGTCGGTGAACGTCGAGGTGCGCGGCAAGATCGCGGAGTTCGACGTGTCGGTCGTGCAGCTCGCCGTGCTCAAGGGCGTCTTCTCCGACGTCGTGGAGGAGCAGGTGACCTACGTGAACGCGCCGCTCCTGGCCGAGCAGCGCGGCCTGGAGGTCTCGCTGTCCAGCGATGTCGAGAGCCCCGACTACCGCAACCTGATCACCGTGCGCGGTGCGATGGCCGACGGCACCCAGGTCACCGTCTCCGGCACGTTGTTCGGCAAGAACCAGGTGCCGAAGCTGACGGAGGTCGACGGTTTCGACATCGACCTGGATCTGTCCGGCTACCTGCTCTTCTTCATCTACACCGACCGTCCCGGCGTCGTCGGCACGGTCGGCGCCGCGCTCGGCGAGGCGGGCGTGAACATCGCCGGGGCGCAGGTCAGCCGCACCACCCGCGGTGGCGAGGCGCTGATGGCCGTGACCGTCGACGGGCGTGTCCCGGCGGAGCTGCTCGGCGACATCGCGGGTCGGATCGGTGCGCGCGAAGCCCGGGCCGCCGACCTCCACACCGCCTGACCTAGGGTCGTTCCCCATGCGCCTGGCAGTGATCGCTGGAGACGGGATCGGTCCCGAGGTGGTGGCCGAGGGCCTCAAGGTCCTCGGGGAGGTCGCACCCGACGTCGAGCCCACGCACTACGACCTGGGAGCCATGCGCTGGCAGCGCACGGGTGAGCTGTTGCCCGACACGGTGATCGAGGAGCTGCGCGGGCACGACGCGATCCTGCTGGGCGCGATCGGCGACCCGAGCGTCCCGCCGGGCATCCTGGAGCGAGGGCTGCTGCTGCGCCTGCGGTTCGAGCTGGACCACCACGTGAACCTGCGCCCGGCGAAGCTCTACGACGGCGTGAGCAGCCCGCTGGCCGCCCCGGGGGCCATCGACATGCTCTGCGTCCGCGAGGGCACCGAGGGGCCCTACGTCGGCAACGGCGGGGTGCTCCGCAAGGACACCCCCCACGAGGTGGCGACGGAGGTCTCGCTCAACACCGCCTTCGGCGTGGAGCGGGTGGTGCGCTACGCCTTCGAGCGGGCCGTCGGCCGCCCGCGCAAGCACCTGACCCTGATCCACAAGACCAACGTGCTCACCTTCGCCGGCGGGCTGTGGTCGCGGGTCGTGGAGGAGGTGGCCCCCGAGTTTCCCGAGGTCACCCTCGCCTACCAGCACGTCGACGCCGCCTCGATGTTCTTCATCACCGACCCCGGGCGCTACGACGTCATCGTCACCGACAACCTGTTCGGCGACATCGTCACCGACGTCGCGGCCGCCGTGACCGGTGGCATCGGCCTTGCCGCGAGCGGGAACCTCGACGTCTCCGGCACCAACCCCAGCATGTTCGAGCCGGTGCACGGTTCGGCGCCCGACATCGCCGGGCAGGGCATCGCCGACCCGACCGCCACGGTGCTGTCCGTGGGACTGCTGCTGGAGCACCTCGGCCGCAGCGACCAGGCGAAGAAGGTCAACGCCGCCGTCGCCTTCGACCTCTCCACCCGCCGGCCCGAGGGGCCGGTGCGCACCACCGACGTCGGCGACCGGCTCGCGGCCCTCGCCTCCGGCTGAGAACCGGCAAGCCCGCGGGACCGACGGGGCTCACATCGACGGGGAGAGACCTCGACCGGCACCACGGGGTGCCAGCGCCAGCCGGGCTGCGGTGGAGGGCGGTGGGACCCCGCGCGGCGAGCGGTGCTCGAGCGGCGTGCGGTGCGGACGGAGGGCCGAGCGGCGCCCCGGTGAGGAGACAGGCGATGACCCGGTCCGGGCGCCGTCCGGCGAGAGCCGGCCGACGCGCTCGCCGGCGGCACGCCCTCCGGGGGTCCATCCGGGAGGGATCACGCCAGCAGTCTGGGGTGGGGACGACGTCGCGTGCGCCGTTTCCGGCCACGTGACCGGCCGCTCGGTGCCGCGGCGTGCTTTGATTGTGTCGATGCACAGCACCGGCACGATCATCATCAGCTAGCGCGCAGTCACCACCCCGACTGCGCGCAGACCTCCCGTACCCGGGGGGTCTTTTTCGTGTTCGGGCCGAGTTCCGTACCTGGAGAGCCCCATGACAGCGACCGAGACCACTCCCGACTTCCATGTCTTCGACACCACCCTGCGCGACGGCGCCCAACGTGAGGGCGTCAGCTACTCCGTGGCCGACAAGCTCGCCGTGGCCCGACTGCTGGACGAGATCGGGGTCGGTTTCATCGAGGGTGGCTGGCCGGGTGCGCTGCCCAAGGACACCGAGTTCTTCTCCCGCGCCCGCACCGAGCTCAAGCTCCGTCACGCGCAGCTGGTCGCGTTCGGCGCCACCCGCAAGGCCGGCGTCCGGGTCGAGGAGGACCCGCAGGTGCGCGCGCTGCTCGACGCCGAGACGCCGATCGTCTGCCTGGTCGCGAAGTCCGACGTCCGGCACGTGCACGAGGCGCTGCGCACCACCCTGGAGGAGAACCTCGCGATGGTGGCCGACACGGTCGCCTTCTTCGTCGGACACGGCCGCCGCGTCTTCCTCGACTGCGAGCACTTCTTCGACGGCTACACGCACGACCCCGACTACGGCGTGCGGGTGCTGGAGACGGCGTTCGCGGCCGGCGCCGAGGTCGGCGTCCTGTGCGACACCAACGGCGGGATGCTTCCCATGGGGATCGGGCGCGTCGTCGCGGACGTCCGCGCCCGGACCACCGGGCGGCTCGGCATCCACTGCCAGGACGACACCGGCTGCGCGGTCGCGAACTCGCTGGCGGCCGTCGAAGCCGGAGTGACGCACGTGCAGGGCACCGCCAACGGCTACGGCGAGCGGGCCGGCAACGCCGACACCTTCGCCCTGATCGGCAACCTGGTGACCAAGATGGGTCTGGCCGTGGTGCCGGCCGAGTGCCTGCCGGAGCTGCAGCGGGTCAGTCACGCCATCGCCGAGCTCGCGAACATTGCGCCCGACGCCCACCAGCCCTTCGTCGGGGCGTCGGCGTTCGCGCACAAGGCGGGGCTGCACGCCAGCGCGATCAAGGTCAGCCCGGAGCTCTACAACCACCTCGACCCCGCGCTCGTGGGCAACGACATGCGCATCCTGGTGACCGAGATGGCCGGCCGTGCCTCGATCGAGCTCAAGGGCCGCGAGCTCGGCGTCGACCTCGCGGGTCAGGCCGACGCGATCGGCCGGGTCGTCGACCGGGTCAAGGTGCTCGAGGCCGACGGGTGGTCCTTCGAGGCCGCCGACGCCTCCTTCGAGCTCCTGCTCCGGGCACAGCTCCCCGGCGCCCCCACCCCGCTGTTCGAGCTGGAGAGCTACAAGACGTCGGTCGAGCACTGGGGCAACGGCGTCGTGGTGAGCGAGGCGACCGTGAAGGTGCACCTCCCGAACGGGAACGGCACCGCCGAGCGGGTCATCTGCACGGCCGAGGGCAACGGCCCGGTCAACGCCCTGGACAACGCCCTGCGCCAGGCCCTCGTCACCCGGCACCCGGAGCTGGCCGGGGTCTCGCTGGCCGACTACAAGGTGCGCATCCTCGGCTGGAAGGGCGGCACGAGCGCGACCACCCGCGTGCTCATCACCTCGACCGACGGGGTGGGGGAGTGGACCACCGTGGGGGTGCACGACAACATCGTCGAGGCCTCCTGGCACGCCCTCGTCGATGCCCTCACCTACGCCTCGATGCGCTGACGCCGCAGCCGAGGCGTCAGCGGGGCCGGATCTCGCCCATCGGTCCCCAGCCGGAGACGTCGGGGGCGTCGACGTAGATGATCTGCGGCTGCGCGGCGACCAGATCGGGTGCCGAGTCGACGAACCGCTTGAACGCGTCGGTGCCGACGTGGGACGCCCCGGCCGACGCGTCGCGGAAGCCCTCCACGCAGACGAAGGTGTCGGGCTCTTCGAGGCTCCGGGACCACTCGAAGAACAGGTTGCCTTCCTCGGCCTGCACCGCACGGGCGTAGTCGGCGGCCACGCCCGACCACTCCTCGGCGCGGTCGGGCCGGACGGGGAACTTCACGACGATCAGGATCACGAGAACTCCTTCACAGTGGGTCCAGCTCCAGCAGCCGCTGCAGCTCGGCGTCCCGGCCGCGGTCGGTGGCGTCGACGTCGATGTGCAGGCGACGCCTGCCCGGGGTCGGGCCGGCCACCGCGGCCACCACCAGCGTGGGCGCCGCGCCGCCGAATCCGGCCCAGAAGGCGGTCGGCGCCTCCGGGTCCCGGCTGTCGACGACGAGCTCGCTGGATCTGCAGGCCATGGGGGCGAAGGTAGGCAGGGAACGGCGCGACTAACCTCGGGACGTGCGCATCGTTCGTTTCGCCTCCCCCCAGGGCATGTCCTTCGGCGTCCTCGACGGAGACGGCCAGGTCGCCCAGATCGAGGGCCACCCCTTCGGCCGGATCTCCTTCACCGGTCAGCGGTACCCGCAGGCCGACGTCCGGCTGCTGTCGCCGATCCTGCCGAGCAAGGTGGTGTGCGTCGGCAAGAACTACGCCGCCCACATCGCGGAGATGAACACCGGCGACGCCCCGAAGGAGCCGCTGCTCTTCCTCAAGCCCTCCACCTCGGTGATCGGCCCCGGCGACGCCATCCGGATCCCGCCGGGCAGCACGAACGTGCACCACGAGGCCGAACTGGCGGTCGTCATCGGCGCCCGCGGCGCGCGCAACGTCACGCCGGAGCAGGCCGCGGCCAGCATCTTCGGCTACACGATCGGCAACGACGTCACCGAGCGGGACATGCAGAAGAGCGACGGGCAGTGGACCCGCGCCAAGGGCTTCGACTCCTTCTGCCCGATCGGCCCGTGGATCGAGACCGACCTCGGCGCCCTCGGCCTCGACCCCGCCGACCTGGAGGTCACCTGCGACGTCGACGGCGAGCGCCGTCAGCAGGGCCGCACCAGCCAGCTGATCTTCGACGTCCCGACGCTCATCTCCTACATCTCGCAGGTCATGACGCTGCTGCCCGGCGACGTCGTCCTCACCGGTACGCCCTCGGGGGTCGGGCCGATCAACCCCGGCCAGAAGGTCGACGTCAGCATCGAGGGACTGGGCACGCTGTCCAACACGGTGACCGCCGCCGAGGCCGCCTCCACGGCAGGCGGCGGGCGATGAGCCTTCCGGCCGGCGCCGTGCGCACCCGGTTCTGCCCGTCCCCGACGGGCACGGTCCACGTGGGGCTCATGCGGACGGCGCTGTTCAACTGGGCGCACGCCCGGCACACGGGGGGCACCTTCGTCTTCCGCATCGAGGACACCGACGCCGCCCGCGACTCCGAGGAGTCCTACCGGCACATCCTCGATTCCCTGCGCTGGCTCGGTCTGGACTGGGACGAGGGCCCCGAGGCCGGCGGCCCGCACGGCCCCTACCGGCAGTCCGAGCGCTCCGACATCTACCGCGAGGTGGCAGCGTCGCTGCTGGCCGCCGGGCACGCCTACGAGTCCTTCTCCAGCAACGAGGAGGTCGACGCCCGCCGCCGGGCGGCCGGCCAGGACCCCAAGCTCGGCTACGACAACCACGACCGTTTCCTCACCGACGCCCAGAAGGCCGCCTTCCGTGCCGAGGGCCGCGACCCGGTGCTGCGGCTGAAGATGCCCGACGAGGACCTGGTCTGGACCGACCTCGTGCGCGGCGAGGTCCGCTTCGCGGCCGGATCCGTGCCCGACTTCGTCCTCGTGCGGGGCAACGGCGCGCCGCTGTACCCGTTCGTCAACCCGGTGGACGACGCCCTGATGCAGATCACCGATGTGCTGCGCGGGGAGGATCTGCTGCCCTCCACTCCGCGGCAGCTCGCGCTCTACGGTGCGCTCACCGACATCGGCGTCGCGCAGGGCACCCCGCGGTTCGGGCACCTGCCCTACGTCACGGGGGAGGGCAGCAAGAAGCTGTCCAAGCGGGATCCGCAGTCCAACCTCGACGTCTATCGCGAGCGGGGGTTCCTGCCGGAGGGCTTCGCCAACTACCTGTCGCTGCTGGGCTGGTCGATCGCCGAGGACCGCGACATCTTCTCCATGGCCGAGATGGTCGAGGCCTTCGACGTGACGCGGGTGAGCGCCAACCCTGCGCGCTTCGACCTGAAGAAGGCCGAGGCGATCAACGCCACCCACCTCCGTGCCCTGCCGGTCGAGGACTTCATCGCCGCGGTGGTGCCGTTCCTCGCCGCTGCCGGGCTCGTGCAGGAGCCGCCGACCCCCGATCAGGCCGCAGTGCTGACCGCGATCGCCCCGATGGCCCAGGAGCGCATGATCGTGCTCTCGGAGGCCGTCGGACTCCTCGGCTTCCTCTTCGTCGACGAGGTACAGGTCGACCCGGCAGCCGCGGCCAAGCAGCTCGCCGG
>JAOPWJ010000258.1 GCA_025965715.1 Blastococcus sp. | reverse complement strand
CGCTGGATGCGGAACACGTTGCGGGCGCCGTCGGGGAGGATCCGCGGGACCAGGAAGCAGGAGAGCCCGCCGGGCGCCTGGGCGAGCACCAGGAACAGGTCGCACATCGGGGCGCTGGTGAACCACTTGTGGCCGCGCAGCCGGTAGGTGCCGTCGCCGGCGGGGGTGGCCGTCGTCGTGCCCGCCCGGACGTCGGAACCCCCCTGCTTCTCGGTCATCCCCATGCCGGCCAGCAGGCCCTGCTTGGTCGACGGCGTCCGCAGGCCCGGGTCGTAGACGCGGCTGGTGAGCAGCGGCTCGTACTGCGCGGCCAGGTCGGGAGAGCTGCGCAGGGCCGGGACGACGGCGTAGGTCATGGACACCGGGCAGCCGTGCCCGGCCTCCACCTGGCCCCAGGTGTAGGAGGCCGCAGCGCGCGCGACGTGCGCCCCGGGACGCGGGTCGGACCAGGCCGCGCCGGCGAGCCCCGCGCTGACGGCGGTGTCCATGAGCGCGTGCCACGACGGGTGGAACTCGACCTCGTCGATCCGGTGGCCGTACCGGTCGTGGGTGCGCAGGCGGGGCTCGACCCGGTTGGCCTCGTCGCTCCAGCGCTGCGCCTCCTCGCTGCCGGCCAGGCGGCCGAGCCGGTGCAGGTCGTCGGCGGACCAGCCCGCGCCCTCGCGCTCGAGGCCGGCGAGCAGGGCCGGGTCCTCGGCGACGTCGTGCCCGACCAGCGGCGGCACCTGGTTGGTGACCTCGTGGGTGTCCGGGCTCCAGGGCGCGTCGAGCGTCGTCATGGGGAGAGTCTGGCAGTCCTGTCACCCCGGAGGCCCTACGGTGCGCCCCAGGAGAGGGAGGTCCTTCGTGGCGACGCTGACGGCGGACGGGCGCGTGCTGCAGGTGCAGCTGCACGGCGACGCGGTGCGCGCCGTGACCGGGTCGATGGTGGCCTTCACCGGCGCGGTGCAGTTCAAGCACGCAGGAGCCGGCGGGGGCGACGGCATGCGCGCGGCGCTGAAGCGCCGGGTGGCCGGGGAGTCGGTCTCGCTCATGGAGTGCAGCGGCTCTGGCACCGCGTACCTGGCGGTGGAGGCGCGGCAGGTGGCCGTCGTCGACCTGGTCGGCGACACCCTGTCGGTCGAGTCCGAGTCGCTGCTCGCCGTGAGCCCGGGCCTCACGCTCGACGTGAAGTTCGCCGGCATGTCCGGCATCAGCTCGGGCCAGGGCCTCGCCACCACCACGGTGTCGGGCCAGGGGCAGGTCGCGCTCATGAGCGAGGGCCCGCTCATCGCGCTCGAGGTGGCGCCCGGCCAGCCGCTCGTGGTCGACCCCGACGCCTTCATCGCCTCCCGCGGCCAGCTGTCGACGTCGTTCGTGTCGGGCGTCTCGTGGAAGAGCCTGGTCGGCGAGGGCTCCGGCGAGCCGTTCTCGATCCGCTTCGACGGTGCCGGCACCGTCCTCGTCCAGCCCGCGGAGCGCTGACATGGCCTACGAGCTGCTCAACAGCAAGGTCGTGGCGGTCGACGTCACCGGGCAGCGGCCCGTGCTCTCCCGGCGCGGCGCGATGCTCGGCTACAGCGGCCGGGTGGCCTTCGCGCCCGTGCACGGCCAGGGCACGGGGGTGGGCGGGATGGTCGGCGCGGCTCTCGCGAGCGAGTCCGTGCCGATGATGGCGTCCACCGGCGACGGCAAGGCGCTGTTCGGGCACCGCGGCCTGCATGTGACGGTGCTCGACCTCGACGGCAGCGCCCCCCTCCTGGTGGAGGCCGACCGCCTGCTCGTGCACGACGCCGCGCTGCAGACCTCCGTGCAGTTCCTCGGCCAGGGCGGGCTCAAGGCCATGGTGCGCGGGATGGCCACCGGCCAGGGGCTGTTCACCACCCAGGTCAACGGCGTCGGGCAAGTCGCGCTGCTGTCGCACGGCGGGGCGTTCCCCCTGCAGGTGCAGCCCGGCGAGACGGTCGGCGTCGACCCGCAGGCCTACGTCGCCTCGAAGGGCCAGCTGTCGCTCGACCTGTCGGCCAAGGTCGGCTGGCGCGAGGCGGTGGGCCGCGGCAGCGGCGAGGCCTTCCAGATCCACGTCACCGGCACGGGCACCGTCTGGGTGCAGGCCTCGGAGCAGAAGGTGAAGGCGTGAAGACCTGGAGCGCGTCGTCCCTGCCGGACGTCGACAACGTCAACCCGTACTGCTACAGCGTCCGCCTCGCGGGCTCCTGGTTCGTGCAGAAGGGCGCGATGATCGCCTACTACGGCGACGTCCGGTTCGACGCCGTCACCGCCTTCGCCTCGCGGCAGGCCTGGGCGGCCGCCAGCTTCTCCAGCCCGCTGTACGTGCAGGACTGGGTGGTGGCCGAGGGCAACGGCGTCGTGCTGCTCGCGGACCGCGGGTTCGACGTCAACAGCTTCGACCTGGCGGAGGGCAACCTCACCGTGCGGGCCACGAACCTGCTGGGCTTCGCGCCGACCCTGGAGCTCAAGCAGTCGATCGTGCCCGGCTTCGTCACCCTGCTGGGCACGGGCACGTTCCTCGCCAGCAGCAACGGGCCGGTCATCTTCGTCGAGCCGCCGTTCCGCGCCGACCCGGAGGCGCTGCTGGGCTGGGCCGACTGCCCGAGCCCTGCCGTGCACCACGACGCGCAGTGGATGATGGCCAGCCTGCGCGGCGCGCTGCAGGGCGCGTTCGGGCGGGCGTCGGGCGAGGAGCGGCAGTACGACTTCACCGGCGCCGGCACGGTGCTGCTGCAGAGCAGCGAGGTCCAGCGCGAGGACCCCGCCCTGCTGCGCCTGGTCACCGAGCAGGCGCTGCAGCTGACGCCGCAGCAGTCCGGCGTCCTGGGCGCCGAGCTCGCCGCCCGGGCACGGCAGCAGCAGGTCTAGCCGCCCTCGAACACCGCCGTCAGCATCGCCTGCAGCCGGGCGCTGTCAGCGGCGTCGAGCTGCGCGGCCAGCGAGCCGTTGTCGACGTCGGGCCGGCAGCGGTCGAGGAAGCGCACCAGGACGGGCGGGCCCTCCGGGTAGCGCGCCACCAGCTCGTGCAGGTCGCCCCCGCCGTCGCAGCCTCCGCTGGACGGCACCGCGACCGGCTCGGCCAGGACGTCCTCGACGAGCGCGCGCTGCGCGTCCGTGGCCGTCCGACGCACGACGCCGTCGCCCGCCACCCGGCAGAGCACCAGCGACGTCGCCCCCGCGGGCAGCAGCGCGGTGTCCTGCCCGAGCCGACCGGTGCGCTCGGGCACGCAGCGCTGCTCGGCGTCGCGCTGCGGGGGCACGGTCCAGGCGCCCGCGGCCAGGGAGGCGGCGAGCAGGT